>JAYVCD010000015.1:0-17626 GCA_043750125.1 Archangiaceae bacterium | reverse complement strand
GGCCAACGCGACCGCGGGAGTCTGGATTTCGACCGGCTCGAGCCCCCCATCGGCCAGGGCGGTCAGCAGCACCAGCGCGAGGCCCCTCACGCTTACTTCTTGGCCGCCTTCTGCGTCACCAGCATGTGCTTCTGCAGCTTCTTGTCGAGGTAGCCGTAGCGAAACGGCAGCGGCTCGGCTTTTTCCCACAGCTTCTTGAAGTCCGAGTTGAAGGTCGCGTTGCCCGCGAGGAACGACTCGTCGAACCGACCGAAAGTCGTCTGGGTGAAGCCCTTGGCGGTGGCGTAGGAAGGGGGAACTCCGGTGCTGTCCGAGAACATGAATTCCATGTGGTCGAGCAGGTAGTTTCGAATCGCGGAAAAGTTCGGGCGCCAGAGCAGGTAGCTGGCAGCCTTGGTCATCGCGACGACCTGCCCTTTGGCCTCGAGGTGCTTCTTCATTCCCGGCTCGGTGCCGAAATGATCGTCGTCGAGGTTCTCGGCGAAGTGGCGGTGAACCTTGGTGTTCGAAGGGTCTCCCTTCTTCTGGAACTTGAGCTCGATGTTGCTGAAGGCTTCCGAGAAGTCGGGCGACGTCCACCCCTGCTTGAGCAGCTGCGCGTCCTTCTTCGCGAGGTCATCTACGTCCTTCTGGGTGATGCCGTGCAGCGAGCCGTCGGGCTCGACGCGCACGTAGCGCAATGCCACCGGCTCATACCCGTGCACCGCCAGAGCAATCAGGAAGAAGGACAGCTGACCGGGCAGCTCGCCGCGCTGGCCCTTCATCAGGTTCTCGGTCTTGCTGTCGTTGGCGGTCAGCAGGCCGGCAGAAATCGAGCGGATCAGATCGAGGCTGGTCTTCAGCTGCTTCGAATCAATCTGGTTGATCCGGCGCGGGTCCCCGGCGTGCTCGAGCGACAGGGTGGTGATTTCTTTCGCCTCGGGCCAGGTGGTGAGCGCGGAAATCAAATCTCCCCCGCCGAAAGGGTAGACGACCGTCGTCGGCAAGCCCGCCGTCTTCAGCTTCTGCAAGAACGGCTCGGCGACGTTGATCCACGTCTGCTTGTATTTCTCGGTGCGCTTGTGCAGCTCTTTGCAGTGCTCGGCGACCACCTTCTCATCGATGTTCTTGGGCAGCGGAGCATCGCCCTCACAGGCGACCACCCGGAACAACAACTTCGCCTCGTTGGTAAAATCGAGCGTCCCGTCGGCGGCAGCAGCGGCGGGGGCAGCAGCAACGGGAGCGGGGGCAGCAGCGGCAGGCGGAGCAGCCAGCAGAATCAGAATCGGAAGGGCGATCATGGGCCCCGCTTTAACCTACTCGGGGCGTGCCGAGCACGTGGAACCGATGCAAAGGCCCCGCCTGGGCAGGCAGGCCGCGCAGGCGACTTCGGGTACCGGGCCGCAGCGGGTTCGAAGGTTGAGCAGGTCCGATTCGTACCGCGCGGCCTGAGAGCTGTTGACGGCGGCGTTGGTGCAGCGGCACGGGGCGCACGCGTCGCCTTGAAACACCGGGGTGCAGTTCGCATCGACGGTGCAGGTCTGATCGTAAGAGCCGGAATTGATCTCGGTGCCACCGCACGCGCACAGAGCCAGCAGCCAGACGGCGAGCATTTTCATGAGATTTTTCAAGCGATGACCGGAACCAGACCGGAAGCGATGATCGCCTTATCGCGCGTCAGCAGTCGAGCGCCTAGCACCCGCGCCGTTGCAACGATGATTCGGTCGCCAGGATCCCGATGAAAGCTGTCTGGCAAAGAAGCGACCTCGGCGGCGACGGCCGGGCTGATCGCTTGCAGCTCGACCCAGGGCGGCTCGAGGGCAATGTCCAGCCACTCGCGCAAGGGCATCCGGAGTCGAATTCGGCCCAACTGGGCCAGGGTCGCGATCTCCCAGAGGCTGATGTCCGAGACGTGGGCGGGCGAGTCCGCGCTCACCTTCTTCAGCGCGTTGAGTTGCGGTCGTGAGAGCCGACCCGAATCACTGAGCCACCACAACAAGACATGGGTATCGAGGACGAGAATCACTTTCCCTTGCCGGACACTGCGTGCCAGGCAGCAGCGGGCAACACCGGGCCAGTGATGTCGCCAAGGACTTCGATCGTTCCCTTGAGCCTGTCTTTGGGAGGCCCGGCCTTCCCGACAAAGGCGCTCGCGACCCGCGCCACTGCTTTCCCCCGCTTGAGAATCAGCACCGGCTCACCGGTCTTTTGAACCTGGTCCAACACGGACAGACACCTGGCCTTGAACTCGGTCGCGTTCATTGCTTTCACATGACCACTCTAAATGGTCATCTGGCCCAGGCGCAACCTCAACCCACCTCGCATCGACTTCCAACGGCCCCCTTCCCGGCGTCCCTGCCCCGGCGAAGAAGATGGAGAACAGGTTGAAAGTTGCGCTTTCCGCACCTTGGCGGCGTTCGGCCCTCCTAGAGTGCCGCGCCGTGACATTCGCTCCGCCGCGCAAACTGTTTGGCCTGTGGTCCGGTGTTGGTCTGGTGATCGCCAACATGGTGGGCATCGGCGTCTTTCTTTCCTTCGGCTTCATGGCGCAGTCGCTGCCCCCGGGCCCGCTGATGCTGGCGTGGATCATCGGGTCGGTGCTCGCGCTCTCGGGGGCGTACGCCTACGCGGAAGTCGCCCGGCTCGTCCCTCGCAGCGGCGGCGAGTACCGCTACCTCTCAGAGCTGCTTCACCCCGCGCTGGGCTATCTGGCCGGGTGGGCCTCGCTGCTGGTCGGCTTCTCGGCGCCGATCGCCGCAGACGCGCTCGGAGCAGGCGTGTTCCTGGGCACCGTCATCCCGTCGACGCCGACCAAGGCGGTCGCGGTCGGGCTGGTGATCGCGTTGACCGCGGTGCATGCGCTGGGACTGCACCTGTCGGCCCGCGCACAGAACATCCTGGTGGCGGTGAAGGTGATGCTGGTGCTGGGCTTCGTCGCGGTCGGGCTGGTCGCAGGCACGGTGGCGTGGCCGACCTGGGTGCCTCCGACGGCGATCGACGGCTTCCCGCTCAGTGCGATGGTGGGAAGCTTGTTCTTCATCGCGTTCGCCTTCAGCGGTTGGAACGCCGCGGTCTATGCGTCGGAAGAATTCGAAAACCCCGGGCGCACCGTGCCCCGCGCGATGTTGATTGGCTGCAGCGCAGTCGCGGTGCTGTACCTGGTCGTCAACTACATCTTCGCGGCGAATCTCACTCCGGCAGATGGGGCGATCGTCTTTTCAAAAGAGCCTGTCACCGTCGGCCACGCGCTGATGAACCGGCTGCTGGGCTCAAGGGCCGCGTCGCTGATGAGCCTCGTCATCGTGCTCGCGTTCCTCTCGGCCATGTCCGCGATGATCATGATCGGCCCACGGGTCTACGCCGCGATGGCGACCGACGGCTTTCTTCCCAGGGTGTTCATCGGCCGCGAGGGCAAGCCGCCGACGATGAGCGTGCTGCTGCAGGGCGCGATCGCGTTGATCCTGGTCTTCACCCAGACGCTCAAGGACGTCCTCACCAACGTCGGAGCGATCCTCGTTCTCTTCGCGGCGCTCACCGTCCTCGGGCTGTTTCCCGCGCGACTCAAAGGCAAAGACGTGAAGACCTCGGCGCTGATCGCCGCTGGGGTGTACTGCGTCTCGGCGGTGTTCATGTTGTGGACCGGCTTTCACGAGAAGCTTCCACTGCTCGCCGGAGTGGCGGTCGTCACCGCGGTAGGCCTGGTGGCGTGGAAGCTCACCCGTCGGGTCCCGATCGCGGTGAAGGTCGTGCCGTGAAGAAACGGCTGGGGCGCTACGAGCTGGTCGAACCGTTGGGCCAGGGAGGAATGGGAGAGGTGTGGCTCGCGCGGCTGTCTGGGCCGGGCGGGTTCGAGAAGCCGGCGATCGTCAAGACGGTGCTGCCGGCGCTGGCCAGGGACGAGCAGTTCGTTCAGCGGTTCCACCATGAAGGAAAGGTGCTGGTGCACCTGTCTCACTCGAACATCGCGCAGATCTACGACCTGGATCAGGACGAGGGCGTGCTGTTCATGGCGCTGGAATACGTCGCGGGCATCGACGTGGCCAGACTCGTCTCGCAAGTGGCCCAGGCCGACGAGCTGATTCCGGTGCCGATCGCGGTCTTCATTGCGTGGCAGGCGGCCGAAGGGCTGGGCTACGCGCACAACAAGGTGGGGCTCGACGGGGTCGCGATGTCGATCGTCCACCGCGATGTCTCGCCCCAGAACGTGATGATCAGCTTCGAGGGCGAGGTGAAGGTGATCGACTTCGGGATCGCGCGCTCGACGGCGCGCAGCCATTCGACCCAGGCCCAGATGGTGATTGGCAAGCTCGGCTACATGGCGCCGGAGCAGGCGCTGGGCGAGCAGGTCGATGCGCGCGCCGACCAGTACTCGTTGGCGGTGATGTTGTGGGAACTGCTCGCCGGTCGGCACTACGTCGCGGCCGGTACCACGCCCGAGACGATGGTCGCGATGGCCCACCCGAAGCGGCAGCCGCTTGCACCGCTGCGCAGCGAAGTGGACCTCGAGCTCGACGCGGTGGTGCAGAAGGCGCTCTCGAAAACCGCTTCGGATCGCTACCCGAGCACTGATGATTTTGCGCGCGCGCTGCTGGCCCAACTGACTCGGCTCGGGCAGCCCACCCGCAAGCAGGTGGGAGACTGGGTGAAGCTCAAGTGCCGCGAGGCCTACCAGTCGAACCAGCGGTTGCTGTCCAAACTGTCGAGCCTCAGCCCACAGGCCACGGCGCAGACCCTGCCTTCGGTCAGAGCGTCCGAACTGTTGTCGGAAGGGGCGCTGAAAGCGGTGCGGCCGACCCGGACCCCGCTGATTGCGGCAGCGGTGCTCGCGGTGGTGTTGCTCGGGGGCGGGCTGTGGTTTTTCAGGACCACGGACAATTCGGAGTCGACCCGTTCGACCGTGAAGGCGGAACCACCGACGGTTCCGGCGCAGCCGCAGACTCCCGTGATGGCGGTCGCTCCGGTGGCGGTGGCTCCCGTGGCGATGAGCGACGCGGGCCCTGCAAATTTGGACCTGGTCCCGACCGCGGCGGTGAAGCGAACTTCACCGACGACCGGAGTCAGGGGCCCGCTCAACGCCTCGATGATCCTGGTGCAAGAGCCTTCGCGCGCGGTGCGACTGAAGAACAACGGCAGCTTCAGCTTCACCCGCTGTTCGATCTTGATTCCCGGCCAGCGCCAGGCGGACTTCGCGAACTTGCCCGCAGGGATGTCGCGCGAAATCGTGCTGGCCAACTTCGCCGACGCTCCTTCCGCGCCGGTGCTCGAGAACCAGGTCCGGCTGACTTGCGCGCAGGGGTCGATCACCTTGCCGGCCCAGTAAGCACCGCTGCGCGGGCCCCGCCGTCAGTTTCAATTGATCTCTATGGCGGGTGAGCGAAGGCGCGTATTGACCCCGGATGCTGATCGCTCGACTCACGGCCGTGCTGCTCGTCGCTGCTCCTGCCGTTCCCCCCGTCCCCAAAGCCTTCACCCTCGTCTCCGAGGCAGAAGGGCTGCGCGAGTACGCGCTCGCGAACGGGCTGAAGGTCGTCCTCGTTCCAGATTCGAGCAAGCCGACGGTGACCATCAACCTCACCCTCTTCGTCGGCAGCCGCCACGAGGGTGGAGGCGAAGGAGGAATGGCGCACCTGCTCGAACACCTGATGTTCAAGGGGACTCCGAAGACGCCCGATGCCAAGCAGGCGCTCTCGGATCACGGGGCCGAAGCCAACGGCACCACCTGGTTCGACCGCACCAACTACTACGAGTCGATGCCCGCGACCGACGCGAACACCGAGTGGGCGCTGCGATTCGAAGCCGATCGCCTGATCAACGCCTTCATCGCGAAGAAAGATCTCGATGCCGAGATGACCGTCGTCCGCAACGAGTTCGAAATGGGCGAGAGCGAGCCGTCGAGCGTCCTCAACGAACGGGTGATGGCCGCGGCGTACCAGTGGCACCACTACGGGCATTCGACGATCGGGCCCAAAAGCGACATCGAGCTGGTCCCGATCGAACGGCTCAAAGATTTCTACAAGCGGCACTACCAGCCGGACAACGCGATGCTGGTCATCGCTGGAAAGTTCGATGAAGCGAAGGTCTTCAAGTGGGTCGCCGAAGCGTTCGGGAAGATCCCCAAGCCGAAGAGCAAGCTCTGGCCGACCTACACCCTCGAGCCCGCGCAGGACGGAGAGCGCTCGGTGTTCGTGCGTCGTTCGGGGGGCGTGCCCACGCTGATGGCCGGCTGGCACGTCCCTGCGGGAAGCGACCCCGAGTTCGCTGCGGTCGACGTCCTGACCCAGGTGCTGGGCGATGCCCCGAGCGGGCGGCTGCACACCGCGCTGGTCGAAACGAAGAAGGCGGCCCACGTCGCCTGCAGCAACTACCAGCTCAAAGACCCAGGCTTCATGTATTGCCAGGTCGAGCTGAAGCCCGGCGACAACGTCGACGCTGCGCGCTCGGCGTTGCTTTCGATTTCCGAAGGCCTGACGGCCAAACCGGTCACCAAGGAACAGACCGAGCGGGCGAAGGCCGGGCTGCTCAAGCAGCTCGAGCTGATCCTCAATTCGTCCGAGCGCATCGGGCTCATCCTCTCTGAGTGCGCCGCGATGGGAGACTGGCGAATGCTGTTCGTCCACCGCGACCGGATCAAAGCGGTCACCGCCGACGACGTGAACAAGGTGGCTGCGAAGTACCTGCTGAGCTCGAACCGAACGCTGGGCGAGTACGTGCCGACCGAGAAGCCGCAGCGCATCGAAATTCCGCCCGCGGCAGACGTGGCGACGATGCTGAAGGACTTCAAAGGTTCGGCGGCGATGTCGGTCGGCGAGACGTTCGATGTGGCCCCGAAGAACATCGAGGCCCGGACCCAGAGGGGTCAGCTGTCCAACGGGCTGAAGTGGGCGCTGCTGCCGAAGAAGACCCGCGGCGAGCGGCTGAACTTCGCGCTGACGATTCACTACGGAACGCTGCAGACCCTGATGAACCAGCGAGAGGCGATGGAAATGACCGCGAAGATGCTGACCCGCGGAACCAAGAAACACTCGCGCCAGGCGTTCAAGGACGCGCTCGATCGGCTCAACGCCCTGGTCCAGATTCAGCCTGGAGCGCAGGGAGTGGTGGTCACAGTCGAGGTGCGCAAGGTCGCGCTGCTCGAGACGCTCGAGCTGATCACCGAGGCGTTGAAAGAGCCGCTGTTCGACCCCAACGAGTTCGAGCAACTGCGCCGCGAGACGCTTTCGCAGCTGGAACAGGTGAAGACCGAGCCCACCCAGATCGGGTTCCTCGAGCTGCGCCGCGCCGTCGAGCCCTGGCCGGCCGGACATCCGTTCAACGTCCCCACCCCGGACGAGTCGATTGCCGCCGCGACCCGCATCAAGAGAGAAGAGGTGCAGGCCTTCCACGCCAAACACTACGGGGCGCAGAACGCCGAGCTGGCGATGGTCGGCGACTTCGACCCGGAAGAAGTGAAGCCGAAGCTCGAAGCGCTGCTCGGCGGTTGGAAAGCGCCCCAGGCCTTCGACCGCATTCCCCGGCCTCACAAGAAGAGCACCGGGACCACGCTCTTTCTGCCGCTGCCGGACAAGGCCAACGCGTTCTACGGCGTCGGGCTGGACTTCGCGCTCAACGACGCAGACCCGGAATTTCCGGCGATGATCATGGCCGACTACCTGTTGGGGGGCGGCTTCATGAGCGGGCGAATCACCAAGCGCCTGCGCGAGAGCGAAGGTCTTTCCTATGGGGCGGGCACGTACCTGCGGGTGCCTCCGCTGGAAGATGCGGCGGCGATGTACGGCTACGCGATCTTCGCGCCTCAGAACCTCGAGAAGGTCGAGCGGGGAATGAACGAAGAGCTGAAGAAGGCGGTCGAGTCGGGCTTCACCGAGAAGGAAGTGAAGGACGCGCGGCCGGGCCTGATGCAATCGCGAGAGCAGGCGCGCGCCGACGACAACAGCCTGGCGATGATGCTCAACGGCGACCTCTTCCTCGGGCGCACGCTCAGCTTCGAAGAGAGCATCGACACGAAGCTGATGTCGCTCACCGCGGCCCAGGTCAGCGCGGCGACGAAGAAGCACCTCGATCCTTCGAAGCTCACCGGAGTGAAGGCGGGCGACTTCAAGTCGGTCCCCGCTCCGAAGTAGTCGGGTGAAGCTGAAGCTTCATTCCGCCACCGACCAGGCGTGGCTGCCGCTGGCGCTCGCCCACTTCGACGCGGTGCTGATCGACCACGCCCACTGCGAGAAGAAGGCGGCGGCGAACGCGCTCTCGTTGCTGCAGGCCTACCCGGACATTCCGGGGCTGCCGGCGCTGATGGCGAGGCTGGCACGTGAAGAGAGCGGGCACCTGGCCCGGGTGTTGGCGGTGATGGAAGTGCGCGGGCTGCGGTTGACCTTCGACAGTGGAGACCCGTACGCGAAGGCGCTGCAGAAGTTGCTGCGCAACCCTCCGCACGAAAGGCGGCTCGACCGGTTGCTGATCGCGGCGATCATCGAAGCGCGCAGCCACGAACGGCTGCAGCTGTTGGCCGACGGGCTCGAAGACCCCGAGCTGCGGCGGCTGTATGCCGAGCTGGCGCAGTCGGAAGACGGCCATCAAGAGCTCTTCGTCCGGCTGGCGCAGGGGCTCGAGGCAGGACCTGCCGGCGCGGCGCGGCTGGACGAGCTGCTGGCGATCGAAGCGCGCATCGTGGCTGAGCTGCCGATTCGCGCCGCGATTCATTAGCGAAGGCGTCGGCTGGTCGCAGCCCCGGCGTACCTCAACCGCAGCGGCGAGCCCCTGAAGCCCGCAGACCTGCTCAAGCATGACTGCCTCTGCATGAGGGTTTCAGCGAGCGGCGACCCGTGGGCGTGGGAGCTCGAGCGCGGGAAGAAGACGTTTCGTTGCGACATTCGTTCAGGCTCGCCCACGTCCTCGGCGCGCGACCCAAGGTTTCAGGGCAGTACGAGATTGAGGTCCCGATTCGAGACCGCACGCGTCCCTCCATCCTCCAGCCGGGCGGCAATCCCTGTCAGGCGAAATAGGGTCGGAACCCCTGCATCCGTGCGCGCCGTTTGGGTGACGACCAGCGTCGCAGTGAGCAGTTCGCTGCTGCCGGCGTCCGGGCCCGAGTGGAAGAGGAAAGCGAAGTCGCCGACGCTCTCGCAGCCGCCGTCGCCAAGGTTGCGCGGCAGCTCGCCGCTCACTGGAGGACCATCAAAGGTGAGGACCAGCCGCCCGCCTTCGTGCGCACCTCCGACCCAGAGTCCCCCGGTAGCTCGGACCTCGTCGGGCCTGTCGAGCGGGTGCGCTCCTTCATAGAGTGCCAGGCCCACCAGCCGGCTCAACGCACCGCCGACAGCCACACCCAGACACTCGCCGACCTGTTTGGGTGCACAGGCAGGCACCAGCCAGACGACCCAAAAAGCCAGCGTCAGATTTCTGATGAAAGTCTTCATGGGCGCGCCAGTTCGCAACTCTTGCGCCACCGCAAGGGCTCGCAAGTTCGAGGTTGGCCATCCACGTGCTGAGCAATACTGCGCGAGGGCCGACACGTGCTGGTGGTCGACCTCAATACCCCCGGCGTCTCGCTGATCGCGACCACGTCGGCGCAGCGGCAGCGCACCCCGTCCAGCTACGCCAAGCTGGTGGGAGCCAAAGCGGCCATCAACGGCTATTTCTTCTTCTATACCGACTACCACACGCAAGGCTTGGCGGTCGGAGTCGGCGCCGTCTGGCCCGCGAGCGTGGACAACACCCGGTACGGGAACCTCGCTTTCGGAACCCCCACGAACCGGGTGGAAATCTACCAGCCCGCCCCCATCGTTCCGTTCGATGCCACGTGGATGAAGGGCTCGATCGGTGGGCGCCCGGGAATCGTCGCCAGTGGGGCGGTGATCAACAACGCCGGCTACGGCACCCACTGCACGGTGCGAAACCCGCGCACGGCGGTGGGCCTCTCGCAGGACAAGCGGACGCTGTACATCGCCGTGGTCGACGGCCGCAGCACCGCCAGCATCGGTATGACCTGCAACGAGCTGGGCAGCTTGATGCTGAGCGTCGGGGCGTACACCGCGCTCAGCCTCGACGGAGGAGGATCCACCTCGATGTACATCGACAAGCTGGGCGTGGTGAACAACCCCTCGGACGGCTCCGAGCGCGTCGTCGCCAACCACCTGGCCGTGATGGCCCCCGTGTCGACGAACTTCGGAGTGCTGCGTGGGATCATCTACGAGGGCACCGACGTGAGCGACGCCGCGGGGCTCTACGAGTTCAACGTCCCGGCCGCGACCTACACGATCACTGCCTCCAAAGTGGGGTTCATCACTCAGACCATCACCCGCAGCGTCGTCGCCGGTCAGACCGCCTTGGGGAACATCGGCCTGGTGCGCGCGCCGATCACGACCGACGGGGATCACGACGGGATCCTCGACACAGTCGACAATTGCCCGACGGTCGCAAACCCTGATCAGCAGGACCTGGACCACGACGGCGACGGAATCGGCGATGCCTGCCAACTTGCGGACGGCGGAATGGTCGAGGCCGACGGCGGAACTGAGCCGGTGGTGGACGCCGGGGTGGACGACGCGGGCACGGAAGACTCCGGCACGCCTGAACCGGGTGATGGCGGGACCTCGAAGCCTTTGCCCCACGGTTACTCGAGTGCTCCGGGGCTGTTGCTGCCCGCTCTCGCGCTCTGGTTCGCAGGGCGGCGCAGGAACGGCGGCCGGCGGCCTCAGGCTTCTGCGTAAGTCGCAGCGGGCGCGCTAAGAGTGGCGCCATGTCTGCCTTGATCGCCGTCATCCCCGCGCGCCACGCGGCGTCGCGCTTTCCGGGAAAGCCGCTGGCGTTGATCAACGGCAAGCCGATGATTCAGCACGTGTGGGAAAGGTGTCTGCAGGCGCGCACCTTCGACGAAGTCGTGATCGCCACCGATGACGCGCGCATCGTCGACGCAGTGAAGCATTTCAATGGAACCGTCGAGCTCACCTCGGCCGCGCACCCTTCGGGCACCGACCGGGTGGCGGAAATCGCTCGCCGACGCCCCGGCGGGAACGACGATGTGTTCGTCAACGTGCAGGGCGACGAGCCGGCGATTCACCCCGAGGCGCTGCAGATTCTAGGACGCGCTTTTTCCGACCCCCAGGTGCAGATGGCGACGCTGGTGCGGCCGCTGGACGAGGCCGAGCGGACCCAACCCAACGTGGTGAAAGTGGTGCGAGACGAGTCCGGGCACGCGCTGTATTTCTCGCGGGGCGATGTTCCCTTTGCGCGCGAGCCCAACGAGCCCGCGGTGCGCTGGGCCCACCTGGGAATCTACGGCTACCGGCGCGCGACGCTGTTGCGATTGGCGGCGCTGCCCCCGACCGCGCTCGAGAACACCGAACGGCTCGAGCAGCTGCGCGCGCTCGGAAATGGAATCCGGATTTTGTGTTGCGAGACGCGTCACCGGGGGCAGGCGGTCGACAGCCCCGCCGACGTGCCCCGGGCCGAGGCCGCGCTGCGAACGCTGCTCGCGGCCTTCCCCACCAAAAGCTGAGCCGCGGTGGTCTAGCCTGCGCGGCCATGAATCAACCGTTCACTGCCCACCCCTGGCACGGCATCCTCCCCGGCGGTCCGGAAGTCTTCATCTGCTACATCGAGATGGTCCCCACCGACGCGGTGAAATACGAGCTCGACAAAGAGTCCGGCCTGCTGCGCGTCGACCGACCCCAGAAATTTTCGAGCGTGCCGCCGACGCTCTACGGCTTCATTCCCCGCACCTACTGCGGCGAACGGGTGGCCAAGCGCTGCGCAGATCGACTCAAGCGTCCGGGAATCAAGGGCGACTCGGACCCGCTCGACGTCTGCGTCTTGACCGAGAAGCCGATTACCCACGGGAACCTGCTCGTCCCCGCGGTGCCGATTGGCGGGCTGCGGATGCTCGATGGAATGGAAGCGGACGACAAGATCGTAGCGGTGCTGAAGAACGACAACGTCTACGGGGCCTACAAAGACATCCTCGATGCACCGACGGCGCTGGTGGACCGCCTGCGTCACTACTTCCTCACCTACAAACAATCGCCTGACATGACGGAGCCTGCGACCGAGATTCCCGAAGTGTACGGCCGGGAAGAGGCGCTCGAAGTCATTCGCTGCAGCCTCGAGGACTACCGGGCGAAGTTCCCCTGAAGGCTGAATTCGCTGCGAACATTCGGCCCGACGTAACCCGTTGACTCCAGCGGGGCGCATGGTGAATACCGGGATATGCGCTCCAGGAAGACCAAGTTCATCTTCGTCACCGGCGGCGTCGTCAGCTCACTGGGGAAGGGTCTGGCGTCGGCCTCGATGGCGGCGCTGCTCGAAAACCGGGGCCTCGACCTGACGCTGGTCAAGCTCGACCCGTACATCAACGTGGATCCCGGGACGATGAGTCCCTTCCAGCACGGCGAGGTCTACGTCACCGACGACGGAGCGGAAGCCGACCTCGACCTCGGCCACTACGAGCGGTTCACCGAAGCGAAGATGTCGCGGCTCAACAACTTCACCACCGGGCGCGTCTACCACTCGGTGATTCAGAAAGAGCGGCGCGGCGAATACCTCGGGAAGACGGTGCAGGTGATTCCGCACATCACCGACGAAATCAAAGCCAACATCCGCGCCGCCGCCGAAGGGCGCGAGGTGGTGCTGGTCGAAGTCGGGGGCACCGTGGGCGACATCGAGTCGCTGCCCTTCCTCGAGGCGATTCGCCAGATGCGGTACGACGTAGGAGCCGGCAACGCCTGCTACGTCCACCTCACCTTGCTGCCCTACATCGCGGCGGCGGGCGAGGTGAAGACCAAGCCGACCCAGCACTCGGTGATGAAGCTGCGCGAAATCGGAATTCAGCCCGACATTCTCATCTGCCGCACCGACCGCCAGGTCTCGCAAGAGCTGAAGGACAAGATTGCGATGTTCTGCAACGTCGAGCCGGGCAACGTCTTCGTCTCGCCCGACGTGGCGTCGATTTACATGCTGCCGATGGAACTGCACCGCCAGGGCCTCGACGAGCGGCTGTCGGAAATCATGAACATCTGGACCCGCGGCGCGCGGCTCGAGCGGTGGGAAAGCATCGTCGAAAAAGCGATGCGCCCCAGCAAGGGCGAAGTGAAGGTCGCGATCGTCGGAAAGTACGTCGACCTCAAAGAGGCCTACAAATCGCTGAACGAATCGCTGCTGCACGGCGGCATCGCGAACGACGTGAAGGTGACGCTGAAGTACGTCGACTCGCAGGAAGTCGAGACCCAGGGAGCCGCCGCGCTGCTGTCCGACTGCCACGCCGTGCTGGTCCCCGGGGGCTTCGGGGTGCGCGGCACCGAGGGGAAGATCGCCGCGGTCCGCTACGCCCGCGAGAAGAAAATTCCGTTCTTCGGGATTTGCCTCGGGCTGCAGATGGCGGTGATTGAGTACGCGCGCCACGTGCTCGGGTTGACCCAGGCCAACTCGCTGGAGTTCGACGAGAAGACCCCCGACCCGGTCGTCAGCCTGATGGAGTCCCAGCTGAGCGTGAAGGACAAGGGCGGCACGATGCGGCTGGGCGCGTATTCCTGTGCGCTGAAGCCCGGCTCGCTGGCGCAGAAGCTGTACCAATCAGAGTTGGTGAGCGAGCGACACCGCCATCGCTTCGAGGTGAACAACGCCTACCGGGGTCGGTTGCAAGAGGCCGGGCTGGTCTTCTCGGGCGTGAACACCGAGCTCAACCTGGTCGAGATGATCGAGTTGACCGACCACCCGCATTTCATCGGCTGTCAGTTCCACCCTGAGTTCCAGAGCAAGCCGTGGGCGGCGCACCCGTTGTTCTCGGGGTTCATTCGAGCCGCGCAGCAGCAGCGAGACACCCGCCCGGGATGATTTCCCTCTGCGGGCAGCCGGTCGGTGAAGGCCAGCGACTGTTCGTTCTCGCCGGGCCCGACGTCATCGAGTCCGAGGCGATGGTGCTGCGTCACGCAGTCCGGGTGCGAGAGATTTGCGATCGACTGGGCGTGCCGTTCGCTTTCAAGTGCAGCTTCGACAAGGCCAACCGCACCAGCCTGAAGTCGTTTCGGGGGCCCGGGCTGAAGGAAGGTCTGCGGATTCTGGCGCGGGTCAAAAAGGAATGCGGGGTCGCGATCCTCACCGACGTGCACGGGCTGGAGCAGGTCGACGCGATCGCCGAGGTCGCCGACATCATTCAAATCCCCGCCTTCCTCTGTCGCCAGACCGATTTGACGATCGCGGTGGCGAAGACCGGCCGGGGGGTGAACCTGAAGAAGGGTCAGTTCGTCTCGCCGATGGACATCGTCCACAGCGCGCGCAAGTCGTTCGACTCGGGAAACCCCAACGTCCTGGTGGCCGAGCGCGGCGCCTCGTTCGGTTACCGCAACCTGGTGGTCGACATGCGCGGCTTTGCGATCATGCGCGAGGCGGGGCTGGCCACCTGCTTCGACGCCACCCATTCGGTGCAACTGCCCAGCGCGGCCGAGGGCGAGACCGCGGGCGAGCGAAAGTTCGTTCCCCTGCTCGCGCGCGCCGCAGCCGCGGCGGGCATCGACGCGCTGTTCACCGAAGTCCACGAGGACCCCGACGCTGCGCTGTGCGACGGGCCCTGCTCGCTGACGTTCGAGATGTTCGAAGCGGTGCTCAAAGACGTGCTGGCGATTCGCCGCGCGCTCGGGCACCAGGGACCCGCATGACGCCCGCCGCGTTCAACAAAGCCGCGAAGCGAGTCAAGGTGCTGGTGTTCGACGTGGACGGAGTGCTCACCGACGGCGGCCTGTATTACGGGCCCGAAGGCGAGGCGTTCAAGCGCTTCAACGTCAAAGACGGTCACGCGCTGGTGATGGCCCGACTGACCGGACTTCCGTCGGCGGTGCTGACCGCGCGCACTTCGCGAATTGTCGCGATTCGAGGCGAAGAGCTGAAGCTCGCCGCGGTGCTTCAGGGACAGAAGTACAAAGCGCCCGGGTTGCAGACGCTGTGCACGTCGCTGGGCTTTTTGCCTTCCGACTGCGCCTACATGGGCGATGACACCAACGACCTTCCGCCGATGGAACTGGCCGGCCTGAGCGCTTGCCCCGCCGACGCGGCAATCGAAGTGCGCGCGCAAGCCGATTTCGTCAGCAAGCACGACGGCGGTCACGGCGCCGTGCGTGACTTCGTCGAACGGGTGCTCAAAGCCCAGGGCCGTTGGCAGCAGGCCCTGGACGCGATGCGCAACGCCTGAACGTCGCTACGGCTTCCAGCAGGCCATCGCGCAGACGTTGCCGACGCACGCGTAGCTCTGGCACTGCGAGAACTGATTGCAGGGCTGACCGTTGGCCAACAGCGGGCTGCAGGTGGTGACCGCTCCCTGGCCGCAGAAGCCTTCCGCGCACAGGGTTCCGTTCTGGCCGCCCGAGCAGGCTCCGCCGTCCAGTGAGAAGCCCGGCTCGCAAGCGTTGGTGGCCGGGTTGCAATTGAGCATGTTCTTGCAGAAGAACGAGTTGCTGCAGCCCCCATCTACGTCGGTGAACGGAACGCAGACGGTCCCGTTGCAGCGCAGCCCGGCCTGACACTGGTCGGTCGCGGTGCACGGCGCTGCGGCGGCGCGGCGATTGGCGCAAACGCCGGTCGCGCAAAACTCGGTCTCGAGACAGAAGGTGCCTTCCGAAGCGTTGCTCGAAGGCACGGTCTCCCCGGTGCCGCAGCGTCCACCGGCGACGGTGTTGTATTGCTTCTGGCAGGTGTCGAAGCCCTGGACGTCGGTGGCGCAGGTCAGCTCGAACTTGCCCCTTCCGGAGCGAAGGCATTCCTGGCGGCCTTTGATGCAGGAGGCGGCCTCGAGTTTTCCCGGAAGGCACTTCGGGTTCTGGCCGAACGCGGCGGTGGAAGCGCAGACGTTGCCCGGCCCGCACTGTTCCTGGTTGGGAGAAACGAAAATGCAGCCCGCGTCGATCGCGGTGAACGCCTGGCACGGCTGGTTGGCCATCTGCCCGTCGGCGCCGAGGCAGTAGCTGCGGGACGCGACGCACTGCGAATCGCGGTCGCAGTTGGCGACTCCACCGTCGGCGTTGAATTGCGCCTGGCACGTGCCGCACAGAGCGTTGTTGGCGATGCTGCACCAACCGTTGACGCATTCACTGTCGCTGGTGCAGTTGCCGCCGACCGCGGTCGCCGCGGTGACGAAGGCGGTGGTCGCGCACTTCTTGCTCGCGTCGTTCAGGTCGCGAGAGCAGCTGTTCGACGGATAGGTGGCGTCGAGGCACGCCCCGTACTTCGTCAGGTCCACAGTCGCCCGGCCGCTCGCCCAGCCGGCAGCGCCGATGGTGCACGCGCGATCGTTCGCGAAGAGGGCCTCGCACTTGCCCCGCTCGCCTGCGGCCACTGCCGCGTTGCCACGACCCTGGGCATCGTTCACGTCGGTGCGGCAGCGAATGTAGAAGTCGCATTTGCGCTTCGCGGCGTCGAGACAGACGGTGGACGGGTTGACTCCGCCGTCGAGGCCGAGTCCTCCGCCGGTGCCGCCTGTGCCTCCCGTCCCGCCGGAGCCGCCGGTGCCGCCGCCGACTCCGCTGCCGCCGCCCACCCCGCCCGCCGCACCACCGCCGACGCCGCCGTCCGTCTCGCCGCCACCCCCGACGCCCATCCCGCCCCCTTCGCCTCCTCCGACCCCGGCGCCTCCTCCGGCCCCGTCCCCGCCCCCGACTGCCGAGCCACCGCCTCCGCCGCCAGATCCTCCGTCGGTACAGGGCTTTCCGTTGCAGTCATTGACGGGCGCGAGCCCGCACTTGCAGCCGGCAAAGAGCAACACCAACGAAGACGCGACGAGAAGTGAACGAATCATCAGTGGGGAGCCCCTTGGAGGTGCACCCTAGACCTGTTGGTAGAGTCCGGCCACATGACGTCACCCAGGGATACAGAGCGGCTGGCCAAGATCCTTCTCAAGGCCCAGCTGATCGATGAGCTCCAGTTGCGCAGCGCGATGGCCAAGCTGGGCAGCTGGGGGGGCCGACTTCCCAAGGTGCTCGCCGACCTGGGCTTTGCAGACGAGGAAGAAATCACCGCCGCGATTGGCAAAGCGCTCGGCCACCCGGTCACCCATCTGGGAACCGTGATCAAAGACAACCAGGCGCTCGCCCGGCTCGACGTGAAGTTCTGCGACGAGCAGGCGGTGTTTCCCGTAGCGCTCAAAGAACGGGTGATGTCGCTGGCGATGGTCGACCCGTCCGAGCTCGACGTCATCGACGCGGCGAAGGCACGCAGTGGAACGCGGATTCAACCGCTGCTCGCCAGCGAGACGTCGATTCGGCACGCGATCATGCGGCACTACCGCGGGCAGGAGCCGAAGATCATCAGCAACCGTGCGCGCAAGGCCGTCACCCGCGAGCTGTCGACCAACGACGACATCAAGTTCGAAGTGGACATGGCCCCGGCGCCCAAGCCGCGGTCCTTCACCCCCGAGTCGCTGCGCAAATCGGCCGGCAGCGCATTCACCCAGCAAGAGCTGGCCAAGCTCGAGTCGGCGCGCGCGAACCAGGCGAAGACCGCCACCATCTTGAGAGCTGTTCAAGAGCTGCTGGCCGAGAAGGGCCTGCTGCCTCGTCAGTGACGGCTCGAAGCTAGCAGCCCGTTGAAGTAATCGCCCGAGGGGGATCGACGGATCGATGGAGAGGCGGTAGGTCGAGAAGATGTCGATGGGACGCCGAGAACCGCAGCA
>JAYVCD010000014.1:0-43265 GCA_043750125.1 Archangiaceae bacterium | reverse complement strand
CTTGACGATCGCATCGAGCATCAGCGGAGCGCACTGCAGCACCGTCACCCCGTGGCGCAAGATCGCGGCGACGAGGCGCTCGGGAAGCCTGGCGTCGTCGCCGGCCGGAATCACGATTCGACCGCCAAAGACCAGCGGCCAGAAGAGCTCGAGCAGGGACGCATCGAACGCGTACGAGCTCAAGAACAAGACTGCGTCCGAAGACTGCAGTTGGTAGTCGCGCTGGGTCGACTCGAGCAGGTTGCATACCCCCGCGTGCTCGATCTCGATTCCGCGCGGAGTGCCGGTCGTCCCCGAGGTGAACAACACGTAGGCCAGACTGCGCGGCGCGTTCGGCAAACCCGGGCGTGTCGACGGGTGGCCCTGTACGAGAACGTCGACGCGCAGGGTGAGAATTCCTGTCTCGGCAGGAAGCGGAGCGTCGGTCAAAATGCACCGCACCCCCGCCTCGCGGAAGATGTCCTGTTGCCGTTCCCACGGGTTGTCCGGGCTGACCGGCACGTACGCGGCCCCGGCCTTGAGCACCGCCAGAATCGAGCTCACCAGCGAAGGCGAGCGCGAGAGCACGACGGCCACTTTGTCCCCCGGCCTGACTCCGTTCTCGCGCAGAACGTGGGCCCACCGGTTGGCCTCTTCATCCAGCTGGCGATAGCTCGTCGTCCCCGTGTCCCAGACCAACGCGATGGCGTCGGGAGCGCGGTCCACCTGCGCTTCGAAGCGCTGCGAGATTCCGCGGTCGAGCTCGAAGTCGGCGTGGGTCTGGTTGAAGTCCACCAACACCCGCTGCCGCTCGGCGCGGGTGAGGAATTGATAGGTGTGGAGCGGCTGCTTGGGATCCGCGATCACCTGATCCACCAGCGACACCAACTGCCGCAGCATTCGTTCGGCGGTGCTCTTGAGGAAGAGGTCGGTGTTGTAATTCCACTGCAGCACCACCTCTTCGCCGAATTGGTCCGCGACGAGGGTGAAGTCGAACTTCGCGCGATCGAACTCGGGCGTGGGGACTCGCAGGAAGTCGAGCTTCATTCCATCGAAGGCCATGCGTTCCATCAGGCCGGTCTTGTTGTTCTGCAGTCCGTACATCACCGAGAACAACCGGCTGCGCGAGAGGTCCTGGGTCGGGTTCAGTTCCTGAATTGCGAGGATGCTGGGGTAGGCGTGATTTTCGTACGCCGCGACGCACGTCTCGCGCACGTTCGCCAACAGCTGCTCGAAGGTCATCTGCGAGTGAACCCGCGCGCGCATCGGCATCGCAGTGGCGAAACAGCCGATGATGCAGTCGAGCTCGGGCTCGGCGCGATTGGCGATCGGAGTCCCCACCACGAAGTCTTCCTGCCCGGTCAGTCGATGCAGGTGCGCGTCGAGCGCGGCCAGCAAGAACATGTAGAGCGTGACGTTGTGCTGCTCGAGGAAGCGTTGCATTCGCCGGAAGGTCGCCACTTCGATTGACTGAATGACGGTCGCGCCGTTGAACGTCTGCAGCGCCGGTCGTTCGAAGTCGGTGGGCAGCTCGAGCACCGGCGGCAACGGCGTCATCTGACCGAGCCAGTACTGCCGCTGATCTTCGAGGTGGCCGGTGGACAGCGCGCGCTGCACCCAGTCGGCGTAATCCACGTATTGAAACGGGAGCGGCTTCAGCCGGGGTTCGCGGTGCTGAACGAAAGAGTTGTAGAGCTCGGTGAGCTCTTCGGCGAGCACGATGGTCGAGCGCTCGTCCCACATGATGTGGTGGGTGACGAAGACCACCATGAACCGCTTGCCCGAGAACTCGGCGATCTTCGCGACGTGGACGGGCCCGTTCTCGAAGTCGAAGTTGGTGCCGCTGTAGCGACCCGCGAGCGCGCTGAATTCGGCGGCCAGCTGATTTTCGGGGACTGCGGTCCGATCGAGGTACAGGTCCGAGACCTTCAAGGTCCGCTTCGGGTGGATCCGCTGCACCGGCTTGCCGTCGACGTGGCCGTAGGTGGTGCGGAAAGCCGCGTGCCGTTCTTCGAGGACATTCCATGCGTGGGTGAACGCGTCGAGGTTCAGCTCACCGGTGAGCAAAATGTCGCTGTTCGAGACGTTGTAGTAGGGGTTCTCGGGGTCCAGTTGCTTCATGTACAGCTCAGGCAGCTGGTACGGGCTCAAGGCGTAGGTGGGTTTGGGTTCGAGCGCGCGCAGCTCGACGCCGTGCACGAAGAACTTGTCGGTCTCGACCTTCGCGCCACCGGCGAGCAGCAGCGCATCGACGCGACGGGCGACTGCTTCGACGGTGGACGCTTCGAAGATCGCGCGCACCGGCAGCTCGACTCCCAACTTCCGGCGGACCTTCGAGACGGTGTGGATGGCCAGCAGCGAGTGGCCGCCGATGTCGAAGAAGTTGTCGGTGACGCCGACCCGTTCGGTCTCGAGCAGCTCTTGCCAGATCTCGGTAATCGCCCGCTCGGTCGGAGTGCGCGGCGCGAGGACCGAACCTTTGGCTTCCGCGTCGCCTGCGCGTGGGAATGCCGCGAGGTTCACCTTTCCGCTGGTCAACAGTGGAAACGCGTCCAGGAAGATGAGGTTCGAAGGAACCATGTATTCCGGAAGTTGGTCTCGCAGCGCCTGCAGCAGCGCCTCGGCTTCCAACCCCGGCGCGTGCGCGACCACGTACGCCACCAACTTCTTCTGGCCCGAGGTTGCTTCCTGACTGACCACCCGCGCGTGGCGCACGCCGGGCTGACGGCTGAGCGTGGCTTCAATCTCGCCCAGCTCGATTCGAAAACCGCGCAGCTTGACCTGGTGGTCGACGCGTCCGAGGAAGTCGATGGTCCCGTCATCCTGGAAACGCGCCAGGTCTCCGGTGCGGTAGAGCCGCGCTCCGATTCCGCCGAAGGGGTCCGGTAGGAAAGACGCCGCGGTTCGCTCGGGCGAGCCCAGGTACCCTCGGCCCACGCCCACTCCGCCGACGTACACTTCGCCCGGCACGCCCGCCGGCACGGGGGACAGCTTTCCATCGAGCACACAGACAAAGAGGTTGGGCACGGGCCGCCCGATGGGGGTGCGAATCAACCCCTGCGCCAGCGGCGCCCGAACGACATGGTGGGTCACATCGTCCGAGCACTCGGTGGGCCCGTAGGCGTTGACGATTGGAATGTTCGGGTAGAGCGCGAGCCACTGGTTGCACAGCTCGGGAGGCAGCGCTTCTCCGGTGACGACCAACCACCGAAGGCTCGGCAGCAAAGGAGGCTTGGCGTCAATTCCTTCGAGCAGGCTGCGCAGCAGCGAAGGAACGATTTCCAGCACCGTCGCGGCTTCTTGCTGGACCCACTCGAGCAACCGAAAGGGGTCGAGGGCCAGCTCATCGGAAGCGATGCAGACCTTGCCCCCGACACACAGCGCGACCAGGAACTGCCACACAGAAATGTCGAAGCTCGAGGACGCATTTTGAATCACCACGTCGCTGCGGGTCAGCGACAGGTCATGCACTTTGCCGAAGAGGTGGTTGAGCATTCCCTCTTGCTCGACCATCGCTCCCTTCGGAACGCCGGTAGAGCCTGAGGTGAAGAAGACGTAGGCGAGATTCCGCCCAGAACGCTGAACGTGCAGCCGGCCCGAGGGCGCATTCGCCGCGACGAGCTCGGCCACTTTCAAGACCTGCTTCACTCCGAGAGAACTCGCCAGTTCCAGATGGCGGGGCGAGGTGAGGATGACGGTGCAGCGGGCCTGCGAGACGAGGTTGCTCAGCCGGCTCGAGGGAAACGTGGGGTCCAGCGGGACGTAGGCGGCGCCGGCTTTGAAAACGCCCAGCACGGCGGTCAAGAAGTCGATGCTTCGATTGAGCAGCATTCCCACCGTGTGCTCGGGGCCCACGCCCTGGGCCGCCAGCGCCTGGGCGACCCGATTCGCGCGCGCGTCCAATTCGGCGTAGGTGACCGAGCTCTGCTCGTCGGTCGCGGCGCGAGCGTCGGGGTGCGCATCGACCTGCGCTTCGAACAGCTCGGCCCAGGTCGCGTGGGCGGTGGCCTGTTCCTGCACATCGCGCTGGGCGCTGTGAGGAGCGCGCGCCCACGAAGCCAACAGCTCGGCACGTTCGGGGGTCGACAACAGCGGTGCGTCGGACACTTTGACCCGCGGCTCGGCCACCAGGCGGCCCAGCAGGTTTCCAAAGTGTTTGACCATCCGGTCAGCGGTGCGGGCGTCGAAGAGATCGGTGCTGAACTCGAGCAGACCTTCCAGACCCTGCGCGGTGCGAATCAGCTCGAGCGAGAGGTCGAATTTCGCCTGGCCGAAATCCGCGTCCAGCGGGGTCATCCGCAAGCCCGGGCAGTCGAGCGCCACCCGCGGCTCGTTGTGCAGCTCGAACAGCACCTGGAACAAGGGCGATCGCCCCAGGTCGCGATCAGGCCGCAGCTCGGCCACGATTTGATCAAACGGCATTTCCTGGTGGGCGGTGACGCCGAGCAGCCGGTCGTGCACGCGCTGAAGCAGCTCGATGAAAGTGGGATCTCCGGCAAGGTCGACCCGCAGCGGGAGCGTGTTGACGAAGAAGCCAATCAACGGCTCGAGCTCCAACTGGGGGCGATTGGCGAAGGACGAGCCAATCACGACTTCGGTTTGTCCCGAGTAGCGCGAAAGCAAAGTCGCGAACCCGGCGAGCAGCACGGTGAAGGGGGTGACGCCCTGCTGACGGGCCAGGGCTTCCACCTTCCGGGTCAACGACTCGGACACGTGCACGGCTGCTCGGGCGCCCCGGTAAGTCTGGGTCGCGGGCCGTGGGCGATCGGTCGTGAGCTGAATCGCCGCTGGAGCGCCCTCGAGCTGTTTTTTCCAGAACGCCACCTGGGCCTGGTAGGCGTCCCCTTGAAGTTGTTCGCGCTGCCACGCGGCGTAGTCGCTGTATTGCACGGTCAGCGTGGCGAGCTGCGCGGGGCGACCGGCGACCGCGGCCGAATACAGCTCGGCGAGCTCGCGGACGAGCACTCCAATCGACCAGCCGTCCGAGATGACGTGGTGAAGGGTGAGCACCAACAGGTGGTCGTCGGGCGTCAGCCGGCACAGCGCCACGCGCACCAGCGGGCCGACACTCAAATCGAACGGGGCCTGGGCTTCTTCCTGGAGCGCGCCAAGCAGGGCCTGAGTGACTTCCGGGTCGGGGGCTCCGGGGAAAACGAGCAACTGCCGCGCGACGAGATGAATTGGAACGTGCTTCAGGATTCGCAGCCGGGCTTCGCCGTCGTCGGCCGGGAAGGTTGCGCGCAAGACCTCGTGGCGTTCCACCACCGTGCGCAGCGCCTGCTCGAGGCGGGGGACATCGAGCGTTCCTTCCATTCGCACCGCGCAGGGCACGTTGTACGCGCTGCTGCCGGGTTCCAGCTGGTCGAGGATCCACAGCCGTTGCTGCGAGAAAGAGAGCACCCCGGGCCCGGTGGGACGACGGACGATCGCCGCGGACGCAGGCGCGCTCGAGGAGCTTCCGGCGAGCGCATCGAGTCGCGCGGCGAGCAAGCGCAGCACCGGGTTCTCGAACAGCGCGCGAATGGGGATCTCGACGCTCAGCCGCTGCCGAATGCGCGACTGCACCCGGGTGGCCAGCAGCGAATGGCCTCCCAGCTCGAAGAAGTGAGACCGCGCCGACACCCGCCCGAGGGGAACTTCGAGCAGCTCGGCCCAGATGTCCGCGAGTGTCTGTTCTGTCACCCCCACCGGAGCGACGAACGCCGCAGCCGTCACTGAAGTGTGCAGCGGCGCCGTCGGCAACGCGCGGCGGTCGACCTTGCCCGAGGGGGTTCGGGGAAGCTCGGGCAGCACGATGATGCTGTGAGGAATGAGGTGGACCGGCAGGTGCTCTTCGAGGTGAGCGCGGACGTCTTCGGGTTTGAGCGTCGCGCCCAACGTGGGCGAGACGAAGGCCACCAGCCGCACCGTTCCTTCCGAGGTTCCGCCGGGGGGCACGCCGAGGCGAAGTTTGAGCTCGTCCCGCCGCGCGGGGCTCAATGCAGCAATGCGATCCCGAATGCCCTTCATTCTCAGAAAGCTAACCGAAAAACTGCTCCCCTTGGGGAGGGTGTTTGACAGCACCCGAAGGCGACAAGTAAGCCCGGCGCGCCAATGACCCTTTGCCCCGAACCCGTTGCACGTCCGCGAATGGAATTGGTGAGTTCCCGGCTTCGCTCGCTGGGCTACGAGTTTTCCAAAATCCGCCAGCGGCTCGGACTTCCGGACTATCGACAGTGGGACGCCGCGGACGCAGGGGTGAGCACAGCCCTCGACCGGTACCTTCCCCCGATCTCGAATTTTCTCGGCGCCGACCCGGTGGATGCGCTCGACACGGTGATTCGGCTGCTGCTGCTCAGCGTGCCGATGAAGAAGAAAGAGGCCGCCGACGCGCTTGGTACGGCGGCCTTCGACGCGCTGCTCGAGATGCGCATTCTGAAGGTGCTCGCAGACGGAGAGATTCAGGCGCAGGCGGCGCTGTGGGAAATCGACGGGCTGTTCATCGCAACCGACGCGCTGCAGGTCGAGGACCCCGAGGTGAACCCGGTGATGTGGCTGCTGCCGGAATGCTTCGAGCTGGCCGCCGCGCGGGTGCCGGGTCGACACGTGTTGGACCTTTGCACCGGGTCAGGAGTGCACGCGCTGCTCGCCAGCCGGACGGCCGACGAAGTGGTGGGGGTCGACATCAGTCCCCGGGCGATTCAGTTCGCGCGGTTCAATCAGGCGCTCAATGGCCGGGACAACGTGACCTTCATGGAAGGCAGTCTCTTCCAGCCGATTCCTGCGGGAAAAAAGTTCGACCTGATTGTCGCCAACCCGCCCTACCTGCCTTCGAACGCAGCCACCGCGGCGGGCGACAACTTTTTCTCGGGAGGCGAGCGGGGCGACGCGTTGACCCTGGGCATTCTCGCGGGGCTGGAACAAAGGCTGGAACCCGGTGGGGTCTGCCAGATCATCGCGCTCTGGCCCCAATGGCGGAACGTCGACTTCCTCGAACGGATTCGCACCCCGCTGGGCAACACCGCGCCCGCCTACGATTTGCTGTTCACCGTGGACTCCATTTCCATCGAGGGCGTCATCACCTTCGGCGGCCCGGACGTAGACCCCGAGTTCCTTCGCGCCCAGGCGCTGCGAATCGACTGGGGAATCTGCAACCTGCGGCGCAGTGAGAAGTCGGGCGGCGCGGTCGTCACTGTTCCGTTTCGCGCCGGCGCCGTTCCGATTGCGAAGGGGCTCGGCGCCCTGGCCGGCCCGGGCTCTGTGTCCGAGCGGCAAACCCGGGCCCGAGCGCTGTTCGGTTAGGCGGCGTCTTTCGCGGGCGGAGGGGGGAAGTAAAGCGGCCCCAGAATCGCGCGCAGAGACGGATCGCTGAACTTCCACAACATCCGCTCGAGGAAGTAGTGGGTGAGGAACACCCCGTTGAAGAGACAGGCGGCCGTCCACACCCACTGCTGTTGAGAGAGATTGGGCGGCAATAGGGACTGAACGCAGTAGTAGAGCGAGCCGACGAGGACGAGGCCGTACGTCACCGCGACGTACTTCCACCCCGCCCAGCGCTTGGCTCCGGTCTTTTCGGCGCGACGGGTCATCAGCCGGGGCACCATCAGCACGTGGTACTCGACGTTGTGCATCGCGAGCGCAATGAAATACAACTCAAAGCGCCAGACGACGAACGCCGCTGAGATGGTTTGAAATAGAAAATAGGTGAAGGGGATCAGCATTCCGCGCCGCTGGGTGGACAGGCTCCAGGCGCGGACGAAACCAAACAACACTGCCGCTCCAAGCGTGGCATTGAACGCCAGCAGCAACTGGGTCCATCGGTTGGTAGGGTCAAAGCGGCCGGCGGTGAGAAAAGTCGCGAGCTGGGTGACGGCGACCGAGAGGAAGAAAAAACGATCGGCGTGTTTCATCCACGAGGGGAACTTGAGGCCGGGCTGAGCCTTGATCATCTGCAGCACGCCAAACGTCTGCCGGGTGCTGTGCGAGAAATCGATTGCAGTCACCGCGGCCAGCCACCAGAAGGCCCAGAACATCGCTCCCAGGTTGTCCCCCCGGGGCTCGTAGCCGTGCGCGGGATCCACCCGGAGGCTGCCGATCAAAAAGACGAACCCGAAAATCGCAATAGGCACGACAAAAAAGAGGAAGCGATTCCGCGGGGTCGATTTGAAAAACTGACTGTGTTTAGCGTCGGCGTAGAGCGCGAAGGTGATGAAGAAATGCGTCAGCGACGTCGCAACGAAGTACACGTCAAAAAAGGGTTCCGAGACGTCCTTCTTGTAAATCATCAGGTAGAGCAGGGGCACGGTCATCAACAGGAAGGCCCCAAAGATGAACGCGAGCGGAACGGGCCGGGATAGAAACGCTTTTTGTGGCGGCGGCACGATCCGCAGCAAGGGTTGTGGACCGGCGGGCGGCGACAAACTGAGAGCGGGACTAGGCATGAGATCAACCGTCACTGAGGGTTTAGGGGGCGGCAACCTATCACGCGCAGCGCCCTGTCGATCACCCGCGGCGCTCGACCATTGCAGGCCCGTCACGTGAGCGCCTCACTGGGCGAAGTGACCGCTTTCCTTGAGGCGTGGCTCTTCGTCGTCAGTCGGCGGCTCGTTCGGGGCCCTCGATTTCCGGGCTGGAGTTTCCGGCTGGAAGCTTTGGCCCAGTCGCTTCGAGTCCAGATGAATGCGCTCGGCGTCGGTGGGTGGGAACAGGCCAACTGGGTTCGCGCGCGAGAGGACGCGGAGGCTCGCCCCTCGGTGGGCCCAGAAAAGAATGAAGTTCGAACCCGCACTTTCGAGCTCGGCTCGGTGCGTTGTTCGGAAGTGATTCCCCTCGCCCAGCCGGTCGAGCGAACGCTGATCTACTTGCCCGGAGGCGGTTATACCCAGGGGTCCTGGGCCAGCCACGGCGAGCTCGCTTCCCGTCTGGCGGTGAAGGCACGGGCACGGCTGGTGATGTTTCATTACCGCCTCGCACCCGAGCACCCCTTTCCGGCGGCGCTCGACGACGTCTTGGCGGCGTGGAAGGCGCTGTTGAGTGACGGCACGGATCCGCGCAGCTGCATCCTCTGTGGAGATTCGGCCGGGGGGGGGCTGGCCGTCTCGTCCCTGCTCGCGCTGCGCGATCGCGGGCTGGCCCTTCCTCGCGCGAGCCTGTTGTTTTCCCCGTGGGTCGATCTGTCAGTGAGCGGAGCTTCGGTCGTGCTCAACGCCCGGCTGGACTGGTACCCGGTAGATTGCCTGCGGGCTCAGGCGGGGTGCTACCTGGCCGGGCTCGACGCCGAAGACGTTCGAGTGGCTCCTCTTCGCGCGGATCTTCGGGACCTGCCGCCCTTCTTCGTGCAAGTCGGCTCGGCTGAAATTCTTCTCGACGACTCACGGCGCCTGGCGGCGGCACTTGTCTCGGCGGGCGTTTCGGTCGAGCTGGACGAATGGTCCGGCCTGATTCACGGCTGGCAGTTCTATCCAGAGCTGCTCACCGAGGCCCGGGCCGCGGTCGAGCGCGCGGCGGCTTTCGCCGTCCGGTCGACCTGACCCTTCAGGGCTTGGCGACTTCCAGCAGGGGAGCCTGATGCTCTTCACTCATGAACTGCCGTTCGACCAACCGGCGGTACAGGCCGCCTTCGCGCATCAGTGACGCGTGATTTCCACTTTGAACCACCCGACCTTCCTCGAGCACGAAGACGCGATTGGCTCCTTTTACCGTCGAGAGTCGGTGGGCAATCAGCAGTGTGGTGCGGCCCTGCATCAAGCGGCCGAGCGCTTCCTGAACCAGAAATTCGTTCTCACTGTCGAGCGCGCTGGTCGCTTCATCCAAAATCAGGACGCGGGGCGCTCGCAGCAGCGCGCGGGCGATCGCCACCCGCTGCTTTTGTCCGCCGGACAGCTGCAGCCCCCGTTCGCCGACGCGGGTGTTGTACCCGTCTGGAAAGAGCTGGATGAATTCGTGGGCGTTCGCAGCGCGGGCCGCCGCCTCGACCCGATCGAAATTCACGTCTTCCTGCCCGTAGCGAATGTTGTCGGTCAGGGTCCCCGAGAACAGAATCGGCTCTTGCGACACCGAGCTGATTCGCTGTCGCAACCAGTGGGGATCAAGCTCGGCGAGATCGCAGCCGTCGAGATACACTGCCCCCCGGGTGGGCTCATAGAGCCTCGCCAGCAGCGCCGCGACGGTCGACTTTCCAGCGCCGGACGCTCCGACCAGGGCCACCACTTCTCCGGCGGCGACGCTCAGGTTCAGACCCGTGAGCACCTGGGCCCCCAACCGGGTGGGGTAGGAAAAGTGGACGTCCTTGAACTCGATGCCCCCGTTCACCACCCCCAACTGTCGGGTTCCCCGCTCGGCCGCGCCTGCCGAACGTTCGAGCAGCTCGATCACCCGCGCCGCTGACCCCGAGGCCTTCTTCAGCGCCGCCCAGCGATCTGACAAATCTGCCAATGAGCTCGAGAGAAACAACCCGTAGAGGATGAACGAGCCCAGCGCGCCGACCGTGATTTGCCCCGTCGACACCAGCATCCCGCCGTAACCCAGAACCCCGAGCAACGCGCCGTACCCGACCACCGAGGTCAACCCGCCCCAGACGGCTACCACCACGGCCCGCCGGCGTGCCCGGTCGAAGGTGAGCTGCGTCGATTTCTCGTACCGCCCCGCCTCTTCCTCTTCGGCCGCCAGCGTGCGCACGGTGCGAATTCCGGCCAGCGCCTCGTCCGCGATCTGGTTCGCGTCGGCCAGCGAGTCTTGAACGGCACGCGAGGTCTTCTGAATCAGCCGCCCGAAGATCAACGCTCCCAGGCCGAGCACGGGCACCATCGCCAGCACCACCACGGACAACCGCGCCGACAGCACGAAGAGCATCACTGCGCTGCCGACCACCCCCAGCAAGCTCTGAAGCCCCATCGCCAGGTTGGAGCTCAGCGCATCCTGGAGCACCACCGTGTCCACGCTCAGGCAGCTGATCAACTGCCCGGTCTTCACCCGATCAAAGAAGCCGATTTCCTGCCGCAGCAGGTTTCGGTACAGCCGGTTCTTGATCTTCATCACCACCTGCTCGCTGGCGATGTGGAACAGGCTGTAGCGCAAGAAGGTCGCGCCCCCGAACACCGCCAACACTCCCAGCGCGAGCGCCAGCTTGTTCCTCGTCCAATCGAGGGTGGCGTCGTCCAGAATCACGCGCACTCCAAGCGGCAAGGCCAGGCCGGCGGCGTTGCTGACGAGCAGGCCGAAGATGGCCAACGCGAGCAGGCCCCACGACGGCGGGGCCAACCGCAAAAGTCGGCGAATCGGCGCCGGGGCGGGCGTGGGGGTCGGCATTCGTCGGGTTCGCTTTAACCTTGCCGGGGAATCCAAGAAAGCAGCAACGTGGGCTCTAGTTGGGCTGCGCGGGTTGGGCTATGGCCAGATCGCCAGTTTTGGGGCCACACCTGCCTGGAGGCACGGATGTTCGAAAACATTGAGCGGATCAAATCGCCGTCGCGCGAAGTCTTCTACAAGGAATATGTCTTTCCGCAGAAGCCGGTGATTCTGACCGACTTGTTCGACGGTCAACCGGTTCGCGAGATCTCGAGCCTCGAGAAGGGCCGTCAGATTCTGGGCGACATGGGGGTCCAGATTCACGAGGGCCACGAGGAAGCGTTCAGCCGGATGGTGCGCGGGCTGATCAACGGAGAACAGGTGTACCCCGGGCTCGATCTCAACGAGAGCACCGTCAATGGCTACCTCGACCTCGTCGCCAAGGACCCCGACACCCGGCTGCTCTGCTCGGACGTGCCCTCGTCGGTGATGGGCAAGCTGATGGACACCTTCAAGCTGCCCGACTACTGCAACCCCGATGCGGACGAAGACACCGCGCAAGAGTCGATGCTTTGGCTCGGAAATGCCGGCAATTACAGTCACCTTCACTTCGATGGCGACTACCGTCAACTGCTGCAATACCAGGTGTGGGGGAGCAAGCGGGTGGTGCTCGCTCCGCCGTCGGCTGCGAAGAAACTTCTCTCGGTGCGCAACAACGCCACGTTGAGCCCGGAAGGGTTGACCGACGCGGGCAACGAGGAGTTCGTCAAATACATCAATGGCCATCAAGCGGTCCTTCGCACCGGCGAGACCATCTTCATGCCCACCTTGATGTGGCACTACTTCGAGTATCTGGACACCAGCATGTCGGTGACGATGCGCTGGCGTCGAAACAAGTACCTTCACTTCCTCGCCGAGTCGTTTCATTCCGACCAGAACCTGCAGTCGATCGCCTGGCACCTGGTGAACGAATACAACGTCTCGCCCGCGGCGCTCGCCGCCTTCAAGGAAATCGAGCTCGAGTACGCCAAGCCCTGCGACAGCCCGTTCGAAAAGGCAGACCAGATGTCGAAGGTGTTCGAGCGCCTGGCTCCTCCCTTCAACCCCCAGAACCCGCATGGTCAATACCGGCGGTCGTTCCTGGGCGAGTTCGAAGGGGTCGCTCGCCGGGTCGAAGTGATGGCGCGCAATCTGTACGCCGGGCCTGAAAGCGAAGCGGCCTGACGCTACGGCAGGGGGCAGACGATTCAAGCCGGCCTTTGTTGTAGAGGGGACGGCATGAACTTCGAAATTGAAATCATCAAAGGGCAGGTCGTCGCGGACATCATCAACGCGAAGCTGACGACCTGCGTCGATGTCGTTCGGCGCGCCTACCTCGCGCATGGGGCCCGCGATTCGGTGAATCCTCCCAGCTACTTTCTCAACTTCCCGAAGAAGACGAACGCCCGAATCATCGCCCTGCCGGCCTACCTCGGCGGAGGCTTCGATGTGTCGGGCCTGAAGTGGATCGCCAGCTACCCGGACAACGTCAAGAAGGGCTTCCCCCGGGCGTCGGCGGTGCTGATCCTCAACGACTGCGAGACCGGCTACCCCTTCGCGATCCTCGAGGCTTCCATCATCTCGGCGGCGCGAACCGCGGCGTCGGCGGTGCTCGCGGCAGAATGGCTCAACAAAGGAAGCCGCAAAGCAAAGTGTCTGGGTTTGGTCGGGAATGGTTTGATTTCGCGTTATCTGTACAATTTCTTCATCAACTCGGGGTGGCAGTTCGACGAGGTCCGGCTGTTCGACTTGAACCCCGCCGAGTCCGCCCGGTTCGCCGCGACGGTGTGTTCCCCTACGCGCCACCAGAAGATCCTCGTCTCGAAGTCGGCCGCCGAGCTGTTTGCCGCGAGCGACGTGGTGGGCCTGGCGACCATCGCCGCGACTGCGCACCTCGAGGATCCACAGCTGCTCGCCCACCGCCCGCTGGTGCTGCACCTGTCGTTGCGAGACCTGTCGCCCGAGCTGATCTTGAATTCGAACAACGTGGTCGATGACGTAGAGCACGTGATGAAGGCCAGCACCTCGGTGCACCTGGCCGAGCAGAAGGTCGGCCACCGGCGCTTCGTCAACGGCACGCTGAGCGAGCTGATGGAAGGCAAGTGCACGCTCGACCCTTCGCGCGCGACGGTGTTCTCGCCCTTCGGCCTGGGGGTGTTGGACCTCGCGGTCGGAAAGTGGGTCTACGACGAGGCGCGGGCCGCGGGAAAAGGTCTTCGGCTCGGAGATTTCTTCTACGAGTTGTCGCGCTGAAGAAGGCTCAAGCCTTCGAGCTGCCCAACCGGCTGGCCCAGACCGGGTTGTAGACGGTCTCGAGGTAGGCGGCCCCGCCGTCCGCGCACAGCAGCAACGCGGTCGGCTCTTTCTGCGAATCGCGCAGCTTCGCCGCGTACTGTTTGGCGGCTGCGAAGACGCTGCCCGAAGAGCCGCCCAGAAACAGGCCGTGCTCATCGCGCAGCTCGTAACAGGCCTGCACCGTCTCGTGCTCGGGCACGTGGATCACGTCGTCGATCAACGAGTGGTCGATCAACGTCAGGTTGATGCTCGCTCCGATGCCCGGAATGTGGCGTTTGCCGGGAGCGCCGCCAAAGATGATCGAGCCGACGGCGTCCACTGCCACGACTTTGATTTTGGGAAAGTGTTCTTTGAGTCGGCGTGAGACTCCCGAGATGGTGCCTCCGGTGCTGACCCCGATGAAGACCACGTCGAGGGCCGAGAACTGGTCGCAGATTTCGCCAGCCGTGAGCCGGTAATGCGCGTTCACCCCATCGAGGTTCCCGTACTGGTTGGGCCAGTAGGTCTCGCGGTCCTTCGCGCAGAGCTCTTTGACCTTCGCGAGGCGCGTTTTTAGAAATCCGCCGGTGTCGTCCCGCTCGACCACTTTGACCACGGCGGGGCAGATGCCCCGCAGGAACGATTCCCGCGAGGTATTGATGTTCGGGTCGATCACCGGAATGAAGTTCAGCTCCAACATGTGACAGAGCCCGGCGAGTGCTGCGGCGAAGTTGCCGGAAGACGACTCGATCAGCGTCGTCCCCTGACGAACGTCTCCCCGGTCGACCGCCGCGCTGAGCATTCCGTAGGCCGCGCGATCCTTGATGCTCCCAAAGGGATTCTGGCACTCGAGCTTCGCAAACAGCTTCAGACCTGGAATGGACGTCGCCACGATCGGCGTCGGTCGAAAAATTTTGCCCAGCGCCCGGACTTTCTTGATCAGCGCCTCGTCTGGAATCCTCGTGCGAGGGAAAGACCCGGAGGTTCGGGCAGTTCTGGGTTGAACAGCCGTCATGTCGAAACCTGTCGTGTTGAAATCGAACTGTCGCTGCGACAATTCTGAGAAATCCGGCCCTGCAGCGGGCAATTGCCAACCCCGCTGTTGTCGACGCGCTGCATGTCAGTCCTTGCCCAGGCTCTTCGCGTCGATCACGAAGCGGTAGCGCACGTCGCCGCGCAGCACCCGTTCGTATGCTTCATTGATCTGTTGAATCGGAATCACTTCGACGTCGGAAACGATGTTGTGCTCGGCGCAGAACGTGAGCATTTCCTGAGTCTGCGCAATGCCCCCGATGCTCGAGCCGGCAAGCCGCCGATTGCCGTTGATCAACGAGAACGCGGCGACCTCGGTCGGGTGGGCAGGAACTCCGACCAGCACCATCGCCCCGAACGGGCGCAACAGCCGCAGGTAGGCGTTGTAGTCGTGCTGCGCCGAGATGGTGTCGATCAGCAGGTCGAACTTTCCCGCCAGCCGGGTGAACGTCTCAGGGTCGGACGTGAGCCCGAACGCCGACGCGCCCAGCCGGCCCGCGTCGGCCTGCTTGCTCGGGGAAGTGCTGAGCATCGTGACTTCGGCGCCCATCGCGCGGGCCAACTTCACCGCCATGTGGCCCAGGCCGCCCAGGCCCATCACCCCCACCCGGTCTCCCTTCTTGCAGTTCCATTCCTTGAGAGGGGAATAGGTCGTGATTCCGGCGCACAGCAGCGGCGCGGCCCCCGCGGCATCGAGCGACTCGGGAACCTTGAGCACGAAGTGCTCGGTGACCACGATCTGCGACGCGTAGCCGCCGAAGGTGCGGGTGGTTCGATCTTGCTCGGTGCCGTTGTACGTCCAGGACGTCCACTGCTCGCAGAACTGCTCGTGGCCGCGCTTGCAGGCAGCACAGGTTCTGCATGCGTCGACCATGCAGCCGACGCCCACCCGATCGCCCACCTTGTGGCGGGTGACTTTGGCCCCGACCCGGGAAACCCGGCCGATGACCTCGTGTCCCGGCACCATCGGAAAGGTCGAGTTGTTCCAGTCGCCCCGCACCTGGTGAATGTCTGAGTGGCAAACGCCGGAAAAGAGCACGTCGATCACCACGTCGAGAGCTCCGGGCTCACGGCGCTCGAGCGTGTAGGGCGCGAGGCCCTTGTCGAAGGCAGTGGCGGCGTAGCTTCGGGTCTTCACAGGGCCTTGGGGGCGCAACAAAAGTTCATGGGGGCACGGGTCAAACCAAGGCTGAAAAGCGAAGCGGGCAGGGTGAGTGCGTCGGCAGCGTTGTCGAAGCCGCCGACCGAGGTGTCGGCCGGAAATGCCCGAGCGGGGGCGAGCGAGGTCCCCAGCAGATCGCGGACCGTGTTGTCGTATTCGGCGCGGTTGAGGCTGTGCAGCGGCTCGGCAACCACGATCAGCGGCTCGGGGGCCTGCACCGAGGGAGCTCCGGGGCGGCCCTTCAGATGGGACGTGGGCGGGTCATCAATCCAGGCGGAGCAGCCGCCAAGAGTGACCCAAAAGCCCAGATGAACCCAACTGATGCGCATCACGCTCCTCAACCATTCCCCCGGTGGATTGACGGTAGGCTAGCGCCGGAGTCGAGAACAGAATTCGAAAACAGCATTCGCAAGTCACAGCGAGGTTTCGCCTGATGCGACACGCGCGCACCACCGGTCGCATTCCGCGGGGTTACCGGACGTAAGGGGGCTGGATCACTTTGGTTCGCAGCAGCAACAGAGGGGGATGAGCCTCGTCCTTGCTGGCCTGTCGCTGGTCGCTTTTCTGTCGATGCTGTGGCTGGACCGCCATCGACCGGCACGGCAGATGCCCGAAATCGAAGGGCCGTGGCGCGCCTGGGGGCTGTTTTTCTTCGTGTTGACCATCGCAGTGAACGGAGCGCTGCCGTGGGCGCTGCGGCCGGTCATCGAGGCCCATCATCTGTTCAACGGAAGGGTCTTCGGAGACTGGGGCGGAGCGGTCGTCGGCTTCGTCCTCTATGAGTTGATCGTCTACGGGTTGCATCGCGCCCATCACCGGTTTCCGTTTCTGTGGCGCTGGGTGCACCAGATGCACCACGCGCCCGAGCGCATGGATCCCGCGGGGATGTGCTTCTTCCACCCGAATGAAATCGCTTTGCTCGCGGTGGTGAGCACTGGCTTCTACGGCTTCTTGCTGGGCCTTACGTCCGAAGCGGCCTCGCTGGCGGGAATCTTCTTCATCGTCTCGGGGCTGTTCGAGCATTCCAACATCCGGACCCCGCAGTGGGTGGGCTACTTCATCCAGCGGCCGGAGCAGCACGGTCTGCATCACCAGCGGGGCGTGCACGACCACAACTTCTCAGAGCTGCCGCTGTGGGACCTGGTGTTCGGAACGTTTCAAAATCCAAAAACCTGGGACGCCGAGGCGGGCTTTTACGAGGGTGCGCTGGGGCGTTGGCGTGGCCTGTTGGGGGGAACAGACTTACTCAAAGAAGCGAGCGCAGGAACAAACGGCACATCGACCCCGCCTCTTTGAAAGCGCGGGCTCGATGGCTGCCCCTGCACTCAATGAGGGTTCAGTTGTTCAAAGCCCCGGCTGCGACCCACGACTCGATCAAGTCGACCTCATTGGTGGTCAGAGGCGGCCCGCCCAGAGGCATCTTCGATCTACACGGCGAGGGAAGAGCGGGGTTGACGAAGCTGACCCGGCGCGCCACGTCGGTGTAGTCCGAGTCGAGTTCGACCGAGATGGTCTCGTGGTCCAGCATTCGTTTGAACAGCGCGCTGTACCGTGCAGTCGTAGACGAGGCTCTGCGCTTTCAGATGGCGGGTGAACGCGATCGCCATCGGGGTGTAGTACCAGCTGGTGAACTCGGTGATCTGCTGGATCCTTCCTCGGCCGTACCGGGTAGGAGATCACGCGCTACTTCTGCGCACGTGAATTGCCGAGCGCACTGCTTGCGGCGGTAAGCTTGCTCCCTATGGGATTTCGTCCGTCGATGCTCGTCCTGCTGCTCTTGGCAACCCGCGCCCTGGCCTCTCAGGTGGTGATTACCGAGCTGACGTACACCCACTCGGGCACGACCACGTTCGACTCGCACAAGAAGGCCTTGCCGCTGCCGGGAAGTCCGCTCAATTGGCGTTCTCCCATCGACTACGCCAGTGGCACGGCGGTGGTTCGGCTCGAAGTCTTCACCAAGCCCACCGCGACGCCCACCAAATTTCAGATTTGCTTCGAAGGCACGCCCAACTACGCGTGCACGGACCAGTTGATGGCCTACACCACGACGGGCATCTACACTTGGACCACTGCCTTCCCGAACTTCTACCAATTCGCGTTGGTCGACTGGACCAAGGGCACGAACATGATCGCGATGATCCTCAAGGACACGAACAACGTGAAGCCGTCGCCCGAGAACGTCGGAGCGGCCGTGTCTGCGCTCTACATGCCCACCGACCTTCGCGTTACCGTCACGCTGGTCTCACCCGGAGGTACCTACGTGCCTCCTCCTGCGACGGTGACGGACGGCGGAACCGCGGATGCCGGGCGCCCCGATTCTGGAATGGTCGTCGATGCGGGCCGGCCTGACGCCGGAAAAGTCGTCGATGCCGGCCCGGGGGGGCCCGATGCGGGAACTGAAATCGACTCGGGCGTCCGGGTTGAGGACGCAGGCCTGACGGTCGACGCGGGCGAAGTCGTTGCCGATGCCGGCCCTGGGTTGCCCGATGGAGGGCGGATCACCAAACCTGGCGTCGACCCCCAGCCCGGAGCCGGCTGCAGCTGCGATGCTTCCGGCGGGGGCCTGTGGCTGCTCTCGACCGCGTTGCTGCTTCGCCGTCGCAAGGGCTGAGCGTTCAGCGCGAGAGAACGCTCGATCGCGTAACGCAGTGCCGTGCGCGGAAGTTGCTTCAGGTGTTGGTTCAGAAACGCGCGCAGCACGTCTTCACTCACCCGCTTTTCTTCATGAATGGACCGCCCAGCCCTTGTCGGGGGTTCGCTTGCCTCCGAGCTTCGAGGCGATCACGAGGTCCTTCGGGTACGGATAAAGGGTTTCAGCGATCAGCCGGTTCGAAACGTGAGGGCCGTAGTACCAGGACGAATCGATGAAGTTCATTCCGAGCGAGACCACGCGCTTGAGCACTTCGCGCGCGCGGGCCGGATCTTCGGGCTCTCCCCAGACGTCCTTGCCCGGCAGCTGCATCGCGCCGAAACCGAGGCGGCACACCTCGAGGTCCCCGAGTCGAATCGTTTCTGGAGAGACTGCGAAGCCCGCGTCGGTCGTCATGAACACGGACCTTGTCTCAAGGAACAACGGGCGTCCTCACCGTTCGCACCCACAACGAAAGAACGTCGAACATCGGCTGCGTTCCGTTGAGGTAACGCTTGCCCTGGCGCAAGTGCCCAGTTGCTTGCGCAGGGGATCAAACAGTGAGCTATTTTTTCACAGCAAACACCCCGGTGTCAGGCTCTCACACGGCAAGACCAGGACGGGAATTTCATGAAAGGACAGGAATGATGATCGCTGTGGGCCTGCTGTGTGGCTGCGGCGTGGGCTCGGGAACCGGCGGTGTCGGCGGCGGCCGGGAAAAAATTGAAGATGATTTTCATCATCGATGAGGGTGACACCGGGACGAAGACGTCAACCACCTACAGCCAGTTCGACAACGGCGTCACTGGGGGAGTTCATGGCACTGTGACCGTGAAGTCCTACGACGTCGATCGGCAAAGACCAGGTGTACCCGGGCAATTACCGCTGTGGCATCAACGGCTCATTGAAGGTCAGCACCTTCCATCGCACTGCGCTCGATGCCACCTGCCAAAGCGACATCGAGTGCGGCGGAGGATATTCGGGCCGCGTTTGCGACAACAACATCTTCAAGTGCGCCGCTGGATGTCACGAGAAGGAAGACTGTCCGCTGGGCAAGAGCTGCAACCTCACCGCGCACACCTGTTCCTGAAGTTGAACCTTCAAGGAGAATTGAGGTTGTCGAAGACCACTGTGGTCGAGCTGGCTTCCAACGCGTAGGTGCCGGCTCCCTGGGAAAAGAGCACGTCGGAAAATTCGGAGCTGAAAGGGGTGACCCCCGAGCCGACCTGAAGCCAGGTCCCTGCGTCGGTCACCTTCGCCAGAGACACCACGCCGTTCTGTTCTCGCACCCGGAACCGGACCGCCGTACCCAAGGGCGTAGCCGCGATCAGGGCGGTGTAGACGGCGTTGTTTGCCAGCTGAACGTAGACCTTGTTGTTGCCGACGATGAGCGAAAGGCAGCGGCTGCTGCCCGGATAGGTGCACACCTGAGCAATGGCCTGCATCGTCAAGATCGACTGATTTCCCGGGTTCACCAGATCAATCCGGAATTCTGATTCGAGCAGGTCGAAGCGGCGTTTCGTCCTCACGGTCGCGAAGCTCGACGCGTTGGGCGCGGTGACGATTTGGTACTGCTGGTTGACCACGGTGCAGGCCGACGGCGGTGGGTTCCAGACCGAAGCGTCGAACCCACCCGAGTTGTAGTCCTCGGTCAGGGTGCTCACCTTCGGAATGCACACGCCCCCTGCGCCGCATCGGGCGGCCAAACATCCCGCATCACCGCTGCAGGAAGACGGACACGCTGCGCTTTGGCCGTCACACGCGTAGCCGCCTGCGCAAGAGCTCTTCGGACCCCGCCCGAGCGGACCGGGCAAACATTGTCCTTCCGCACCTGCAAGGTCACAGAAGTCGCACGACCCCGCGCAGACGCTGTCGCAGCAACGGCCGTCCACGCATCGGCCGTTTTGACAGTCGCTGGGCAGGCCGCAAAGAGCGCCCAGTGCCGCTCCGGCGTCCGTTCCGCTGTCAGCTGCCGCGGTTCCACCTCCCAAGCCGCCGCCGGTGCCGACTCCGCCGCCGGTGCCGACTCCGCCGCCGCCGGTGCTGACTCCACCGCCGGTGCCTACTCCGCCGCCGGTGCCTACTCCGCCGCCGGTGCCGTCGCGGACACAGGAGCCCTTCGAAAGATCACAGTGATGGGCACTGGCGCACTGCTCATTCGAGGTGCAACCAAATTCGAGATTCTCGAAATCCGTTCCGCCGATGCAGCTGACGATCGCAAATCCGCAAGTCGCCGCCACGAGGAGTCGCCCAAAGCCCATTCGATCAGATTAGCAGGAGCTTCGTGGCTCGACCGGCTGCACGCGCGATGCAGAAGTAGGTCGAGGTCAGATGGTTGTGACTGCTCTTTTTTCGACCTCGAAGTGACGGATTGGGCGCGTGCATCCAAATGATCTTTGCCAAGGCGATGAAGAGCACGGGCCTCGTCGTTCACTTGTTTCCGCAGCGGAGGTCGGCCCAACACGATTCGGTCTTCGCGACCACGTCGTCGCAAAGCGATTCGCGAAAAACAATCTGGGTTTTCCCGTCCTGAAGGACCTGGGCGGATTGGACGCGCTCTCCGGGCACGAACTTCCAATCGGAACAAAAGTCCGAAGCCGTCTGCCAGGAAGCGAATGCGCGATCGATGGCAGCGAGCTCTTCATCGCCCGGCGTCTTCTGGCTGCCGCGCGCATCGACCTGGTAGGCGAGGACGCTCGGCGCGGCCCAACGAAGGCAATGGTCGTTCTTCGGAGTATGCGTTCGCTGATACGAAAGTGAGCCTTCGCAGAATTGGTTCACTTTTGCTTTCAGGGCCTGCCCGTCACTGCCAATCGAAACAATCGGAGTGCACGAAGCCACCGCCGCTACCGCCGCGCCAAGCAGCAACGTGCGGTTCATCGCGCACCTCGCGCAGAGCTCACCGCAGGATCGGGCGCGGGGGCTTCAGGGATGGCCAGCGCGAGACGAACCTGTCCCAACAGCGCGGACAACTGCACCGAGGATCCCTGCGCGTGGCCGTGGGCGAGCGCGGTCCCGTCGGGGTGACGATCAGAGTGCGGGGGTGGACTTTGGCTCGAACGAGGGTCTTCTCGAACACCGCGGGCGTTTTCGGGTCGACCACCGGGTCGTCGTGCACTGCCGCGACCGGGGGCGCCGGCTGCCACAACACAGCCGCCACCAGGGACGCCAGCCCGATTCCACTCAGCAGCACCTTGGCTCGAATCGCCCAGCCGCCAACCGCAGGAGGATGAGGCCCAGGGCCAGGGACTGCGTCGGCCGCCGCGAGGCGCCGCTGAAATGCTTCGGCGATGCGCAGCTAGTCTGCCGCCAGCGGGTGCTCGCCGCTTCGCAAGTCGGGCAGGGGCAACGCGGTGTCGGCCGAGGCCGGGGTCATGTTCAGGTGTTGAATGGCCACTGCTGTCTAAATCCGTCACCAAAGTTGAACGGACAAACCGAGCGAGCCTCGGCCGAACACCCAGCGCGGTTGGTATACCTGCCCCAGGTCGTCGACGACAAACGACGGGCGGCTGGCCAAGACCCCCACCGACAGCTCGACCCCCGCGCCGGGCCTGGGGTTGCCCAGCACCGTCTGCGAAAAGCCATAGGCGAGGCGGGCTTCGAGTCTCACCGGCCGCAGCACCCACGCGGCGTCGAGCTTCACCCGGAAGGACGCTGCAGCCAGAACGCGCTGCGTGGGGCGAGCGAAAGCATCAACGCAGCGGCGTCGACCAACTCTTCACAGCTATCGCCCTCGAGCTGGCGTTGGCCGGTGCCCCCCGGGTGGGAAAACTCCAGGCGCATCGACCAGCGGCCGCCGGGAAGCTCTTCGACTGCGCCGCGCGCGATGAATGCCGCTGTATCATTCAAGGTGGCGGGTGCGGGCAGGCGTGGCATGGGCTGGGCTGCCAAGGGTGAAATCACCCCTCGCCGAAGAACCATCGCCGGCGAGCGCGGGGCCCATAGGTCAGCTTGTAGTCATTGAGCGCCTTCTCGCGAATCCAGCCCACCGCTTCCTCGGCTGAGTCCGTGATCCGCAGGTGGTCGAGATCGGTGGGCGAAATCGTCCGCTGGCCGACCAGGCTGGTGCGCAACTGATCGAGGATCGGCTGCCAGAAATCGCGGCCCACCAGCACCACGGGGAAGCCGAGGATCTTCCCGGTCTGGATCAGCGTGGCGGTCTCGAACAGCTCGTCGAGGGTCCCGAAACCTCCGGGCATCACCACGAACGCGTACGAGTACTTCACCAGCATCAGCTTGCGGATGAAGAAGTAGCGAAACTCGATCATCTGATCGAGGTACGGGTTGGGCTGTTGCTCGGTCGGGAGCGTGATGTTGCAGCCAATCGACGGAGCGTTCGCCTCTCGCGCCCCGCGGTTGGCGGCTTCCATCACCCCCGGTCCTCCGCCAGTCATCACCGTGAAGCCCGCTTCGCCCAGACCGCGGCCGACCGCGCGGGCAAGCGCGTAGTACCGATGGTTTTCATCGAAGCGCGCCGACCCGAAGACGGTGACGCAGGGCCCGACGAAGTGCAGCGCGCGGAACCCCTTGATGCACTCGACGAAGATGCGCAGTGCGCGGCGAAGCTCGGTTCCCCGGCGCGCGGGACCCTGCAGGAACAACCGTTCGTCGTGGGTCCGAGAAGACTTTCCCCAATGGGAAGTGAGTTGCATTTCGCGCACGCTAGTATCGTTCGCCCACGAACCCTTCTTCCTCGTCCCCTCGGGTGTTACCGACTCACGGACATTCTGGGGGCTTTGTGCTGCAGGTGTCGCTGGGCATGATCGGGCCCGGACAAGGCTTGTCATTGAGTCGAATGGCGTTTGCAGGGCACGTCTGGCAGCAATTGAAAAAGGGGACACCCAAAGCGGTGCCTTCGCAGTCTTTGCTTTCCAGATTTTGGCAGGTCTCGCAAAGGCTGTTCACACCAATTCCCCCGTGGCACAGCGGCAGGCCGGCGCACTTGGAGCTGGTGATCAGCTCGTTCTTCACCCCGCAGCGCTTCTTTTCCATCGGGTCCTCAGAGCAGCGAACACAATCCATGTTGGCGCTGGGGAAGCTTCCAGCGCTGAAGGCGCCGCCGAATTGAATGCAGCCGGCGCAGTACCTTGCACACGCATAGATCGGGTCGATGCCGTCTTCGTGGCTGGGACCCTGGCTGACTTTCGCCGCGTGCATCAGCTCGTGCAGCACGGTGGTGCATGTTTGCTCTGGGGTCCAGCTGTCGAGGCGCGGGCCGTTGAAGTTGGTGATGGCTGCGTTGATTCCCCAGGCGCCCAGCGTGCTGGCGAGCGCTCCAGCGCACGGGTTGTTGCACCCGTACCTCAAGATGTCCGTGATCAGGTGGGCCTCGACCTCCTTCTTGATCGTGGGGTTGCTGCGCCCGACGCACTCGAGGCGTTTTCGTGCACATTCGAGCCCAGCGGCCAGTTTGGTGCGTTGAGCCGGGCTGCAGCTGACCGCCGGGGTGTCGGAGAAGCCTGGGCTGCTGCCCTCTCCGAAAATGCGCTGGGAAGGGAAATTGGAGTTGCCATTGCACGTTCCGGTTCCTTGATCCGAGCTGGCAGGCCGAACCCAGTTGCGCGCGACGATGAACCCCTGTGGACCTCCGTCGGTCGAGCCCGCATCGAGGTACTCGGTCGCCTCGACATTGTCGCCCACCCGCAGCTCGTCGACCCGTCGTTCGAACTTCGAGTCGTGGTTCGAGTCGAAGAGCGTCACCCGCCGATTTTCCGACCCAAATGACTCGTCGAGAATTGCCGGCTGCCCCGAGCTGCCGTACCAGTACCAATAGCGGATCCGCCCATCGGCAAACTTCTCGATCTTGAAGTCCGGAGCGCCCCCGTTCGTTTCCTGGATCCAGGTCTGGGTCCCGTCGGCAGAGCGCAGCGAGAGGATCTCGCGGATGCCATCGCCATCGAGATCGGCCGACTCGCCGCGCTGTGCCTTGCCCAACTCGGTCAGGTACCTCAGCGTGCCTGCGTCGACCAATCCCTCCCATTGCTTCACATCGATGGGCGCGATTGTGTCTGGGTTGATGACGCCCCCGTCGGGAAGGCCCCCGCCGCCGCAGGCCCAGAGCAAAGAGGTCACGACGGCGAAGAGCGCATTGCGAAGAGAATGGGTCATTGGAAGTTGAATGCGGCGCGGGTGGAACTGCCCTTCAGACCAACGCTGCCAGAGACGAGGGGCGTGCCGACGGCCGGGATCTGCACCACCAGCTCGACGTACCCAGCAACGTAGATCTCAGCCAATTGCTCGAACAGTGCGGGCAGGGCGTCGGAAGAGACCAGCGTCACCAGTCCTCCCGTCGCAGAGGCGCAGGTGCGCAAGTCGTTGTAGGCCTTGGGGGCAAGGTACGGGGTGCTGCCGCCATCGATCTGGCCAAACCCGACGGCGTCGAATGGCACTCCTTGGGAAATTCCCGCGTCGAGGCCGGCCGCGAGGCTCGCGGTCGAGTGGGTGTCTTCTCCATCTGAAACCACCAGCACTCGAACCGGCACCGGGCCGCCTGCGTCGGGGAAGCTGAAGTGCCGCTCGCCGATGGCGGTCGCAGGCACCGCATACAGCGCGTCGTAGAGGAAGGTACCCCCGCCCGCCTTGAGCAGATCGGCGCCCTGCTCGAGGTCTTCGATTCGAGAGGTGTAGCCGGCGATGAAGCGGGTTGAACGGAAGGTCGGCGTAGAGACCGGGCCGAAGTCGAACAACCCGATTCGCCACTTCGGGGCGCGGTCGAGCAGCACGCGGAACAGCCGCTTCACCGCGACGACGCGTTTCCCTTGCGGGTCAGTGGGGCAGCCGGTGCAGACCGACGGCATCGCGATGTTGGAGAACGAGTCATCGACGACCACCGCCAGCACGCCTTCTTTGCTGCCTGCGATGCGCCGGGCGCTGACGAGCGCGCAAGGGCCAGCCTCGCATTGAACGTCGAAATCTTCCGGGGCCGGCGCGCCATAGACCCCTGCGCCGTCCCGGGCTGCGATGAAGACCGAGAAGGTCGGGGCGCTGAAGCCTCCGTCCTTCAGGCGAGGAGCTGGCTGTGCTCCGATCACCGCCGGGTCGAGGACCCCGGGTTTCCCGGCCTGGCCGGAGCCGCAGGCCAGACTACAAAGGACAAACGCTCTTGCCCCCACACCGAGCAGGTTGTGCATTGTGCGCACTGTAGTCCGACCCAAAAATTCCCTTGCGACTGGTTGACGGCGCGCAAGCCAGACTTTCCCCAATGCGAAGGGACTTGCATTTCGCGCACGCTGGTATCGTTCGCCTATGAACCCCTCTTCCGGATCCACCAGGAATCAACTGCAGGCGATCGCCCGCCGGGCGATGACCGAGCGCGGGTTGCTGCCCGACTTCTCGCCCGCGGCGATTGCGCAGCTCAAGGCGCTGTCCCCCGTCGCGCCCAGCCCCGACCCCGCGATCAAAGATCTGCGTTCGCTGTTGTGGGCGTCAATCGACAACGACGACTCGCGAGACCTCGACCAACTGACCGTCGCTGAGAGCAGCGCGGGCTCGGTGCGCATTCTCGTCGCCATCGCCGATGTGGACGCACTGGTGAAGAGGGGCACCGCGATCGACGCTCACGCCGAAGCGAACACCACCTCGGTCTACACCGCGGCTCAGATTTTCCCGATGCTGCCCGAGCGGCTCTCGACCGATCTCACTTCGCTGAACGAGGGGGTCGACCGGTTGGCGGTGGTCGTCGACATGGCGGTCGACACGCACGGAGTCATCGGCGCCTCTTCGGTGTACCGGGCGTGGGTCCACAACAAGGCGAAGCTTGCGTACCGCAGCCTCGCGGCCTGGTTCGAAGGAGGCCCCGCTCCGGCCCGCCTGACCGCAGTGCCCGGGCTCGACGCCCAGCTGAAGTTGCAGCTGACGGTTGCCGAAGCGCTGAAGGGCCGACGGCACGAACAGGGAGCGCTGGGGCTCGAGAGCCTCGAGGCGCGGCCGGTGTTCGACGGCGAGGTGCTGACCGACCTGCGGGCTGAAGGAAAAAACCGGGCGACCGAGCTGATCGAGGACTTCATGATCGCCGCCAACGGGGTGGTGGCCGCCCATCTCGAGCGCCAGAAGGTCCCCTCGATGCGGCGGGTGCTGCGTTCGCCCGAGCGTTGGGCGCGGATCGTCGAGCTGGCGCAGGCGCTCGGCGAGAAGTTGCCCCCCGCGCCCGACGCGGTGGCGCTCTCGAAGTTTCTGGATCTTCGAAGGGTGGCCGACCCTGCGCGGTTTGCCGATCTCTCGCTCTCGGTCATCAAGCTCCTCGGCCGCGGCGAATACGCCGTCGAGCTGCCGGGCCAGACCGTGTCGGGTCACTTCGGGCTTGCAGTGAAGGACTACGCGCACTCGACGGCGCCCAATCGACGTTTCCCGGATCTGCTGACCCAGCGACAGGTGAAGGCCACGCTGGCGGGCTCGCCGCCGGCGTATTCAGGCCCAGAGCTTGCGAGCCTCGCCGCGCACTGCACCGCGCAGGAAGATGCAGCCACCAAAGTCGAGCGACAGGTGCGCAAGTCGGCCGCCGCCGCGCTGTTGGCTTCGCGGGTGGGCCAGCAGTTCGACGCGATCGTCACCGGCGCCTCGCCCAAAGGCACCTGGGTGCGCATCACTGCGCCCGCCGCCGAAGGCAAGCTCGTCGGCGACGTGAGAGGGCTCGATGTCGGCGATCACCTTCGCGTCTTGCTGGTCAGCACCAGCGTCGAGCGCGGGTTCGTCGACTTCGCGCGCGTCAGCCAGTGAGCGGCGAGCCGCGCCAACGCTCTCTTCGTCCCCCTCTACGATTAATTAACCAACGTACGAGCCTGGACGGACCTGGCGCGGCTCGAATGAGCTGTGGGAAACGGTCTTTTACAAGGACCAGACGATGGCCGGATTCGAGCTCTTCCCCCGCGATGGATCGCACAAGGCCACATTTTGCGTCTGGGAATTGGTGCCGGCCTGGCACGAGCAACAAGCCTGGGTGCGGTTTCTCAACACCCCACGCGATGAAGCGGCCGCGCTGCGCTGGTTGAGCGACTGTTTCTCGACACCTACGCGGAGGGTGTCGACTCGTTCGCCGATCGGATCGCACCTTTCCACACCACGATCAGCCCGATGATCCACGACAGGCATCTCGAACGTCGGTTGGGCGTCACTTCGTCAGTTGCTGCTTCACCGCGGCGGCCAACTGCTTCAGCTGTCCCCCGGTCTGGGCCGTCGGCGCCGCCTGGAAGACCGCAACCGAAAACACCACCTTGCCCTGCGACTCGATTTCACTCAGGCCCGCGGTGTGACGGCTTCTGGCCTGGTGCTCCCTCATCCGCTTCACGGTGGCTTCGGCTTCAGCGCTCGAGCCGACCACCGCGATGATTCTCAGCTGCCCGCCCCGGCTCTTGTCCGGGCTCGAATAGGTGCAAAACCCATCGCCGGCCTCCGTGGTGGCCGGGTAGCCCAGGACGCTGCTCCACTTTTCCGCGGGCAGTAACTGACAGGCGAGGGGGGCAGCACCCGGCTCTCCCAAAGCTGCCGACGCCACCAGAATCGACACACCTGCGAGCAGCGGCATCGTCCTTCGGGGCAGCTTCAATCGCATCGTCATTCTCCAGTTGGGGACCGAAGAGATGGCACAACTTCCCCCGCCGAAGTGGGCGGAAAGGCACTGAGCGCTGCTGGGAACTTGAAAAAAGTTACCGAATTGTACCCATGCCGCCGCCGACCGCTTCCGTCAGGGTCACATGGGATAAAGGCCCTGTTGTGTCTCGCAGCATCTTCATCTCGTCGTCCGCTGCGCTTCGAGTCGAGCAGGCCGAACAGTGGCTTTCTCATCGTGCGGCTTTTTCTGAGCTGCTGCTCGTCGGAGGCAGCGTCGAGGGGGCCTCGGATCTCGTTCGCACCTTCACCCGCAAAGGCGGAGCGACGTTCGGTTGGAACCGGCTGTCGCTGCGGCGCCTGTGCCTCAGCCTCGCTGAGCGTGGGCTGCTCGAAGCGGGCCTCACTCCCGCCACGCCCCTGTCCCTCGAAGCCCTCTGGATCCGCGTCGTCTACCAGCTGAACCAGAAGGGAAAGCTTGGCCGCTTTGCCCCGGTCGCCGGACAGCCCGGCTTGCCCCGCGCGCTCGCCCGCACGGTCGAAGAGACGCGGCAGGGCGGCATTTCGAATGACGCGCTCGATGCCGATCTCTGCGTCGCTGCCACCGCCTTCGATGCGGCGCTGCTCGAGGCCGGCCTGGCCGATGGCGCGATCGTTCTGCGCCTGGCCGTGTCTGAAATTTCGCGCGGTGCCCACCCGCTGTGCCGATTGCCCACCTTGCTGCTCGACGTGGCGCTTGCCTCTGAGCTCGAGCGCGAGCTGGTGTCCGCGCTTGCGTCTCATTCCACCCAGTGGCTCGCGACCGTCCCGGCGGGCGACGAACGCTCGGTGGCTCTGCTCGAGAAGGCCCTGGGGATCAAAGCGACCACCGCCCATCTTCCCAGCACCACCGCGCTGACCCGCCTTCAACAGAACCTCTTTCGCGCCGGGCAACTGCCGACCGGAGCACCGGGCGAAGACGTAACGATGCTCTCGGCTCCGGGCGAGCTGCGCGAGTGCGTCGAGGTCGCGCGAAAAATCCAGCAGGTGGCGGCAGGGGGCGTACCGTTTGATCAGATCGCCGTACTGCTGCGCGCCCCCGGCCCCTACCGCGCCCCGATGTACGAGGCCCTGCGCCGCGCCGGAGTGCCCGCCTACTGCGCGCATGGAATCCGGGCGCCCGACCCCGCAGGGCGCGCCTTGCTGTCGTTGCTCGCGTGCGCAGAAGACGGCTTGTCGGCCAGTCGCTTTGCCGAGTACCTCTCGTTGGGTGAAGTGCCGCCCGCCCAGGCCGACGGCACGCCTCCTCCTGCGCCGCCCGTGCGCTGGGAGCCCGTCGATTCCGACCTCGCCGAGCAGGCGCGCGCGCCCGAACCCCTCGAGCCCGAAATCGCAGACGAAGAGCCCGCGCCCGATGCGCCCGTCGTCGCCGGTACCCTGCGGGCCCCGCGGCGGTGGGAACAGCTGCTCGTCGATGCCGCGGTGATTGGAGGCCGCGCCCGCTGGGAACGCCGGCTCAATGGGCTCAAAGAAAAGTTCAAGCTCGAGCTCGCTGCGCCCGACGTGAGCGAAGCCAACGCGCTGCGGCTCACCAAAGCGCTCGCCGACTTGAAGGCCTTTCGCGAGTACGCGCTTCCGTTGCTCGACCTGCTGGCCGCGCTGCCGAAGTCCGCCGCCTGGAACGAATGGCTCGACCGATTGACCGAGCTTTCCACCCGGTCGCTTCGTCATCCCCAGCGGGTGCTGTCGCTGTTGGCCGAGCTCGCTCCGCTGGGAGTCGTCGGCCCGGTCGGCCTTCGCGAAGTGCGCCTGGTGCTCTCGCAGCGGCTGCTCGAGCTCACCCAGCCTTCGCCGGCCCGCCGCTTCGGACGGGTCTTCGTCGGCCCGATCGACGCCGCGCGCGGGATGCGCTTCGAGGCGGTCTTCGTCCCCGGCCTCGCCGAAAGAATTTTCCCCCAGAAAGTTCGCGAGGACCCGATCGCTCCCGACCCCGAACGTCGCCGGCTCGGCCCTGCGCTGCAGACCGACCCCGACCGGGTCGCCGCCGAACGCCTCCAGCTGCAGCTGGCCGTAGGGGCCGCCACCTCGCGCGTCATTCTCTCGTACCCCCGCCTCGACGTTCACGAAGGCCGGCCGCGCGTGCCTTCCTTCTACGGCCTCGAGGCACTGCGCGCCGCCGAAGGGACGCTGCCCCGCTACGAAGAGCTGCGCCGTCGGGCCGAGCGCGCGGTCGAAGCGCGAATCGGGTGGCCAGCTCCGAGGGACCCCGCCTCGGCGATCGACATTGCCGAGCGAGATTTGTCGGTGCTCGATGGGCTCTTCAGGTCCCCCACGCCTGCCCCGCGCGGTGCGGCCCGCTACCTCACTTCTGGAAACCGCTTCCTGGCCCGCGCTCTTCGCATGCGTTACCAGCGGTGGCAGCGGGCGTGGACCTCTGCCGACGGGCTGGTCAAACCCTCGGCCGAAGCCCTGGCGGCCCTGGGCCCCCATCAGTTGTCGGCCCGCTCGTTCTCGGCCACCGCGTTGCAACACTTCGCCGCCTGTCCGTATCGATTCTTTCTCAGCGCGATCGTCAGGCTGTCGCCGCGCGAAGAGCCGGTGGAAATCGAAGATCTCGACCCACTGCAGCGGGGGTCGATCGTCCACGAGGTCCAGTATGGAGTGTTGACCGCGCTGCGCGAGAAGGGCGTCCCGCTGGACGCGGCGCACCTCGACGAAGCGCTCACCGAGATCGATTCGGTCTTGAGAAAGGTCGCCGATCACCACAAGGACAACTTTGCCCCCGCCATCGATCGCGTCTGGGACGACGCGCTGGTGGCGATCAGCGCCGACGTGCGCGAGTGGCTGCGGCGAACCGTGAACACGGCTGCGCAGTGGAAACCGTGGAAATACGAGCTGGCGTTCGGGCTCGCGAATCGAGACCAGCAGGATCCCCAGAGTCAGGCCGAGCCCGCGAAGCTCGAAGTCGGAGTCACCCTGCGGGGCTCGATCGACCTGGTCGAGCGCAGCCCGTCCGGAGCACTGCGCGCCACCGATTACAAAACCGGCAAAGCCCGCGCCGAAGCCGGAATGGTGCTCGGCGGAGGCAAGACCCTTCAGCCCGCCCTCTACGCCCTCGCGCTCGAGAAAATCTTCCCCGACGTCAAAGTCGAGGGGGGCCGGCTGTACTACTGCACCCAGGCCGGCGGTTTCAGCGAGGTCTTCATTCCGCTCGACCCGGTCACCCGCTCTTCGGCCCGCCGCGCGATCGAAGTCGTCGGCACCGCGCTGCAAAACGGATTTCTGCCCGCAGCTCCGGCCAAAGACGAATGCACCTGGTGTGACTACAAGTCGATTTGCGGCGCTTACGAAGAACGCCGGGTGCGAAACAAATCGCGCGTCGAGCTCGAAGCACTCGATCAGCTGAGGGGAATGAAATGATCCTCGCCGACCACGAAGCGCGCCGGCGCATCGCAGAGGATCTCGACGCCACGCTGGTGGTCGAGGCCGCCGCCGGCACTGGGAAGACCACCGCGCTCGTCGGTCGAATCGTGGCCGTCGTCGCGCAGGGTCACCACGGAGCAACGCTGGGGACGATCATCGCGGTCACTTTCACCCAGAAGGCGGCCGGCGAAATGAAGCTGCGGCTGCGGCAGGCCCTCGAAGATGCGCGGCTGGCCGCGAGCGTGGGCTCGGCCGAGCACGCGCGGCTGGAAGGCGCCCTCGCTGAGCTCGAAGTCGCACGGATCGCGACCATTCACGAAGTCTGTGCCGATTTGCTGCGCGAGCATCCGGTCGAGGCCGGCATTGATCCCCTGTTCGAGATCGCCGCCGACGAAGACTCTGGCGCGCTGCTCGACGCCGCCTTCGAGGGTTGGTTTCCTCAAACCCTTCGGGCTCCCTCGGAAGGAGTACGTCGGCTGTTGCGGCGCAGATCCCGACGGCGCGACCAGCTGAGCCCGCGCCAGCTGCTGCGCAACGCGGCGCTGCGGCTGGTCGACCACCGCGACTTCACCGGGGCCTGGCGGCGAGACCCGTTCGATCGCGACATGGAACTCGAGCTGCTCATTCCTTCGCTGCGTGAGCTCGGGGAGCTCGCCGCCCTGGGCGCCGCCGACGACTACCTGCGAGGCAACCTGGCCGAAGTTCATCGCTTCGTGATGGATCTCGATCACCGCGAAGCCGTCGCCGAGCGCGACTACGACGGGCTCGAGGCGGCGCTGGGCGAGCTGGCCCGCCACCGCAGCTGGATGCACAAGGGCTGGGGCGCCGACTACGCGCGCGGTCTGTCTCGCGCCGACGTCCTCACCCGGCGCGACGCGACCAAGGCTCAGCTCGACGCGTTGCTGACCCGCGCCAATGCAGATCTCGCCGCCTGCCTTCATGCCGAGCTGCTGCCCCTGGTCGGCGCGTACGAAGACGTGAAGGCCCGTTCGGGCAAGCTCGATTTCTTCGACCTGATGTTTCGCCTTCGAAACCTGCTTCAGCAGAATCGCGAAGTGCGGGTCGAGCTGCAGGCGCGCTTCACCCACCTGTTCGTCGACGAGTTCCAGGACACCGATCCTCTGCAGGCCGACATCTTGCGGCTGCTCGCGGCGTCGGACCCTTCGGTCAGCGACCCCGAGCACGCGGTGCCGGTGGCGGGAAAGCTGTTCATCGTCGGCGACCCGAAGCAGTCGATTTACCGATTTCGTCGGGCCGACGTGGCGCTGTACCAGCGGATCAAAGTCGGCCTCCTTTCCGCGGGGGCGGTACTGCTGGATTTGACGACCAGCTTCCGCGCCGCGCCCGCGGTGCAGCAGGCCGTCAACGCCGCCTTCTCGGCCCAGATGGGCGAGGGCACTGCGACCCAGGCGCGCTACGTCCCGCTGACCCAGTACCGCGCGCCCATCGCGCACCAGCCTTCGCTGATTGCGTTGCCCGTGCCCCAGCCCTACGCGCACTACGGGAAAATTACCAACCAGAGCATCGAAGAGTCCTACCCCGATGCCGTCGGTGCGTTCATCGACTTCCTCGTTCGCAAGAGCGGGTGGACGGTGATGGAAGCGGGCTCGCCCCAACCGGTGCCGATTGCGCCGCAACACATCTGCATCTTGTTCAAGCGCTTCAAGGGCTGGGAAGGCGCCGACGTGACCTTGCGCTACACCCGCGCGCTCGAGGCCCGCCGCATTTCGCACGTGCTCGTCGGAGGACGCTCGTTTCATGCCCGCGAAGAAGTGCTCGCGCTGCGCAACGCGCTCACCGCCGTCGAATGGCCCGACGACGAGCTGTCGGTCTACGCGACGCTGCGGGGGCCCCTGTTTGCGCTGTCGGACGATGCGCTGCTCACCTTCCGCGCCGCTGCGGGAAAGCTGCACCCGTTGCGGCCGTTGCAGACCGAAGCGTTTCCGACCGCCGCGCTCGAGGTGTCCGAAGGGCTCGCGGTGCTCAAGGCGCTGCACAACGGTCGCAACAAGCGCCCGATCGCCGACACCATCGCCCAGTTGCTCGAGGCCACCCGAGCCCATGCCGGGGTCGCGTTCTGGACCGCGGGAGACCAGGCGCTGGCCAACCTGGCTCAGTTGACCGATTTGTCACGGCGGTTCGAGGCTTCCGGCGGTCGCTCATTTCGCGCCTTCATCGACCGGCTTCACGCCGGCGCCGAAGGGGCCACCGCCGCCGAAGCGCCGATCGTCGAAGAAGGCAGTGAAGGCGTCCGGGTGATGACCGTTCATGGGGCCAAGGGGCTCGAATTTCCGGTGGTGATCCTCGCCGACCCGACCGCTCCGCACTCGGGCCGCCGAAACCCGTCGCACTGGGTCGACCCCGAGTTGAAGCTGTGGGCCGAGCCGCTGGCGGGCTGCAGCCCGGTCGAGCTCAACGAACAGTCGGCCGAAGTGCTGCGGCGCGAGCGCGAAGAATCGATTCGCCTCGTCTACGTCGCCGCGACGCGCGCGCGAGATCTGCTGGTGGTTCCTGTGGTGGGCGACGCCCGGCAGGAAGGGTGGGTCGACGTCCTTCACCCCGTCCTTTATCCCCGGCCGGAAGATTCGCGCTCGGCACGAGTCGCTGCCGGGTGTCCCAGGTTTGGACCTCAGAGCGTGATCGACCGCCCTGAGCGCGCGGCGTTTGGGGTGTCGGTGATGCCCGGGCTCCACACCGCCGAAGCGGGCGGACACGAAGTGGTGTGGTGGGATCCTGCCGTGCTCGAGCTGGACAAGGCGCCCACCACCGGGCTGCAGCAGGACGAAGTGCTGCGCGAAGACGCCGAGGGGACCAACGCCGCGGCGGGGGTCGCGAGCTTCCAGGCATGGCACCAGGGAAGGGCGAAGAACCTCGAGTGCGGCTCGGTTCCTTCGATGCGGGTGATCACCGCGCGCGAAGTCGAAGGGCAGCCGGCTGCGACCCTCGAGCACCAGGCCAGCGACCTCGACCGGGGAAGCCGACCCAGCGGCCGGCGCTTCGGGGCGCTGGTGCACGGCGCGCTGGCCGAGGTGCCTCTGGACGCGACGGTCGGCCAGATTGCCAACGTGGTGAAGCTCAAGGCGCGCTTGCTCGGTTGCGCCGACGATGAAGTGCGCTCGGCAAACGAGGCGGTCGCGTCCGCGCTGCGCCACCCGCTTCTTCAGGCCGCGGCTAAGAGTGGCGGGGTGCGCCGCGAGAGCCCGGTGTCGCTGCGGCTGGACGATGGAACGCTGGCCGAAGGGATCATCGACCTCGCCTTCCTCGGGGAAGACGGGTGGGTGGTCATCGATTTCAAGACCGACGTAGAGCTCGCCGGGCGCCTGCCTGAGTACGAAGCCCAGGTGTCCGTCTACGTTCGGGCGATCGCGAAGGCGACCGGGCAGCCCGCGCGTGGAGTGTTGCTCAGCGTCTGACGTGCGGATTGGGGCGGGTGTGGTCGCCGGGGAGCGGAATCCGCAACGGTCAACGATCACCCCTTCGACGCGTAGCCGCCGTCAGCGCCGAACCCGACCGGAGCAATCAAACTCATCGCGGTGATAACCGAAGACCCGCGCCTACCCGAAAGCAACGAGCTGCCTGGCAGCCTCGGGCTCGACGAACTTCAGCAGCGCGGCCGCTTCGATCAAAAGCTCTGCGCGCGTCGCCTTCGCGGGCGGCTCGAACGGCTTGAGGGTCAAGGTCGCAGAAGTCCGGGCGCGATCGATTCTCCAGGTGCCGGCGACGAAGCCGTCGATGAGAAACGTGGGCGGGACGAGCAGGTTCTTCGTGGCAATCAACGGGCGGTGCGCATCGGCAATGATCCGACTTCGGTCGGCGTGGCCGAGCACGAGGTTGTCGAAGTCAGGCAGAAAACGGACTGGCGCGGGAGTCTCGGCGTCGGGGCGCGCGGCTTTGGGAAGATCAAACAGCTCACGCCCGCGCGGGTCGCAGAACATCTTCAACTTCGGCCGCAACCCTTCAAAAGCGTCCTCGAGGCCCTTGAGTCCGGACCAGCTCTGCATGTCGGCGACGCTCGCGGGTCCGAACGCGGCGAGGTACCGCAGCACCAGGGGGCGAGGATCTGGATCTTTCGCGGTGGGCTTGCCGAGCCAGGACGCAGCCAGAGAAAATTGAGCGTCGGCGGGAAAGCTCCAGGGCGCATCGATCGGCACCTGCACCAACTGCAGAGCGCAGCGCACCGCCAGCCCCATCGCCCGGTCGTCGACTTTGGAGTTGAGGACGACCAGGTGGGCCCGAATCTGATTGAAGGTGCGTGGGCCTGCTTCGAGAAAGCTGCGGGCCTGATCGCACACCCGCTGGACGTCGAGGCCCTTCGCGCGATCTCGCAGCACCAGGGTGATGCTCTTCTCGAGCATCGAAGAAAAGATCGCCCGGAAGGCGAGGAAGTCCTTCGCGCTCCAGAGGTGAAGGGTTCCGCGCAGGGTGGTTGCGCGCACCACTTCGCGCCGCTCGAGCAGCTGGGCGAGCTGGCGTCGTTCAAAGCCGACGAGCCGCGACCACAACCCGATGAACGGGGGCCGGGGGATCTGCGCCTGCATCGCAACCAACCGTTCGATCGCCTTCAACGCCGTCGTCTTCTCACGCGCGAGCAGAAACTGGCGGGCGAGCGTGGCGCGGTTGAGCTGTTGAAGAGTGAGCTCCAGATGCAATCCCTCCAAAGGACACAAATACGCCTCTGAGCTTCGGGAGGTTACTTGCAACAACCTCCGGGACACAGGCGACAATCAAAGCGTGCCCGGTCCGATCAAGCTTCCTCCGTCGATCATCGGCCCGACGGGGACGACGGGAACTGCTCCGACGCTTCAGCCCACGCGGCCGACGGGCACCGCGCCGTCGCTGCCCGCAGATCGTTTCGGGGCGTCGAGCAAGTTTGCGACTCAGCTCAGTGGGCGCGACGCGGTGCGAACGCCCGGTCAGCTGTCCTCGGACCTGGGGCCTGTCGCCGACGCGAACGCGCTGCCCGATCGCTTGAACGCGGACCTGGCGATTCACCTGCCCGAGCTCATTTCCCTGCTCTCGATGACGCGCCAGCAAAAGGCGACCCGGCTGGTCGAGTTCCTCGTCCCCTACGCCTCCAAGCTCTCTGAGCTTGCCGCGGGAGCAGCACTGCCTGCTGGTCTCCGGGTGGAGCTCGAGGCCAGGCTGCTGGCGCGAATGAGCCACGCGGGGCTGGCTCAAGTCGTCGAGCTCACGACCGGCAAGAGCGGCCTTGAAGTGGCGAAGCAACTGCTCAGCGCTGCGACTCCCGAGCAGGCGGTCGCGCTCACCCAGAACATGAGCTTCGACGCGCCGACCTGGGCTTCACGTCCCGAGGCGATGCTGGCCAATGAGGTGAAGCGGGGAGAGCCGCCGCTGGTCGCCCAACCGCACCTTCAACCTCCAAACCTCGACCTGCATGGAAAGGTCGAAGAGCCGATCAAGAAAGATCGATCGGACAAGGTGCTCGGCCGGAACATGGTGTGGAATGTGCTCCACATGTTCGCGGGTGCAGACGGGCCGGTGGATGAAAGGAAAAAGAAGGACCTGCTGATGGCGACCGGGGGAATCATCGTCCTGGTGATCACGGTCGCGCTGGTCATCCTGCTCGCGCTGGTCTTGGGCAAATAGCGGTTCAGGTCAGCTTCTGAAATGCGGGCGCGACGACGGCTCCGCCTTCATTCGCCCAGCGGTCAATTTCCTGTATCGGGGCGCTGCGGCGAGGCTTCATTCCCCGCTCTTCATTCCACCGACGAATGACGGGAGCCAGGCCGGCGCCCAGACCGATGCCCACCGCGACCAGGCCCAGCGCGGCGAGCACTTGGGTCAAGGAAAGAGTCTTGAGTGTGGGTGCAAAACGCAACGGTGTGGCGAAACGGGACTTGAAATCAGCAGACTCGAACATGGTTGCCTCCAGGCATTGCGACTTGAAGAGGCAAACAGCATGAACGGTGCCGGCTACTTCCCCGCGTCGACGGGCGTCAGCCTCCGGGCCAAATCTTTGGCGAACGCCTTCAGCTCGGCTGCGGGCTTCCCGGGTGCTTTGACCACGTACCGCTTGGCGCTGATCGGCATTCCATCGCGGCCGGCCATCGCGGCGACGGACACCTGGGTCTTCCCCTTTTTGTCGAGCTCGACCGCATCGAGAATGACGACCACCTTCGCGTGCCGGGCCTTGGCCACCGTGCCGAGGCAAGGGCCCAGCCGGCAGCCGTCTTCCGGCAGCTCGTTCTCGTCGATGCGCATCACCTCGAGCCCGGCGGCGCGCAGCTCGGCAACCACCTGCTCGGCCAGGGCGCGCGAGATGTCTTCGTAGACCGCGTCGGGCGCCGAGACGTCGACCACCACCACCCGGGAAGAAGCCAGCTGGGCGAACGCAAAAGTGACGAGCAGGGAAAGCACGGGCGCGAAGTTTAGCCGCTGATGATTAGCAACGCTTACCTCCTCGACGCCCAGTCGAAGGGCGGGCTTCAGAAAATTCCTTGGCTCCATCGGAGCGGTGTGTAAAACGACGCCAACTTTTCCATGGGCCGGGGCTCACCCGGACCGACGCGCGAGCAGCGGAGCGCACCGAATGAACGTCACATCTCGATTCTCATCCTGGCGCGCAGTGCTGGCCCCGGTCGTTCTGCTGGCCGGCGGCGCGCTGTTGACCGGCTGTCCCTCTGCGGCGGCGCACACCCCGCAGGGCGGCCACGACCTCTACGAGTCCTGCAAGGCCTGCCACGGAAACCACGGGGAAGGGCAGGCGTACGTCGCCGCGCCGGCCATCGCCGGGCTGCCCCTGTGGTACGTCGAATCGACGGTGCGAAAGTTCCGAACCGGACTTCGCGGCGCTCACCCCGATGACGCGGAAGGGCTGCGAATGCGCCCGATGTCCCGGCAGATGGCCAGTGATTTCGAGGTCAAGACCGTGTCGGCGTATGTCGCCGCGATGCCCGCGGTCCGCTCGGCGCCCACGCTCACCGGTGGAAACGCAAGCCTCGGTCAAGGCTCCTACGCGGTCTGCGCCGCCTGCCATGGCCCGACCGGAATGGGGAACGAGCAGCTGAAGGCGCCTCCGATTGCCGGCCAGGCCGATTGGTACCTGTTGAGCTCGCTGAAGAAGTTCAAGAGCGGCGTTCGCGGCGCTGCTCCCGGCGACATTACCGGCTCGCAGATGCGCCCGATGGCCGCCACGCTCGTCGACGAGCAGGCGATGAAGAACGTGATTTCCCACATCGGCACCCTCTCGGGCCACTAAGCCATGTCCAAAAAATCCATCACCCCTGAAAGCCTTTCCTGGACAATTTTTTCTCTGACCGTCGCCGGAGCGGTCGCGTTCATCGCGGCCGTCGGCATCCTGGTCTGGTAGCGAGGCGCCAAGAACGTGATCCAGCACTACGTCGAGCAGGCATCGAGTTACGCAGCGGACATCGACAACCTGATCCTTCTGGTCATGGTGATCACCGGCTTCTTCTTCCTCATCGCGCAGGCCCTGCTCTTCGGGTTCGTGCTGGTGTTCAGCGAGAAGGAAGGCGTGAAGGCGCAGTACGTCGCCGGCGAAGACTGGAAAGAGAAGCGGTGGGTCTCGATTCCGCACTACGCGGTGCTGGTCTTCGACATCTTGATCATCTTCGCGGCGATCCGGGTGTGGGTGGACGTCAAGCAGACCACGCCGCATGTGGACGAGACTGTGCGGATCATCGCGCAGCAGTGGGCGTGGACCTTCGTGCACGCCGGGCCCGACGGGAAGCTCGACACCGCCGACGACATTCGCACCGTCGACGAGCTTCACGTCGAAGTGAACAAGACCTACGAGTTCGAGCTGCAGTCCCGCGACACCTTGCACGACTTCTCGGTGCCGGTGTTCCGCCTCAAGCAGGACGCCGTGCCCGGGCGCACCATCAAGGGCTGGTTCAAACCGATCCTCACCGGCGGCTTCGACATTCAGTGCGCTGAGATCTGTGGCATCGGCCACGCGATCATGGGCGCCCGCATCATCATCACGAACCCTGACGTGCACGCTGAGTGGGTCAAGACCCACGCGCCGCTCGCCGTCGCGCCCAGCGGAGTCACTCCATGACAGCACCTACCACCGAGACGCAGGGCGCGCACGAAGTCGCGCACCACGTCGAAGAGAGCTTCTTCAAGAAGTATCTCTTCAGCACCGACCACAAGATCATCGGCTTCCAGTACCTGTTCACCGGAATGGCGATGGCGTTGATCGGCGGCTTCACCGTCTACGTCTTTCGGATGCAGCAGGCGTTCCCCGGGCTCAGCGTTCCCGGCTGGGGTCGGGTCAGCGCCCACGACTACAACTCGTTGGTGACCACCCACGGGTCGGTGATGATCTTCTGGGTCGCGATGCCGGTGTTGATCGCCGCGTTCGGCAACTACCTCATTCCGCTGATGATCGGCTGCGACGACATGGTGTTCCCGCGGATCAATCGGTTGTCGTACCAGCTGTTCCTGCTCAGCGCGTTGATCCTGATCTTCTCGTTCTTCGTCGAAGGTGGCGCCTTTGGGGGAGCCTGGACTTCGTATCCTCCGCTGTCCGCGCGCGCCGACTACAACCTGACTCCGCACGGGGCGCCGCTGTGGTTGCTGGCGGTGGCGGTGGAATTCGTCGCCTTCCTGCTGGGCGGAATCAACTTCGTCACCACGATGATGAATTCGCGGGCGCCGGGAATGAAGATGTTCGACGTGCCGATCGTGGTCTGGATGATCGTCATCGCCAGCATCCTCTTCATGGCGTCGGTGGGCCCACTGGTCGCCGGGGCGGTGATGCTGTTGTTCGATCAGACCATCGGCACCGGGTTCTACGACCCGGTTCGCGGCGGAGACCCGATTTTGTGGCAGCACCTGTTCTGGTTCTTCGGGCACCCCGAGGTCTACGTGGTGATGCTGCCCGCGGTCGGAATCGTCGCGGAAATCATCACCGTCTTCTCGCGCAAGAAGCTCTTCGCGTACAAGACGGTGCTCTACACCGCGCTCGGCACCGGAGTGCTCAGCTTCTTCGTCTGGGCCCACCACCAGTTCATCGCCGGCATCGACCCCCGCATGGCGAACATCTTCGGCGTCACCACGCTGCTGATTTCGATTCCGGTGGCCGAGATGATGTTCGTCTACATCGCGACGCTCTACGGCGGCTCGATTCGCCTTGCGGTCCCGATGCTGTGGGCGCTGGCGTTCATCTCTGAGTTCTTGATCGGCGGCGTGACCGGCATCTTCCTCGGCGCGTCTGCAGCCGACATCTACTTCCACGACACGTACTTCGTGCTCGCCCACTTCCACTACACGTTCGTCCCGATCGCGATCATCGCGGTGTTCGCCGGAGTCACGTACTGGTTCCCGAAGATGTTCGGCCGTTCGATGAACGAGACCTGGGGCAAGGTCCACTTCTGGGGCACGGTGGTGAGCTTCAACTTCATCTTCATTCCGCTGTTCATCACCGGCGCGCGCGGCGACCACCGCCGAATCTTCGACTACACCCACTTCCCCGACCTGATGAAGTCCGGAATGCAGGACCTGCGCATCCTGGCCACGCTCTCGCTGGTGCTGATGCTCGCGTTCCAGGTGGTCTTCCTGGTCAATTACTTCTACTCGATGTTCAGGGGCCCGAAGGTCGGCCCCAACCCGTGGCGCGCGAACACCCTCGAGTGGCACGCGGCCTCGCCTCCCCCGCACGGCAACTTCCCGGTGCTGCCCACCGTCTACCGCGGGCCGTACGAGTACAGCGTTCCGGACCGTGAAGACGACCATTGGCCGCAGCACCTTCCGAGCTGATTATGAGCACCCGACCCATCGCAACGACGCGCAGCGCGACCGGAGTTCCCACGGGCAGGCTTGCCGTCTGGTGGATCATCGCCTCTGAAATCGTGATCTTCGGAGGCCTGCTCGGGGGCTACGTGATGCACCGGCTCGGGCACCCCGACTGGGCGAACCAGGCGACCAACACCAACACCTGGGCTGGGGCCTTCAACACCCTGGTACTGCTGACTTCCAGCCTGATGGCTGTGATGGGGCACCAGGCGGCAGAGAAGGGCGAGGGGAAGAAGGCGGCGAACTTCCTCTACCTGACCTGTCTGGGCGGGCTGATTTTTCTGGTCGTCAAATCGATCGAGTGGACGACCGAAATCAAGCACGGGATGACGATCACCTCGAATACCTTCTGGTCGTTCTATTACACCGCCGCGGGGCTGCACGGGCTGCACGTCATCGCCGGGATGATCATCATGCTGTTCGTCGCCGCCGATGCGAAGAAGAACAAAGAGCTGCAGCGGGTCGAGAACATCGGCATCTACTGGCACTTCGTCGACCTGGTCTGGATTTTCCTGTTCCCGTTGCTCTACATCGCGAAGTGAAGGAGCCCCATGGCTGCTGAACACGCTGCGGCACATCCTCCGCCGTTGCCACACCCGGCCGGGCCGGGCGCGCCGCCGGCTGCGCATCACCACACCAACTACGTGAAGATCTGGGCGATCCTCTGTGGGTTGCTGTTGATCAGCGTGCTGGGCCCGATGCTGGAAATCCGGGCGCTGACGATGGCCACCGCTTTCGGAATCGCGTTCGTCAAGGCGTACCTGGTGGCGACCCGGTTCATGCACCTGAACCACGAGAAGAAGATCGTCCCCTACATGTTGGGAACGATGCTGGCGCTGATGTGTTTGATGGTCGCCGCGATGTCTCCCGACGTGATGAAGCACGAGGGCGCACGCTGGGAAAACACCGCGGCCAAAGAATCGATCAAGCGCGGAATGCTGCTGCATCCCGGCGCGCACCACGCCGAGCACCCAGCGGCCGTGGGCGAAGAGCACGGCACCGACGAGCACAACGCCGGGATGCACCCGTAAGGAAGACGCGATGGACGGAACAATTCCCTCAGAGCCCCCGCGGTACCTTCGGCGCGAGCAGCTGCTGCCCAACGGGGTGATGGGGATGCTGATCTTCATCACCGCCGAGATCATGTTTTTCGCCGGAATGCTGAGCGCCTTCACCATCGTGCGGGCCTCGAACATTCCGATGTCCTGGCCGCCTCCGGGCCAGCCGATGCTGCCCGCCTCGGCGACCGCGCTGAATACCGCCGCGCTGGTTTGCAGTGGAATCGCTTTGTTCTTCGCCCACCGGGGTTACCAGAAGAGCAAGAGCCGGGGCGGAATTCTGGCGCTGACCCTGTGCCTGGCGCTCGGGCTGACCTTCGTGGTGCTGCAGGGAATGGAATGGCTGAGCTTGCTGAGCCAGGGGTTGACGATGACCTCGAGCACCCTGGGCTCGTTCTTCTATTTGATCATCGGCACCCATGCCGCGCACGCGCTGGTGGCGATCGGACTGCTGACCTACGCGCTGATCAAGCTGCGCAAAGGGACGCTGTCGCCGAACGTCTTCTATACGACTCAGGCGTTCTGGTACTTCGTGGTCGGCATGTGGCCGGTCATCTACGCGCGGGTGTACTTCTGATGCGTGCTCTGGCGTTCCTGGCCGTACTGTTCATTTCTGCTGCCGCGTTGGCGTGCCCCGTCTGTGGGGCCGCGACCGATACCAAGGGCACCTACCAGGCGATGACGATCGTGATGTCGCTGCTGCCCCTGGCGACGATGGGCAGCATTGTCGGCTTCATCGTCGTTCGGGTGCGCCGGGCCGAGCGTCAGCGCGTGCCCTTGACCCTGCCTTCGGCGAAGTGAACGAGCCCACGCCCGAAGGGGTGCCCGCGGCGAAGATGCCGCTGTGGCGAAATCCGTTCGTGATTGCGTTCGTGGTCGGCGCGTTTTTTCTCACCGTCCTGCCGTTCATGCAGCGGCGCTTTCTCAAGGCTCCTCCGCCCGGCCCTTCGCTGGGAGCGTGGCAACTGCAGTTGGCCGACGGCGGCACCTTCGGCGCCGAGCAGCTCAAAGGCAAAGTGTGGATTGGGAGCTTTGCGCCCGACCCGATGAAGCGCGCTGACTTCAGCACCATTCTTCGCCACGTCGAGGACCTGGGCGACAA
>JAYVCD010000013.1:0-5095 GCA_043750125.1 Archangiaceae bacterium | reverse complement strand
CGACTCTATACAGTTTGTTTCACAACCGCGGTCAAAGTCGCAGATTCCTACGTGCAGAACCTGCGTTGATTACCTCGAAACCTTTGAGGAATTTCGCCGAAACAGGTCCCGCCAGCTCTCGGTACCCCCGAAGCGAAGCGCCTCGGAAACAAAGGCATTCGCGGCGAGCTTCAAGGTGCCTGCGGAACACACCCCAATCGAGGCGATGGTGATGCCGACGTGAAGGGGGTGGGCGGCGCCGAGCACCACCGCTTTCACCATCAGGGCGACGTTGAGCAGAGGGACCGCGGCGGTCAGCGCGTTGAGCTCGACCCCGGGCATCAAAGCCAACAGCCCGGGAAGGGTTCCCACCAGGGTTACCGGCGTCAGCAGCGACTGGGCTTCCTTGAAGTTGCGCGCCAGTGACGCAATGGCCAGGGTCACCCCTGAGACCATGAAGGCTGCAGGAATCAAGCAGGCCAGCATCGTCAACACCTGGCCTGCGGTGAAGTGGAGCGTGGTGTTCAACCCTCCATCGACCTTGAGCCCAAAAGCGAAAGTGCCGGCCATCGCGGCGAGGTTGGCGCAGGTCGCCAGCGATGTGATCGCCGCCACGGTCAGGTACTTGGCGGCCATCACTTCAATCGGTCGAACTGGAGCGACGAGCAGCGTTTCGAGGGTTCCTCTTTCTTTCTCCCCTGCAGTCACGTCAATCGCCGGGTACAGCGCGCCCATGAACAACATCATCACCAGGATGATGGGCAGCATGCGAGAGGCGATCAGCGGTCCCAGGTCTTGTTGGAAGTCGATGTCCAACGGCTCGATGCGCACCGGGTTGGCGAACTGCGCGGGAAGACCTGCAGTTCCGAGGCGAACCTCGAGCGCGTTCTTCGCGGTCAGCTCGAGGATTTTCCGGATTCGCTCGAACGCCTCGACCGATCGATCGTAACGCTTGGTGTAGAGGACGGTGACGGAGGCCTGCTCACCGCGTGGGACTGCATCGAACGACCCGACGGGCGCATCGACGACCGCCCAGACCTCTTTTTCTTTCAGTGCGCGCTCGCCCTCGGTGCGCGCCATTCTTTTCCAGGAGGTGTGGGGCGGCTGGGGCTGCGAGCCGAGAAACTTCTCGGCGTCGTCGGACGCCACTGCAAGCGTGAGCGCTTCGGTCGCCAGGCGCGCTTTGCCGGCCGCCATCACGCTGCCCACCAGCAGCATCGTCCCCGGGTAGAGCAGCGCCGGCAACAACAGCATCATCGTCAGCGTGCGGCGATCGCGCAGGCTGTCGGTCAGCTCCTTGCGCAGCAGCAACCCGATGGTTCCCAAGGCCGTCATTGCGCCCTGGCGAAGTGAAGGAACGCCCCGGTTAGAGTCGGCTGACCGCTGCGTTCCCTCAGCTGCCCGGCGGTGCCTTCGGTGACGATTTTTCCAGCGCGAAGAAACGCGAGCCGATCGCAGAGGAACTCGGCTTCTTCCATTCGGTGGGTCGAGAACAAGACCGCCTTGTTGCGATTTCGCGCCCGGCGCACGAGGTCGAGAATTGCACTGGAGGCCAGCGGGTCCAGCGCGGCCGTGGGCTCGTCGAGCACGTAGACCTGCGGGTCATGAACGATCGCCCGCGCGATCGACGCCCGCTGCTTTTCCCCGCTCGAGAGCGTGCCGCAGCGCCGGTCGATGAACCTCGAGAGATCCAGCTCCTCGATCAGGGTCTGAATTCGCAGCCCCAGCGGGTCCTTCGCCAGGCCGTAGAGCCTGCCAAAGGTGTTCAAGATCTCGCGCACCGTCAGCCGGTCGTACAGGCCGGTGCTGGCGGTGAGAAAACCCAGCTGTCTTCGCGCTTGAAGAGGATCTTTCATCACGTCGATTCCACACACCCGGGCGGACCCTGCGCTGGGGGTAATCAACCCTGCCAGCATCCGCAGCGTCGTCGTCTTGCCCGCTCCATTGGGCCCCAGCAGCCCGACCACTTCACCGCCGAGGACCTGAACCGAGACGTCGTCGACCACCCGCGCGGCCCCAAAGCTCTTCGTCAGGGCTTGAAGCTCGATCGCAACGGGTGGGAACGGACGGGCGCCGGGACTCACGCGTTCGGCATCCAGAAGGGTCACGGGGCGACTATCACGCAACTTCGGCGCGGCAGGTACTTCTGTGCTGCGACCTATTGCAGCGGCTCGGTCGCCAACGCGCGATGGGCCGGCATGGTGATTCCCATCGCCGCCGTCCCCCACGCCACGTCGGGCCAGACATCGCGGGCGATCGAATAGGTCAGCTGATAGTCGCCCTCGGGGATCCTCAACTTGTAGTTGGGGGTGCCGCCATTGAAGCCCCACTCGAATTGGCGGCCATCTTGCTCGCGCACCATCGTCAGACCCGTCTCTTCGAGCGCGGTGCTGTCCGGGACCACCTGGCCCCCGACGCGCATCGGCCCCTGAACGAGGACGGTGTCGTAATTGAGATCGAGAGACTGGTTCTCAGCGAGCTCCAGGCGCGGAACCATTCTCTGGCGGCCCGATGCGTACTGAGGAAACGTTTTGCGGTCGATGTAGAAGACGACCTCGTACGCTCCTTTGGGCAGCCGGACCTGGAACTGGCCATCTTCGGCGCAGGTAATCTGCTTCGAATAGGAACCTTCGGGCCCGCGGAACACGAGCTTGCCTGCCACCGCACCCATCGGAGGCGGCTTCCCGTCGATGTACAGATGGCCCTGGAACAGTGAGGTGTTGATCTCGATCGGCAAGATCGCGTTGTCGGCCTGCACCTGGAAGTACTTGTTGACCAGGAACCAACCTTCGACGAGGTCGGGCGCAAAGTTGCTGTCGATGAACAGCATCACGTAATAGTTGCCCGGAAAGACGTGGAGCTCGAACGTCGCGGTGTCGAGCACGATCTCGAAGTAGAGCAGGCTCCAGGGCTCGACCGACCCCGAGAAGCCGTACCAGTACATGGTGTAGTTGTACGCGGGGCTGGGCTTGACCGGCACTCCGTCGACCACGATGCCTCCCTCGACGACATGGGTGGTGAGCGAGACGTTCATCGTCTTGTTGCCCGAGCTCAAGTCCACCGATTGAGCGACCTGCTTGTTGTAGATGATCGAAGGAAGGTGGCGGTCGGGGCTGGATTCGAGGCGCAGGTTGACCGAGTACTTTCCTTCGGGAAGCAAGCTGTGGAAGTCGGCCACCGCCCCCTCATGGTGGGTACGAACGGTGGGTTCCTGCTCACCGGTGTTGGTGAACTCGAGCTGATAGTCGTCTCCCAATCGGCGATCTGGAATGGGCTTGCCGTCGATGCGCAACTCGCCTTCGAGCTCGTGCGCCTTCAGGTTGATGTCGAAGAGGATCGGGGCATAAAGCTGAACCGAGTTGCTCACCGGGAAGTTGATGAGCTCGGTGCCCCCCAGCGCAGCCGCAGGGGTCGACAGATAAAGGGCGAAGGCTCCCTCGAGCAAAGACACTTCGTAGCCTCCCCCCACACTCGAAACGGAGACCGACTGGGTCGCGGGCAGCCCGTTGGCATTCAGCGAAATATCGGGTGGAAAGCTTTGCGAGAGAAACGGCAGCGTCGCGAAGCTGACTCCACCCCGCACCAGGTGCGACTTGACCGCCAGGTCACGCTGGACGTCTTTGGTGAGGTCGATCGACCCGAATTCTTCATGGCCTCGATGGGTGAGGAAGATGTTGGACGGGTGGTACTTCAAGATGTCGTACCGGCCCTTCATCACCCGGGTGTCCAGCCGACCGAAGGCATCGGGGGTGCGATCAATCTCGGCGCCAAACGCCCCCGCCTCGAAGCGCAGGTTGACCGGTCCCACCGCGGCCATGTCATTGAGCCGGGCCAACCCGGTCAGCTTGCGCAGCGCAACGCACAACCCGAACTTCACCGAGAAATCTGCTCCCCCATCGGCCCGCACGCCGCCGTCGTCCACTTCGCCTGCGAAGCTCTCAGCCGGGCACGCCTCGGCGGCGGTCGAAGGCGGGTACACCAGGCCAGCGTCGGGCTCGACCTTGGGCGGGCCGGCGTCGGGGACGATCTTGATGATCGGCTTGCCGGCATCCGGCCGCCCCGCATCCGGAACGGCCGGCGCGGGCGAATGGCAGCCCACCAGCAGCAGGGCCAGCAGGAAAGCGCGCACGGAAGGTGGGGGCAGGAGCAAGGGCGGCAGCCGATTGGCAGCAAAGGAGGACGTTGTGATGGGCGGGGCGTCAATAGCAGGGGCGATGCCACCGGGCAACGTAGGGACCTGACTGGGCTTTTGGGTGTTCCCCGCCGAAGCGTCAGGCGACTAACGATCGGTGTGGACGACCCGCCTCGTCGCGCTGACTCCATCGGAAAGGCTGACCTCAAAACGTCCGCCCTTAAGGCCGTCGGTCCGAATCACGGCATCCCCGCCCGTGAGCCAAAGGCCCAGCGTGGTCCGGCTGCCATCGTCTGCGAGGTGTGCAATCTCGGCCGAGCCGAACAGGGTTGAATCCCACGTCAGGTGCACCGAGTCGGAGCCGGAAGACTGGAGGGTGGGCATGGGCGCATCTGCGCCGGCAGTGAGCACCCGCTTCAGAGCGGTCGGCCCGTGCAGCACTTCGACGGACGCGAGCAACCCGGGATCAGGAAGGTTGAGCGTGAAGTGCAGCTCGCCCTCTTCGGCGTCTGCGACTTCGGTGGGCGTGAAGGCGTGCACCACCTGCTGGCCGTCGAGCGTGACCAGGCGCACCGCCCAGGCCCCATCGCCAGGCGCTGAGCGCGCGGCGACCATTCGGTGCACGGGCCGGAGCGTGACTTCAGAGCCATTGCGAATCGAACCGGCGACCAGCACCACCGGCACGTACATCGAGGGGCCCAGGGGTGGAGCGAACGCCTGGGTCTCGAGCACGGCTTGCACCGCTTTGTAGTTGAAGTCGCTGACCCACGACGGATTGCAGTAGCTCATCAAATCAACGTAGGTCGCCGGGTTGATCAACGCCTTGGTGCCCGCGTTGTAGCCCCAGCTGCCGATCTTCGCGCCCGCGTAGGGGAAGTTGGGGTCGGCTCCGGCAGCGCCACCACAGGGAGCATGGCTGCGACCCATGTTGTGCCCCAGCTCGTGCGCCGCAGTGTCGAGCGAGTCATCGCGACCGGTCGCCGC
>JAYVCD010000012.1:0-24680 GCA_043750125.1 Archangiaceae bacterium | reverse complement strand
CTAGTACGACAGATCAGAAGTTCGTGCCCGGGAATGCGGGCCGTGGTTGACGGTTGAGAGCGCCGTGACCTCGTTACTTCCGATGACTCGTGGTGAGCGATTGGAGATTCGGCGCTTGTCGCGAAGCACGAGGTCGTCACACGCGATCGTTCAGCGAGCGCGTGCCCTGTTGGCGATCCGAAAGGGTAAATCCATCGTCGAGGTGGCTCGGGGCCTTGGGGCGTGCCCTCGTTGGGTCAAGAAGTGGAAGGCGAGGTGGCTTGTTTCTCCGTGTATCGAAAGCCTCCGCGATGCGGATCGACCGGGCCGGCCTGCGGTCATTTCCCTGGCAACGAAGTGCGAGTTGGTGAAGTTGGCCTGCGAACGCCCACCGAAGTTGGCCTTCACCACGGTGTGGACGCAGCAGTGCCTCGCGGACACGCTGCATCGTCAGAGCGGAAAGCGAATCAGTCGCAGCACCGTGCAGCGGGTGCTGAGCGCTGAGGGACTCAGGCCGCACCGCGTGCGCCAATGGCTGCACAGCCCCGACCCGCTGTTCCGCGAAAAGGTCGCGCAAGTCTGCGGGCTGTACCTGAAGCCGCCGCCGGGCAGCGTCGTGGTCTGCATTGATGAGAAGCCGATGCAGGCGCTCGGGCGCAAACACCCGACGCAGCGCCAACCGGACGCAAGCATCAGGCGCGAGTTTGAGTACAAGCGCCACGGGACCTGCTGTCTGCTGGCGTCGTTCAACGTTCAGACCGGAGAAGTACTCGGTCGGGTTGTGAAACGTCGCACCGGTGAAGCACTCGTCTCGTTCCTCGACGAGGTCGCCAAGCACCACCCAGGTCGGCAGGTCTACGTGGTCTGGGACAACCTCAACATCCATCTCGAAGGCAAAGCGCAACGGTGGACTGCCTTCAACCTGCGCCACAATGGACGTTTCCATTTCGCCTACACGCCGCTGCACGCTTCGTGGGTGAACCAAGTGGAAATCTGGTTCTCAATTCTCCAGCGCCGCGTGATTCGGCACGGGTCCTTTGACGGAGTCCCACCGCTCAGAGAAGCCGTTCTCGGCTTCATCTCGCACTGGAACCGCGCCGAAGCGCATCCGTTTCGGTGGACCTTCACCGGTCGCTTCGAGCACTCTTCTTCTCAGCGCGCTGCCTGAGGAGATCCGTCGTGCCCATCCCCGTTACCGACGCCGATGTCTCGGCCATCACCAAGTTCCTCGCCGCACCAGAACGTCGCCACCTTCGGTGTCGCAAACGCGGCAACACGATTGCGATCGAGTCCGGACCCGCTGACAACCGAATTCCTCACCTGCGCGTCCGCAAGCTCTCTCCGAAGAATTGGGGCGTCGACGCAGCCACTCACACCGGCAGGTGGGAGCGAATGCCTTTCCAGGGGCAATTGCTCGAAGTGCTACCGATGGTGGCTGAGAGCTTTCCTTGGCTCCTTGGACCGAGCACGAACTTCTGAACTGTCGTACTAGGTCGACTGGGCGCGGGCCCGGCGCGTCAGCAACAACAGGAAAGCGGGGCCTCCGAGCAGCGCGGTGATGACTCCCACCGGGGGCTCGGTGTGAAAGACCCGGAACAGCACCCGGGCTCCGAGATCTGCGAGCACCAGGAAGGCCGCGCCCAGCAGCGCCGAGGCGGGCAGCAGCAGCCGTTGGTCGGGGCCGAGCGCCAGGCGCGCCAGGTGCGGGACCAGCAGCCCGACGAAGCCGACCAACCCCGAGAGCGCCACCGCCGCGGAAACGGAAAGCGAAGCCACGCCGAGCAGCAGTGTCCGGGTGCGGTTCACGTCCACGCCCAATGAGGCGGCGTCTTCGTCCCCCAGGCTGAGCAGGTTGAGCCGACCGGCGAGGATTCCCATCGTTCCGATCGCGAACAGCTGCACCGCGAAGGTCGCCCACAGCGTGGTGGCTTTCTCGTAGCCCAGGGTGCCCGCGAGCCAGAACAGCACTTCGCCCACCTTGTCCGGAGCCACCAGCGCCTTGATGAAGATGATCGCCGCCAGGGCAAAGGCGTTGAAGATGACGCCTGCGAGCAGCGTGGTGTGCGGGCTTCCCCGGCCCGCCAGCCGCCCGATGCCCATCACCAGCGCCGTCGCTGACACCGCGCCGAAGAGCGCGAGAATCGAGACCGCCGAGAGCCCGGGAAGGGCGGCGATGGACGTGACTCCCAGCGCGAGCGCGATGGTCGCCCCGAGCGCCGCTCCACCCGAGACGCCGAGCACGAACGGGTCGGCGAGCGGGTTGCGCATCAACGCCTGCAGCGTGCTGCCCGAGGCGGCCAGCGCTGCACCGACCAGCGCCGCCAACACCACCCGCGGAATGCGCAGCGCGAAGAGGATCACCGAGGACGGAGTGTCAGCGGTGAACGCGTCGGCCAGCGTCAGCGGCTCGGCTCCGAAGACCGTTCCGAGCAACAGCGCGATGGCCAGCACCGCCGCGCTGACGGCGCAGGTGGCGATCAGGCGCGGCACCGAGAAACGTGGAGGAGCGCCCGTCACTTGCGCCCACCCTACCCCTGCGGGTGGGTTTTTCCGGGAGTTCGATGGACCCGAATCAATCTTCAGCCCGAGCAGAGGACTGCCCAAAAATGACCGCGAAAACTCAGGCCCAGGATCAAGCGAAGTTACATTTTGAGGGAAGTCGGGTTCGGCGCCCGACCGACAATCCACCATGAGCTATCGCATTCATTCCGGTGACACCCTTTGGGCGCTGTCGAAGAAGAACGGGACCACCATCGGCGCACTGCTGAAGGCGAATCCGCAGATCAGGAATGCCAACCTGCTTCGCCCCGGCGCGGCGTTGAACATCCCCGGCAGCCATGACTCCTTCCAGCCGTCGAAGAAACACTCAGGCGCCCACACCCCGACAAGTCAGGCAAAGGCTCACACCCACGCTCCCGCGCGGCCCGCTTCGGCGGGGAGCGCCACGACTCCCGCGGAACTTCGCCGGTTTGGCAACGGCCGCATCCCTGCGTCCTCGCTGAGCTCCATCGGAATTGGGGGCCACCGGCTGTATGCGCCTGCCGCCGCTTCGTTCATCCGGATGCGCGCCGCTGCCGCGCGCGAAGGCGTGCAGATTGGGGTGACCGATTCCTATCGGTCCTTCGCGACCCAGGTGGACCTCGTTCGCCGCAAGGGCCTGTACTCCCAGGGTGGGTTGGCCGCGACCCCCGGAAAAAGTCAGCACGGCTGGGGGCTGGCCGTCGATGTCAATACCAACAGCCACGGCACGCAGTGGCTTCGAGCCAACGCTTCCCGCTTCGGCTTCAGCACCATTCCCCGTGAGCCGTGGCACTGGCAGTTTGCGATTTGAGCTTCCGGTTTGACCCACAGCGAGCTCAGCCGTGGCGCGCAGCCTTGAGCACGTCGGCCGTCCGGGGATGATCGCCTGCCACCTGCGAGGCCCAGGCGTAGATGCATTGCCCGCCTTGCTTCGCGACGAGGACTCCGCCGTTGAGCAGCGCGTCGCCCTGGGTCCGGTGCTGGAAGTGGCCTTTGCTCAAGGCGCGCACCGCGTTGAGCAGCGACCGGGCATTGAGCACGGTCTTCCACCCCCGGGTGAACTTCAGCGCCTTGTAGGTCAGGCGTTTGGTGTCGACCCAGACCGGCGAGGACAGGCTCAGCTGGGCGCGGAAGTCGTCCGCCATCGCCGGCAGCCCCATTCCCACGAAGACCAGCTGGATGCCTTCGCGCTTCAGTGATTCTTCATGCGGGCGGAACTCCGCCGCGTGCTCTCGGCACAACAGTCAACCGTAGTGGCGCAGGAAGACCAGCACCGCCGGCCCGGTCTCCCATGCGCTGCCGAAGCGCACCGGGCGGCCGGTGTGATCGACCAGCTGCAGGTCGGCCAGTGGCTCGAGGTCGGGAAGCATCGCCGACTGCTATACCCCAATTTCGCGTGCAGCCTTTTCCTGAGAGCATTTGCCATGGGTGTTCCCACCTTCACCGGGTCGAGACCGCGCGCTCGGTCTTTCTGATGTGCAAGAAGCTGCCGAACAAGTACCCCCCTCAGCCCGTGCTCCAATGCGCCGACGCCTCGATGAAGGTCAGCGGTCCGGACGAAAAGCTCCCCTTCGACCCATGAACGTCCCTCAGAAAGCCATCGCCGCCGTTTCCAGCGGTGGCAACGCGTCGTGATCGCCGATGTTGCGGCCGTGGTGATGCTGGTCGTCGCCTTGGGCCTGCACTTGTTACGGCCCGGCTGACCGGGAGTCGATTACCGCAGTCCGGAGATCAGCCGCAGCAGCGCCACCGCGATCAGCGGCACCCCCAGCAGGACCAGCAGCATCATCCACGCGATCGCCTTCGTCTTGCTGAGCGGGCGGGGCTGGTCTGAGAGCTTCACGCTGCACGCCTCGCACAGTGGTGGCACCGTCGCCGGACCGCAGCCGGCGCATAGGAAAGAGCCACACCGCGTGCAGAGGCTTGTCGCTTTCAGCTCATGCACCGGACACACCGCCCCGTCTGGAATCGCTCCCGGCCTGCCCGGCCCTTCGGTCACCACCTTCGCTTCCAGCAACAGCTTGCTTTGCTGCAGCAGCTCTTCGGGCACCAGCAGTAAAATCTCTGCGAAGCCCGCCTCGGTTCCCATGTCCGTGCTGCGCGATTCTCCGTTCACCACGCAGGGAATGCCTTCGGTCTCGAGCAGCCCTTTGACCAACTGCGCTTCGATGTGACTGCCTGCGGACATCAGCTTTGCGAGCGCCATCGCTTCAGTGTAGCTGCCCCCCGTGCGCCTGTTCATTGCTCTGGACCTCAATGAGGAAGTTCGCGCCCGGGTCGCCGAGGCGATCCTCCGCGAGCGCGACACGGTGGACGCCCGGTGGGTTCGCACCGAGGCGCTTCACCTCACCCTGGTGTTCTTCGGCGAGCTCGAGGCTCAGCGACAGTCGGAGATCACCGCCACAGCCTCCCGAGTCGCGCGCGAACATGCGCCGATGAGGCTGCAGGTCAAAGGCGCCGGCACTTTTTCGGGGACCGTTCCGAAGGTGCTCTGGCTCGGCGTCCGCGGCGCGCTCCAGCCGCTCGCCGCGCTGGCTTCTCATTTGAGCCAGGAGCTCGCGGTCGATCGCGATCACCTCGAATTCATTCCCCACCTCACGATCGCCCGCGCGCAGCATCAGACCGGAGATCCGATGTTCAACGTCGTTGCCCGGCGTCTGGAACGCACCGACTTCGGCTCGTGGGATGTGAGCCACCTCACCATCTATGCCAGCGTCAGCGGTCAGTACCGGGCCCTGGCCACTGTTCCGCTCGGAAGTTGAACCCCGGTCGCGATTCGCCATTCATCCAGGTTCAGACGTCAGCCCCACGCAGAGGCGCCCTCGTCAAATGCAACGCCGCCCTCAGGGATCTCGACGACGAAGGCGAGCCGCTTTGACTCGGCTTCGTCTACTTGAAAGCGAGGCCAACGCCGCAAAGGCAACCGGGAGGAAGACCCTTTCCCTGCCAATGCCCAAGGGACGCAGGAACCTTCCGCGGCGCTTGCCACGGCTTCAACAGACGGCCAGAGCGAAAGGTGACGACGGGGAGCACCGAATCGAACGGGTTCACGTCGCCTTAGCTTCGGCGCCGCCTCACGACGGTGCTCAGCATTCCGAGCAGAGCAAAGACGATCGCGCCATCTGGGCCCCCTGAGCAACCACAGCCTTTCTTCATTTCGGCTCCACCTCCCGTTCCGCCCCCGGCCGAAGAGCCACCGCCCGAGCCGCCTCCGCCACCGACACCGACGCCCCCCGTCCCGCCTCCAGCGCCGCCTCCGGACCCACCGCCCGAGCCCGCGTCCGTCAGCGGGATGCAGGTGTTGTCGATCACTCCGTCGCAGTCGTCGTCCAGGTTGTTGCAGTACTCAGGCGACGGCTTCACCTCGCCCGTGCACTTCGTGTATTCGCCCATCGGACACGTCCGCTTGCCGCCGTGACAAACACCCGCGTCACGCGTCGCCGAGGTCCCGGTGTAACAAGGACGCTCTTCGTCAATCCGGCAATGGCAGTTCTCGTCGATCACTCCATTGCAGTTGTCGTCGGCGCCATTGCAGATCTCCGCCGTGGGCGCGGCTGGAGTGCAGGTCACCGCTACCCCTCCCGCTTTGCACGATGCGGGAAACACCATGCACGAGCCCACTCCACACCGCAGCCAGCCAATCTTGTTGATGCTGTCGATGTCGTTCTTTCCGTCGCAGTCGTTGTCCTTGTCGTCGCAGATCTCACGCGACGGCAACACTTCCTGCAGCGTCGGGCCCCACCCGCTGTCCGGCTGACAAATCTGTGCCCCACCCTTACACGGCAGGCTCACCGGGTAGATGCCCCCGTCCGTGAAACGCGACAGCGTCGCCGGCAAATTGCGAATGATGCCGGGCGTGCAGAAAAACCCGTTGTCGACGATTCCGTCGCAGTCGTTGTCTTTGAAGTCCGCCACTTCGGCGGTCGGCGTTCCCGGCACGCAGACTCCCGGAGTCCCACCGTTGCACTCGAGCGCGATTCGAAAACATTCGCCCACTCCGCAGGTGGCGATCGAAAAGCCGTCGTCGATCTTTCCGTCGCAGTCGTCGTCGATGTTGTTGCACACCTCGACCTGCGGAGCTGTCGTCCCCGCGCACGTCATCCGTCCCGAGGTACAGGTCCGCACTCCCGCCGCGCAGATGCCTCGCTCTCCGAACACCGAGCAGCTCGACGAGCCGCCGGGAAGTCCGCCATCGGGTAATACGTCCACCGTGCCGTCGCAGTCGTTGTCCAGCCCATCACACACTTCCGGGAACGGCCCGATCATGTCCTTGCAGGCGCTCCAGAAGCCGTTGCGGCACACCTGATTTCCCTGCCGGCACTCACCCTTGCCCAGCGTCGCGTTGTCCGCCGTGTAACATTTCTGCGAGCCATTGGCCGGACACTGCTGAATGCCCGTCTCGCAGTCCGCGAGCAATTGCGCGCCCGGGTCGTATGCCACTGGACAGGTGGTGGTCTGACCGAGTGCGAGCTGAAAGCTGCCCACGGTCGGGTAGGTCAGTCGCCCGCCATCGGCGTCGGTGAAGAGGAAGTAGTACGGGTGGCACCCGTCGGGCAGCACGTCCGGATCTGGGAAGTGGACCTCGTACGTTCCGTTGTCTTCGTAGCCCCACTTCTTTTCGAGATCGAAGCAGTGGCCCGCCACGACGACTTCGGCCCGCTTCGGAGCCTTGCCCGGATCGTAATAGTTCGCGGCGAAGTACAGCGTCGAGGTGTTGAGCGGGTTCGGAGGGTTGTAGATCGCCGCCGCGGCCGGGATTTTCGGCACGGTGACCTGCGCGTTTCCGTAGGCCAACGTCCAGTAGCTGCCGTTGCAAGTCTGCGCGCTCGCGACGTAGTTGCCCGCTCCAATCTGGGTTCCTGCGTCCGCGTAGATCGCCTCTCGGTTGGACGCTGACTGCATCAGCCCGCACCAGAAGTCGTACGCGCTCGCTACGCCCTGCCCGATGCTTTCGGACGAGAGCGAATTGAAACCCAACAAGCCAAAGCGCTGAGTCGACGTCTGCCCCGTGCCCGCATCGCAGGTCTTGTTGCAGCCGGTACCACTGCACTGGGCCGGGCCGATGCAGCCGACGGTTCCGGCTCCCGCGTCACCCAGCTCGCAGCAGTTCTCGTGCTGGTAACAGCCCAGCTCGGACATGTGCCGCGAGGTGAAGCGCGCCCCGAGGTTCGCTTCCTTCACCCAGACCAGCGGGACCTTGTTCACGTTCGCGCCCACTTCAGCGGTGTAGTCGCCACACTCGTTGTTGTTCGGCGTCGTCGCCGAGTGCCGCGCCTGGTTGATCAACACGTGAAGCATCCGCTCTTGATCCGACGGGTAGCCGGACTGCGGCTCGCCCAACGCCGCCTTCGAGCTGTGCACCGACTGCGGTGCCCCCGGAGACTTCGCCGCCTGATCCTGCGCCCGCTCGGTACACCCCGACAGACCGAGGACCATCGCCGCAATCGCCGCCTTCCCGTTCATCCCGAGAGCAGCCTTCCCGTTCATCCCGAGAGCAGTCGAGGGACGCAGATTGCGACGGCCGGCCCACATCGCCACCGCGATCAAGAACATCGCCCAGGGCGCAGCTCCTTCGGCTCCGGAAGTACAGCCACAGCCCTTCCCTCCTCCTCCGGTCCCGCCGCCGGTGCCGCCGCCATCGGTTCCGTTCTTCAAAGTCACCTTGAACGGCGCGCTGCCCGTCTTCCCGCCACAGACCGCGGTGACCGTGAAGTCCCCTGCGGTCATGGCCGCGGTGAACAGCCCGCTCGCCCCGTCAATCGCGCCGCCGCCCGCGCTCCAGGCACACGCGGGAGTGGCGATGTTGGCGCCGGCGGCGTCCTTCGCCTGGGCGCCAAACGTGAACGACGTGCCCACCGGAACCTGCGCGGCCGAGGGGGAAACGACGATCTTCGAGACTCCGACCTTCACATCGACGGTGAGGAACCCCGAGGTCGACAGTCCGTCTTCATCGGTCACTTCGACTTTCAGGTTGTACAGACCGACCGCGAAGAACACCGCCGTCGAGGCCTTCGAAGCGTTGGTGCCGTTGGGCATGAAGGTGACCGCGCCCGGAGGATTCACCGCGCTCCACTCGTACTTCAGCTTGTCTTCGCCCTTGTCGTCGCTGCCCAGCACGCTGAGTTGAGCGGTGTCTCCCATCACCGGGTTGGGGTTCGCTGCCGGGGCAATCGCGATTCGCGGCACCGGGCCCACCACCACCTTCACCATCTTGCTGCCCGTCTTCCCGTCGACCTCCGCGCTCACCACCCAGTCCCCCGCCGTCATCGCCAGAAATTTTCCGGTCGGTGAAATGGTGCCGCCGCCGTTGACCGTCCACAGCGCTTCGTTTCCGAAGTCCACCAGCCCGCCGAACTGGTCAGTGACCGAGGCGGTGAACTGCTCGGGGCTGTCGACTTCCAGCAGGCTCTTTTGCGAAGTCACCGCCACCACCGACGACGTCTGCAGCACCAGCAGCGACACCTGGCCGGTCACCTTCAACCCGCCCCCGTCGATGATGTCCACCGCGAAGCCGTAGGCGCCCGGCTTGGGAAACGTGACCGTGACCTGCTTGCTCGCGTTGGTGTTGTTGGTCGAGAACGTCGCTTGATTGAGTCCGGCGCCACCGTCCGCAAGCGGCGTTGGGATCGGGAAAGTCTGGCGCCAGAAATACTTCAGCGCCTGCTCGCCTTCGATCGGGTCGTCGCCCAGCACGGTGAGGCTGGCGGTCTTCCCAATCACCGGGCTGGGGTTCGCGTGGGGAGGAAACGCAATCGTCGGCGGGGCGTTGGCGCCGAACACCGAGAAGTCGACTCCGGTGGACACGTCGGATCCCGCCACCGTCACCGTCCGACAACCGGCGTCCACCCCAGCGCAGCTCGCGGGCGAGAAGACGTACCCGGACTTCACCGGCATCACGTCGAGGCTGCCGTTGGCGATGTTGGGGAAGGTGTAGAAGCCCAGCGAGTCGGACGTAGAGCTCAGAGCGCCACTGGTGACGAGGCAGCCCACCAGCGGTGAGCCCGCTTCATCGATGTACCCGCGAATCCGGTAACCCACGCCGACCGAAGCGGTGAAGTCCTTTCCCGTCACGGCCGCGCTCACCGCGACCGGGTTGGCGAAGCTGGGAACAATCAATTGTCCGGCGGCAGACGCGACGAAGTTCCAGTTGCCCGGCGGGACGCGGGGGAACTTGTAGAGCCAACTTCCTCCAAACAGCGCCGTCTGCACGGTTCGAATTCCGTCGGTCACATCGTGCGGACCCGCGGTGCCGGTCACCTGGCCCGAGACGGGGAAGACGTTCTCGACGAAGTTGCGAGCCGACTGATTGGCTCCGTTGATTTGAATCGGGTTGGTGAAGCCGGTGGGGTTGAAGACTTCTCCGGACGATCCTTTGGCCAGCAACTGGTAGCCGCCATTGGGCACTCCGGACAACGTGTAGGCGCCACTGGCGGTGGTGACGGTCGAGTACTGGCCGGCGGTGATGGTGACTCCCGGCGAGGGCTGAGCGACCGAGGTGACGTTGCCACTGATGGTGTACGTCGCGCGCAAGCCGGTGAAGTCGATGCCGGTGACGTTTACAGTGTTCACCATCACCGGGTTGACGAAGCTGCTGTTGAGGGTCCAGCCGGGCTTGGTCGCGCCGACGGTGAACGAGCCCGAGGTGAAGCCGGTCAGGGTGTAGTCGCCCTGGGTGTCGGTCAGCGTCATCTTGCTGCCGACGAAGACGCGCACGCCTTCGACGCCCACGCCCAGCTCTCGCACGGTGCCGCTGATTCGGTAGGTCGAAGGGTTCCCCACCCGGACCACTACGAATGCGGTGCCGGTGCCGCCCTTCATGTCGGTGGCGGTGACGCGGGCCACCACTTCTTTCGCCGTGGTGAAGGTGCGCGTCTGCAGCGCCGAGTTGGTCGACACCGAGCTGTCGCCAAAGTCCCAGTAGTAGGCGAGCGGATCTCCATCGAGATCGCTGGCCGTCGCAGTGAACGTGACGGCGGTGTTGGGGTTCACCTGCGTCCCGCTCGCCACCAGCGTGACCGTCGGAGACCGGTTGCCGGCGAACAGCCCCCGATTGACGGTGACATCGATGCTCGCAGGCGTGGTGCTCGCAAGGCCGGTGGGGGTGATGTGAATACCCGCGGTCGAGTCGCTGAACGTCTTCCCAATCACCAGCGGAGCGTCTGCGGCCGTCTGGGTCCACGGCGTCATGTCCAGCAGGTCCGACGAGTCGGAGTTCGGGTAGCCCCAGTTGATTTCGGTGCCGTGCGCGTTGAGGCCGCCCGACGCGGGTCGGAAATGGACCCAGTAGTCGCGCGCTCCGCTGATCGGAACCTTCAGCGCGTGGGCGCCGCCGAGAATGGGCTGCTCGAGGTCATAGACGCGGAAGCTGTTCGAGCCGGTGACGACTTCGACTTCGGTCGGGCCGAACCAATCGAGGTCCCACTTGTACCAGGCGTTCGGTTGGCCGTTGCCGCTGCCCATCACTTCGAACACGTTGCCGTACTCGAGGCTGCTGCCGGCGCCGATGATCGTCTCGGCTCCCGCCTGCCAGAAGTTCGCGTGGTACAGCCCGTAGTTGTGGCCGACCTCATGCGCCACCGTGCCGACCCCGGCCGAGCCGTTGAGCCAGGTGCCCTTCTGGCCGACGTAGCCCAGGCCCGACCAGCTCCACTGGGAAATGGTCGAGAAGAAGACGACGTCCAGATCCCACGCGCCGGGGTTCGCCGCGTAGGCCGCCGAGCGCGCGTCCGCCAGGAGCTGCGAGGTGTTGTTGGTGGTGCCGTACGTCGCCTTGCTCAGCGGCATGCGCAAGGTGTTGGTGACGGTGCCCGTGATGCTCGTCTTGTTGTAGCTGGACGCCTTGTAATAGTTGTTCAGCGCGGCGATGTCGGTCTGGGCCTGCACGAGGGAAATCGGCTCTCCGGGAGCGTCCATGAAGTCGACGCGGATGTAGAGGAGCTTCTTGTTCCCGATGGTGTGCGGAGAGGCCTGCGGGCCCCCGGGAATGTTGGCTCGCGGTACCGCGTCGTCACGCACCGCGGCCCACCCGTCGAGGGTCAGGCCGCGCAGGTGCATCGCCACGGTCTTGGCGTGCTGCAGATTTCCCCAGGCCTCGGCGCGAAAGCGGCGCGCGCCGAAGGAAATCGATCGCTCGTAGGTGGTGCGGCGATCTTTGCCGAGCATCGCGAGGACTTCCCATTTTCCCTGCGCGTCGAAGCCCTCTTCGACGAATTCCGCGACCTCAGCAGGCACGGCGGCGCGGGACAGCTGCTGGGCCAGGGCCCGCTCGGGGTCGGTGCGAACCAGCCGCGACATCACTTCGCGGCGCGCGCGGGCCAGCTTGATTCCTTCGTCGAGCAGACGCTGCCTGGGCAGCCCGGGCTCCGCAGTGTTCCAGCGCTGCAGCCACTGGGTGAAGCCGGCGTGAGCGAGATCCGGCTCAGTGGCGAAGGACGGCGCAGCGCAACACAGCGCGAGGGCAAACAGGAGAGTGCGGGTCATGTGGAGGCGTCCTTCGACTTGAGCGGCCCAGACTGCAAAAAACCGCGGGACCCTAGCCGAACCCCCGCGCACAAGGCAGCGGCTTGCTCGCTGACCGCCCGGGAAGGAAAGTTCCGCCGGACCGCTCATCCCGAGAGCCTCGCCCCGCTCATCCCGAGAGCCTCGCCCCGCTCATCCCGAGAGCAGTCGAGGGACGGTCACCTTTGCCCACCGCCTGGATCGCGAAGATCTGGCCGCGGCTGCAGATCGGTCGCTATTCTTCGGGGCGTTTTCGGAAAAACCCCCTCTGGTTTCCTCACAAGTCCAAGACTGCGTCACTGTGCTCGCCGCGCGTCCCGGAGACGCCGAGGCGCTGGCGCAACTCGAGGCTCTGCTCGTCGCCCCGGACCACCGCCTCGACGCAGCCTTGGCGCTGCGAAAACTCCAACAGCCCCACCTGGTCTTCGCCGCGCTGACCCGCGCACTGCAGGGCAGCCCGGCAGACCCCACTTTGCAGCAACAGGCCGAAGAGGTGGCGGTCGAAGTCGACGCGGTCGATGCGCTGTTCGAGGTCCTCGCCGACCAGGTCGAGGGAACCACCGGCCCCACCCGAGCGGCGATTCACCTTCGGCTGGCTTCTTTGAACGAACTGCGGCTGTCAAATCCCACCGGCGCGATTGATCAGCTGCGCGCCGCGACCGTGGCTGCCCCCCGCGAGGTCCCTCCGCTCGAAGGCCTGCGCCGGCTGCACCTGCAGCGACAAGAATGGGCCGCACTCGCCGAGGTGCTCGAGAAGCTCGCCCGCCTGCAGGCCAGCCGCGATGAACAGCTCGCCACCTGGCGCATGGCGGGCCGCGTCCACGAGGACCACCTGAGGGACGAAGAGAGCTCGCTGGCCTGCTGGCTGCGCGTCCTCGACCTGGCCGCTGATGATCGCGAAGGGCTCGAGGCGGTACGGGGCCTGGCCACCGCGCTCGACCGGCCGGCGGACCTCGCGCGGGCGCTGGAAGGCGAGCGGTCGGCCGCCGCGGGAGACAGACGGTGGACGCTGACCCTTCAGCTCGCGCAGCTGCAGGCCAGCGGGCTGAACCTGCCGAGCAAAGCGGTCGCCGGAGCCACCGAGGTCCTCGCCGCCGTCCCCACCCACCCCGAGGCGCGAGCGCTGCTGCGACGCTTCGTCGCAGATCCCAGCCCGTTGGGAGCCGCCGCGGTGGGAGCGCTCTCGGCTGCCTTCGAAGCCACGGGGCAGCTCGAGGCCCGGCTGCAGCTGCTGCAGGACCGCCTCGAATGCGCACCCGCGGGCGAGCGCGCGATGTGGCTTGCGACGGTCGAGAGTCTGACCGCGAAGCTGCCCACCCACCCGACGCAGGCGCTGCTCAAGGCATTGAAGGCTTTTGAAGAGGGCACCGGGCGCCTGGAAAAGTTGCCCGCCCTGCTGCAGCTCGCCGAGCAGGCCGACGCGCTGGACGAGCTGGCCGAAGCCGTCGAAGCCGCGTCCGAAGCGTCGAGCGACGCGAATGAAGTCGCCGAGCTGTTGCGCTTCGTGGCGCGCCTTCGCGAGCGACTGAAGCAGCCACAGGCCGCCGTGCTGATGTGGACGGATCTGCTCGCAGTCCGGCCCGAAGACCCCGAGGGCCTCGACCACCTCTTCAAGTTGTTCAGGCAGGTCGGAAAAGCTCAGAGCGCGGCGGAAGTGGGTGTTCGTCGCGCGCGGCTCGTCGACGGGCCGGAAAAAATCGAACGCCTGCTCGAGGCGGCGGGGCTCTTCGAGGATGGGGGCGCGACCGAAGAGGCGCTCGACGCTCTGGAAGAATCGCTGGCGGTGGGCACCGACCTGCGCGCGCTGAAGGCGGTCACCCGGCTGCTGGCGGACGACGCCACTCCGCAGGAATGGAAGCGCGACTCGGACGAAGCGCCGGTGCGACGGGCCGAGCTCCACGCGTACGTGCTCGATGCGCTGGCTCAGCTCGAGCCCGCGGCCCAGCAGGGCAAAGTGCACCTGCGGCGCGGCGCGCTGTTGAAGGGCACCGAGCCGGCCGCGGCGGTGGTCGCTTATCTCCGGGCGATCGAGTGCGGCGCAGCGACGACGGACGCGATTGGGGGTCTGCAGCAGCTGCTCACCACCTCGGCCCGCCAGGCCGCGGCGCAGGCGCTCGAGCCGATTCATCGCGAACGCAAAGAGACCCGCGCGCTGGCCGAGGTGATTGAAGTCCAGCTCGAAGCCGTCCCGGCCCCCGTCGCCCGCGTTCAGCGGCTCTCTGAAATTGCGGCCCTGTGGGAACTCGCCTCTGAGCCGCGGGTCGCGCTGAGCGCCCGGCTTCGCGCGTTCGCGCTTTCGAGCGGCGAAGAGAAAGTTCGAACCGAGCTGGCGCGCCTGGCGGGGACCCTGGGCGCCGAAGATGAGCTGCTCGCCGCGTACGAAGACAAGCTCGACCGGGGCCTCGAGCCCCACCCGGCTACCCTCTGGCGCAGAATCGCCGAGCTGCATGATGCGCGCGGTCAACGAGAGCCCGCGACGCAGGCGTGGGAAAAGGCCACCCAGACGGACCCCACCGATCTGGTGCTGCTGCGCGCGTACGCCAGTCGCGCTCGGGCCCAGGCAGATCTTTCCCGATTGGCGACGGTCCTGCGGCGACAGGTCGAAGCGACCGCCGAGCCGTCGCGGCAAAGCGAGCTGCTGGTCGAGCTGGCCCGGCTGGCTGAAGAGCAGCTGGCCGATGCGGCGCTCGCGGCGTGGGCCACCGAGCGGCTCAGCGCGCACGCCCCGAAAGACCGTTCGCTGCTCGCGTCGCTGCAGCGGCTGTACGAGAAGTGTCAGGACACCCCGAAGTGGGCCGACGCCCTGGCGCGAGACCTTCAGCGGGCGCGGGAATCAGGCTCGAGCGATGAGGCTGCGATCGCGCTTCGACTGGCGCAGCTGAAGCTTCAGACTGCAACGGACGAAGCGGGAGCGTTCGAGCTGCTGCGCGAAGTGCTGCGGCTGCAGCCGGGGAACGCGGGCGCCGTGGCGGGCCTGGTTCAAATGGCGGGGCGGGCCGGGCCGCTGCAACCGCAGGCCGCTGGCCTCGCGGGGCCGCTGCTCGAGAAGCGCGGCGATCACCTCGCGCTGGTCGGGCTGCTCACCGCGCAGATCTCGGTTCAGGCCGACGCGGTCGAGCGCGCCGCGCTGTGGGTGAAGATTTCGCAGCTCCAGGCGGGCGCGTTGGGAGACCCTGAAAGTGCGTTCCTCGCTGCCGCGCGCGCGCTGCGCGAAGTCCCTCACGACCCGGCCCTGCTCAAGCGCTGCGTTCAGCTCAGCGAGGCCGAAGGGCCCCTTCCCTCGACTGCTCTCGGGATGAACGGGGCAACTGCTCCGGGGATGAACGGGTCGACTGCTCCGGGGATGAACGGAGCGGCCACTCCGGGGATGAGCGGGTCGACTTCTGGTCGGGCTGATTCCGCAGCGGGGTTCAAGGACGAGCTGGCCGCGCTGCTCGAAGAGCTCGGAACGCGTCAGCCCGAAGGCCCCGCGCGCGCTGAGCTGTTCCGGGCGTTGGCCCACCTGCAAGAGACAGGAGGAGATCCAGACGATGCGATCGCCACCTGGGGCCAGGTGCAGGCCTGCCTGCCGCTGGACGCCGAAGCCCAGCAACGACTTGGGGTGTTGCTCGACCAGGCCGGGCGCCACGCCCAGCTCGCGACGCTGCTGCAGCACCGCGCCGAGAACGCGACGCCCACCGAACGGCCCGCCGCCCTGCTCGCGCTGGCATTGGCCCGCGAGAAGTTGGGGCAGCTCGACACCGCCGCCGACTCGCTGTTGACGCTCTTCGCGCTCGACCAGGGGCTCGAGGCTCTCGGAGCGCTCGAGCGGGTGTTGGGCAAGCTGCAGCGCCACCGCGAGCGCGCAGAGGTGCTCGGCCGGCTCGCCGCGGCGGCGCCGGACCCGCAGTCGAAGAACGACCGGCTGCTCCAGCAGGCCAAAGCGTTGATTGCCTCGGGCGAGCTCGAGCTGGCGGTGACGTTGTTGACCGAAGTGCTGCGCGGCGCTCCGCGGGAAGATCGCGCGGTCAACGCGCTGGTCGGCCTCGCCGCCGAGCCCCGGGTCAGCGCCCGGGTGGCCGAGTCGCTCGAGGGCGTATACCGGGATCCTGCGCACCGGTGGCAGCGGCTGGCCGTCCTCGAAGTCCTGGTCGCGAACGCCGATGCGCACGCCGAGCGCTCGCTGCGCACTGAGCTGGCGAGCCTGTACGAGGCCCTCGGCGAGCACCGGCAGGCGTTCGTCGAACGACTGCGCCTGGTCCGCGCCTCGGTCGAAGACCCCCTCGCCCGCGCCGAAGCCGAACGGGTCGCCATCGCCGCCCAGCTCGAAGAAGAGCTCGTCGGCGCGTACGAGGACCTGCTCGAGCGACGGCCGTCCGCCGCGGTCTCGCTCGCGCTGAGCCAAACGCTGGCTCGCCTTTATTCGGGCCGCCTCGCCAGCCCCGCTCAAGCCGCACGGATGTGGGAAGAAGTGGCGCGGCTGGACCCGTTGAGCCTCGAGCCGCTGCAGGCGCTGGCCGAGCTCTACCGGGCGGCAAAGAACTTCGCGGCCCTCACGGCGGTGCTGCGTCGGCAGGTCCCCCTGCTGGCTGAAGTCCCCGCGCAGCTTGCGGCATTGAACGAGCTGGGCCGCCTGGCCGAAGCGCCCCTGGGCGACTGGAGCACGGCCGCCACCGCCTACCGAGACGTGCTGTTGCGCGCTCCTTCCGACTTGAAGGCGTTTGGCGCATTGGCGCGAATGCTCGAGCGGCTCGCGCTGCACCCCGAGCTTTACGAGGTGCTCAAGCGCCGGCTGACCGTCGCCGAGCAGTCCGCGGATGAGCGGGCCGACGCCCTGGTGCGACTGGGTCAGCTGGCGCTCGGGCCGCTGAAGCAGCCGGACGCCTCGCTGGGGTTCTTCGAACAGACGCTGGGGCTGCGCGCCACCGATGCCGCCGCGGTCGAAGGGCTCGAGGCGCTGCTGCTGCGCGCTCCGCTGCTGCGGGCCCCCACCGCGGCGATCCTCGAGAAGGTCTACCGCGCTCGCCAGGACTCGCCGCGCCTGGCCGAAGCGCTCGAGCTGCAGCTGTCGACCGCGCCCGCCGCCCGCGCGCTGGGTCTGTTCGAAGAGCTGGCAGTCCTGCGAGAGGCGTTGGGAGACCCCGGGCGGGCGTTCCTGGCTCGGGCCGAGGTCTTCAAGGCCACGCCCGAAAATCTTCGGGTCCGCGCCGAGCTCGAACGGCTGGCCGAGACCACCGCCCACCTCGAAGAGCTGACCGCGCTGTACCGCGCGCAACTGCTCACCGGGTTGCCCGAGCCGCTCGCGCTCGCGCTGTGGCGTGCGGTGGCCGTCCTTCACCAACGACTGGGCCAGCGCCCGCGAGCGGCCGAGGCCTGGGAACAGGTGGCCCGCCGTCAGCCGGGAGAAGAGGCCCCCTTGATTGCGCTGTGCTCCCTCTACCGGGAAGAGCGCGACTTCGCCCAGCTGCCCCGGCTGCTGCGCAATCGGGCCGAGCTGCAGCCGTCGGTGGAAGAGCAGATTTCCCTTCTGCTCGAGCTGGTGGACCTCGCCGAGCTGCAGCTCAAAGACCCGCCGCTGGCAATTGAGAGCTGCCGACTGGCGTTGAGCCGCGCCCCCGACCATCGCATCGCCCTCGCGGTGCTCGAACAGCTGCTCGAGGCCCACCGCCACTTCGATGAGCTCGCGCGGCTGCTGGAGGAACAGATGGGCCGGGCCGAAGGGCGGGGCGACGAAACGCTCGAGCGGACCCTTCGGGTGAGGCTGGCGCGGGTCAAGCATCGGTCGCTCAACGACGATGAAGGGGCGTTGGAGTTGCTGCGCGGAGTCCTCGGCCAACAGGCCAATCATCCCGAGGCGCTCGCAGCCACGACCGAGCTGATGCGCGCCGGGGGGCCGGCTTGCGATTCTGCCGCGGCGCTGCTCGAGCCTTTGCTCGAAGAGACCCAGGCGTGGCCGGCGCTGCTCGAGGTGCTCGGAGCGCGGGCGGGCCTGGCGGTCGGGCCAGCGCGGGCGGCTTTGCTTCACCGGGTGGCCGACCTGCATCAACACCGGCTGCAGTCCCCCGCCGCGGCGCTGCAGACCCTGGCCGGCCTGCTTCGCGAAAGTCCCGAAGAGCCCCGCGCGCTTCTGCGGTGCTTGAGTCTGGGCGAAATCGCGAAGGCCGACGGGACGCTGGCGACGCTGTTGTCCGAGGTGCTGCCGAAGGTCGAGTCGAACGACGTGAAGATTTTGATGCTTCGTCCGCTGGCCGCTCTTCACCAGAAGCTCGGGGACCCGGACGCGGCGCTCGAGCAATGGCGCGCCCTGCTGCTGTTGCTGCCCGACGACGACGAAGCGCTCACCGCCGCGGTCGGTCTGCTCGAGAGCTCGTGGCGCTGGGGAGAGCTGGTGGCGGTGCTCGAGGCCCGGCTGCTTCACGCCCACGACGACCCGGAACGGATTTCGCTGCTCTCGCGCATCGGCGCCGTTCGCGATGACTCTCTGAGCGATGCCCGCGGGGCCTACAGCGCGTACCGCCGGGTGCTCGAGCTGGCCTCGAACGACGTGGCCGCGTTGGGACGGCTCGACCGGCTTTGTTCCCAGCTGCAGCTGTGGACCGAGCAGGCCGAGATCCTCGCCCGCCGAATCCGGCTCGAGCCGCACGACGCGGTGCCGCTGCGCCTGCGGTTGGCCGAGGTGCGCCGCGCGCGGCTGGAAGATCGCACCGGAGCGCTGCCGCTGTTGGCCGAGGTGCTCCAGTCCCACCCCAGCCACCCCGAAGCGCTGGCCCAGCTCGAGCAATTTCTCGAGGGCGAGGCCCACTTCGGTCACGCCAGCGAGCTGCTGCTGGGCGGGTATCGGCACTTCGGTGATGTGAAGCGGCTCGCCGCGTTCCTCGAGTGGCGCGCGCCGCTTTCGACCGAGAGCACCCGCCGACGCGCGCTCTGGCTCGAGCTGGGCAAGCTGCGCCTGGAAAAGCAGCAGGACCCCGAGCTGGGCTTCCTCGCTTTGGCGCGGGCGTTCAAAGAGACCCCCGCCGACGCGGCCCTGCGGGCGCAGCTGATCGAGCTGGCCGCACTCGCCCAGTGTCAGGACGCGCTCGGGGCAGTGCTCGAAGAAGTGTTGCCGCTGCTCGAGCCCGAAGGCGTGGCGCAGACCAGCCTGGCGCTGGGCGCGCTGTACGAGGGGCCGCTGAAAGATTCGCAGCGCGCCGCCGACTTCTACCGACGGGCTCTGGGAGCGAAGGCGGCGTTTACCCCGGCGTTGGCCGGGCTCGACCGGGTGCTCGAGGGCCTGGGCCGCTGGGCCGAGCTGTTGCCCGTGCTCGAAGAATGCCTGGGGGTGGCGCCGACCCGGGAAGCGAAGGTCGCTTTGCTGCTGCGGATTTCCGCGGTTGCCGACGAACGGCTGGACCAACCCGACCGCGCTGGCAGCGCGCTGCGCGAGGTGCTCGAGCTCGAGCCCGCCCACGTCGCGGCGGCGCGGAAACTCGAAGAGCTCTACGAGCGCACCGCGCAGCCCGAGCGGCTGATTTCCATTCTCGAGCACCTGCTGCTGCACGTGCCGCAGCTCGAACGTCAGGCGCTTCGCTTGAAGCTGGCGCGGCTGTGCTCGCAGACGAACCCTCAGCGGGCGATCGAGTTGGGGCGCGCGCTGCTGACCGATGACCCGCTTCATCCCGGAGGGTTCGCCCTGCTGGTCGGCCACTACGAGCGGGCCCTTCGTCATGACGAGCTGGGCCAGCTGCTTCGGGCCCGACGCGGAGTGACGCTGGATCCCCGCGAAGTCGCTTCGCTCGAGTTTCAGCTCGGCGAGCTGGCCTACCGCCGGCTCAATCAGCCCGAGCCGGCGATCATTCATTACCGCGAAGTGCTCGAGCGCGCGCGCAGCCACGCCGGCGCCCTCACCGCGCTGGTCGAGATCTACGCTGCGCTGGGTCCGAAGGCGGCGCTGGCCCAGGCGCTGGGAGAGCTCGCCGAGTCTCCGGAAGCCGCGGCCGGACGCAGAGTCCATCTGCTGCGACGGGCCGAAGTGCTGGTCGAGCTGGGTTCCCGGGACCTGGCGCTCGCGGCCGCCCGGAGTTCCCTCGAGCTGCTTCCCGACGCCGCAGCCGAGCTGCAGCGGCTGCGCTCCGTCTTCGCAGGCTACGACGCGTTTGCCGAGCTGGCCCAGAGCCTCGCCCTGCTGGTCGAAGCCCAGCTGCACGCGGGGTCGAGCGTCGAAGGGGTGACGAGCCTGCTCGAGCTGGCCCGAATCCACGAGCGGTTGAACGCGCTGCCCCAGGCCGCCGCCGCGCTGCAGCGGGTGCTGAGCCTCGAGCCTGCGAACCGAACGGCCTTCGACGAGGCGCGAACGCTCTACGCCCGCACCTCGCAGTGGGCCCCGACCGCGGGGCTGCTGCAGACCTTTCTTCCCCACCTGCAGAGCGCGGAATTGCCGGTGACGCTCGATGAGCTCTCGGAGCTTCACGAAGAACAGTTGAACGATGCGCCCGCCGCCTTCCACTGGGCCTGCCAGGCCGTGCAGCTCGACCCCACGCCCACTTCGCGGCGCGACCGGGCCGAGCGGCTGGCGAAGAGCCTCTCGAAGCCCGCCGAGCTGGCGAAGCTCTATCAGCAGATTCTCGAAGGGCTGGCCTTCGGGCCCACCCACGAACGGCTCGCGCTGGCGCTGGCGGCGATTCAAGACCAGGCGCTGGACCAGGTCGATGAGGCCGAGAAGACGCTGCTCGGTCTGCTCGCCCACGACGTAGGCAGCAAGGCCGCGCTCGACGCGCTGGTCCAGCTGTTCGCCCGGCGGGCGCTGCACGCGCGACAGGCCGGAGCGCTCGAGTTGAAGCTCGAAGCGACCCTCGACCTCGCCGCGCGCGGGACCCTGTTGCAAGGGTTGGCGCAGCTGCACGAAACGAAGCTGAAGGACCCGCGTGCCGCAGCCCTCGCGTTGCGGCGGTGGGTCGAGCTGTCGAACAGCCCTGAATCGGCGGCGCTGCTCGCGGCGCTGCACCGCCGCCATCAGCAGTGGCCGCAATGCTTGCAGGCGCTGCAGCAGTGGGTGCGGCTGGCCCTTCCCGAAGAGCGGTGCGGAATTCAGCTTCAGATTGCGCAGCTGTGCGAGGGCGAGCTCAAAGATCCCGAAGCGGCGATCGCCGCCTACCTGCAGGCGCTGTCCTTCGAGCCCTCTTCTGCTCCAGGGTTTCAGGCGCTGCACCGGCTGTACAAGAAGCTCGATCGCCCGGCCGAGCTGCTGAAGGCAATCGAGCAGCGGCTGACGCTGACCACCGACCCCACCGAGCAGGTTCCGCTGCTCTACGAGGCCGCCGCGTTGTGGGAAGGCAAAGGGCCCGGGCTTCAGGCGGACCAGCGGCTCGAACGGATCCTCAAGCTGCGTCCTTCCGAAGAGCGGGCGCTCGAAGGGCTGGCGCGGCTGCGGCGCGCGGGCGAACGGTGGGCCGGCCTGGTGGACGTTCTGACCCGCCACGTCGAAGTCGCGCAGGGCCCGCTGCCCAAAGCCCTGCTCTGCGGTCAGCTGGGCGGACTGTTGCACCAGCAGCTGCGGGACGACGAGGGCGCGGTCCGTTGGTGGAAGCGCGCGCTCGAGTCGGTGCCCGAGCACCGGCCTGCCTTCAGCGCACTGGCCCACCTGCACCAACTGCACGGCCGCTGGCTCGAGGCGACGCGGATGATCGAACGCGAAGCCCTTCTCGAGACCGACGCCCACCTGCGCGCCGAGCTGCTTCATCGCAGTGGGCTGTTGCTCGAAGACAAGCTGCGCGACCTGGCCGGGGCGAGCACCGCCTACCAGAAGGCCCTGGCCGGCGAGCCGACCCACCTGCCGTCCCTGCGACGGCTGCGCGCGCTGTACTTCAAAGACGCCCACTGGCCCGGCTTCGAGCAGACCCTGGCGCAGGAAGCCGAGCACGCGCCGACGGAAGCAGACCGCGCCTCGGCCGGGCTCGAGCTCGCGCGGCACCTTCACGCGCTGGGCACCGACAACCGACGGGCGATTCGCTGGTACGAGCACGCGCTGAGCAACGCCCCCGAGTGGATTGAAGCCGCGCAACCGCTGACCCAGCTGTTGATCGCGGCCAGCCAGTGGCCCCGCGCGGCGCAGACCCTGCGGGTGTTGATTTCACTCTTCGAGCGGGGCGGGCCCACCCATCGGCTCGCGCTGATTGCCCACCTGAGCAAGTTGGGAGACGTAGAGCGCGAGCTGGGACACAGCGCGGTGTCGTTGCAGACCTATGAGCAGGCGTTGAAGCTCGATGCGACCGAGCCCGGCGCGCTGCGAGGGCGGGCCGAGCTGTACGAGCTGGCGGGAAAAGCGACCGAGGCCGCGCAGCAGTACGAGCTGTTGCTCAAGCACCACGAGAAGGCGATGCCTGCCGTCGACCGGGCCGAGCTGCGCGTGCGGCTGACCCGCCTGTTCCGGACCCTGGGAGAGAAGGACCGCGCGATCGCGATGGTCGAGAAGGCGCTGGACGCTGACCCGGTGCAGCCGGTGGCGCTTCGGCTGGCGATCGAGCTGAGCGACGGGGCCAGCACGTGGGACAAGGCGGCGCTGTACCGGCAGCGGCTGGCGGGCATCGCGAAGGGTGAAGAGCGGTTCGCGTTGCTGGTCGAGCTGGGAAAAATTGCGCAGGACAAGCTGCTCAAACCCAAGCTCGCGATCACCGGTTACGCCGCGGCGCTCGAGCTTCACCCCGACGCGCTCGACGTCCTCGAGCGAATTCACCTCGCCTACCGCAGCGCGGGACAACTGCAAGAGGCGGCCAAACTTCAAGCGACGCTGCTCGCCCACCCGCTGCTGTCTGAAGACGCGCGCCACCGCGAGACGCTGTCGCTGGCCGAGCTGTTGGGTCGCACGATGAAGGAAGAGGATCGCGCGGTCGCGCTGCTCGAGTCCGCCCTCGACCGTTCGCCGCAATTCGTCCAGGCGCTGCAGCTGCTCGAGGCCCTGTTGGTCGGGAGCAAGCGGTGGAAGACGCTCGACGAGTGCACCCGGCGGTTGATTGTTCGGCTCGAGAAAGTGCCGGCCAGTGCAGCTCGGCGGGCGGTCTTGTGGCGCAGCCTCGGCGAGCTGCGGGCGGTGCGACTGAAGGACGACCCCGGCGCGTTCGAAGCGTATTCCGCGGGAGCGCGCCTGGCTCCGGACGATGCGGTCGCCCAGGAAGCGCTCGGCGATTTCGCGATCGCCCACACCGAGCACGAGGCCGAGGCGAGCGCCGCCTACGTGCGCGCGATTCCCCACAGTGAAGCTCCGGCCCGGGTATGTGGTGCGCTGGCCCGCATCGCCCAGAAGCGCGGCGATCACGACTCGATGTTGCTCGCGGCCGGGGCGGCGGCGGTCCTGGGTGCGCCCGGGCCCGACGAGGTGCGAATGCTGCGCGAATTTGGACGGGTCGCGCGCGCGCCGGCTCAGTTGCGGGCGCCGGTGTCCGAGAGCCAATGGCAGAACCTGCTGCTCCACCCCAACCTTCGGGGCTCGCTGGGACACCTGATGGCGTTGATTCACACCCACGTGGGCGCGAAGTACGCCGCGGACCTGGGTGACTTCAAGCTGCACCCCAAGAAGCACCGAATCGAGCTGGGCGAATCGAAAGAGCCCGCGCTGAACAACCTGCGCTTCATCGCCCGTTCGCTCGGCTTCGAGTCGCTGGTCCTCTATTCGCCGTTTCTGGCCGCGAGGATTACCGGCCGGGCCGAGCGGCACCCCGACGAAGGGGTGGGAATCCGGGTCAACCCCACCGCGCCGTTGAGTCTCTTCATCGGCGAGCCGCTGCTGCGCGAGGCCGACCTGCAACAGTTGACCGCCCACCTGGCCGCGACGTTGGCGCTGCTGCGCCCCGAGCTGGGAATGGCGGTGCTGCTTCCTCCCGACGGGTTGTCGCTGCTGATCGAGGCCGCGCTGACCTTCGGCGACCCGAGCTACGTGCCGCGTGGAGATCCGAAGCAGCTGAAGGTCGAGCAGAAGCGGCTGGGCAAAGCGCTCAGCGCCGAAGGAAAAACGGCCCTCGCCCGGCTGGCCTCGAACCTTCTTCGCACCAGCGGCCGCACCAACATCGCGGCCACCTACCTGGACGCGGTTCGTCACACCACCTCGCGGGCGGCGCTGCTGGTGGCGGGCGACTTCGAGCCGGTGCAGGCGCGGGTGCTGCCGATGCAAAGCTCCCGCGTCCAATTCTTCATCCGCGAGCTGGTCGTCTTCGCGGTGGGAGGAGACCTGCACACGCTGCGCGTCCAGACCGGCTCTCAGCTGACGGCAGCCAAGCGCGCTTAGAGCCCGGCCGCGCTGATCAAAGCCGACCTCAGGTGACACTGCTCTACGTCCGCGGCGCCGGTCTCGTCGGCAGGGGCCAAGACTACGGCCGGCGGAAGCTGCGCGTTCTGGATTCGGGCCGAAGGGACATGGGGCTTCTCACGGTCGGCCAACAGCAACCCGGAGTACTACAAGCACGACCGCACCACCGGAGTGGCGACGCTGATCCTTGCTGGCCTCACTCTCGACGACGCCAGCGGGCGCAGCGGGATGCTGCTCTTCACCGGGCTGGAGGCCGGCGTGCCTGCCTTCGGAAAGATGGACCTCGGCACCGGGACCGTCACCCGCGGGACGCCTCCCGAGCGGCTGAGGCGCGTGTGGCACATGAAGCCCTGACTCAAGCGACAGTTCGCTCTTAGAGCCCGCTCACCCGGGACGGAGGCAGGGTGTCTTCGCTGTCGTCGCCCTG
>JAYVCD010000011.1:0-18609 GCA_043750125.1 Archangiaceae bacterium | reverse complement strand
GAGCCAGCGAGCATCGTGTGGAACGCGGCGCACACCGCGCTGAACTTCAAGGTCGCAGACAACAAAGAGCCCAACGCTCCGACCGTGCCGGTGTCGTGTGACCAGGTCCCTCCGCAGATGTTCCGCGAAGGAATCGGGGTGGTGGTCGAAGGCACGTTCGGCAGCAGCGGCACCTTCAAGACCAGCCGGCTGATGGTCAGTCATTCCAACGAATACCGCCCACCGAAGCCGGGTGAAAACAGCAAGGACTGGCAGAAGTCGCTCGACACCGCAGAGACGTCGGCCAAGTGAGCGACGCGCGGGAATCGATGCGGTGGTCCAAGGAGCAAAGACTCAAATGAATTCTACGATCGGCTACTCATTGGTGTTGGGCGGGCTGCTTTCCGCAGTGTTCGCTTCGGTCGTCGGGATCTGGAGCGGCCTCACCCGCCGCGAGAGCCTGCTCCCCTGGGTCCAGCGCGCGGTGTACGCGTTCTGTGCCTGCATGATCTTGAGCAACCTGACGATGGTGTACGCGCTGCTCTCGCACGACTTCTCGGTGAAGTACGTCGCCCAGGTCGGAAGCCGATCGACGCCGACCATCTTCACCATCGTCTCGCTCTGGAGCGCCTTGGAAGGCAGCATTCTCTTCTGGGGCGCGATCATGGGCGTATACCTGTTCGCCTTCACCTTCACCTACCGGAAGGAACACGGCCGCTACATGCAGCTGTCGCTGGGCTGCATGGCGGCGGTCGCGACGTTCTTCGCGTTCTTGATCGCCGGCCCGGCAAATCCGTGGACGGCGATCGCCAGCCCGCTGGCCGATGGGCCGGGCCCCAACGCGCTGCTGCAGAACCACGTGCTGATGATCATTCACCCCCCGATGCTCTACTGCGGCTTCGTGGGAATGACGGTTCCGTTCGGAATCGCGACCGGAGCTTTGCTGCGCGGAGAATTGGGCGACGCGTGGCTGGTCCCGCTGCGCAAGTGGATGATGATTCCGTGGACGTTCCTGTCGGTGGGAATCATTCTCGGCTCGTGGTGGGCGTACGCGGTGCTCGGTTGGGGGGGGTACTGGGCGTGGGATCCGGTCGAGAACGCCTCGTTCCTCCCCTGGCTCACCGCGACCGCCTTCATTCATTCCACGATGGTGCTCGAGCGGAAGAAGTCGCTGAAGCTGTGGACGCTCGCGCTCGCGCTCGGGACCTTCGTGCTCACCATCGTCGGCACCTTCATGACGCGCTCGGGTGTCTTCAACTCGGTGCACTCGTTCACCCAGTCGGACATCGGGCCGACGTTCCTCGTCTTCATCGCTTTGCTGCTGGTGTTCTGCATCGTGCTGCTGACGATTCGCGGGCCGTTGTTGGTGGCCGAGACCGAGCTGGAAACGGTCGCCTCGCGCGAGGGGATGATCCTCCTCAACAACCTGGTCCTGGTGGCGATCACCTTCACCGTCTTGCTGGGGACGCTGTTCCCGTTGGTGAAGGAAGCGCTGCAAGGCAAACGGATCAGCGTCGGAGAGCCGTACTTCAACACCATGGCGCTGCCCGGCGGCTTGATGATCCTCTTCTTGATGGGCGTGGGCCCGATGCTTCCCTGGGGCCGGGCCGACAAGCAGACGGTGATGCGGCAGTTCGTCATTCCGGCCGCGATCTCGCTCTGCGTTGTCCTGGCCTGCGTGCTGATCGGCTACCGCGGGTTCATGCCGCTGACGGCATTTGGGCTGGGCGCCTTTGTCACGGTGATCACCTTACGCGAGCTGCTGTTGCCTGCCGCCGACCGGATGTCCGCTCAAAACGAACGCCCGTGGACGGCGCTGTTTCGCAGTGCGAGTCGTTCGCGCCGTCGCTTCGGCGGCTACATCGTCCACCTCGGAATCGTCGCGATCATCGTGGCGATTGCCGCCTCGAGCGCGTTCAAGATCCACAACACCGGCACGCTGAAGGTGGGGCAGATGCTCGAAGTCGGCGGCCATCAGATTCGCTTTGATGGGCTTTCGAACGGCTCCGACCCCCACCGCACCTGGATTGGAGCGAACATCACCATCCTCTATCCGGGCGGTCGCGAGTCCGTGCACCACGCGATGAGCGCGCCGCGAATGAACTTCTACGAACGCCAGACGGACCCGGTCGGGTCTCCGGCGGTCGATGAGTCGCTGCTCAAAGACGTCTACGTGTCACTGCTCTCATTCGACAAAGCCGCGAACACCGCCAGCTTCAATGCCTGGGTGTTCCCGCTGGTCGGGTGGATCTGGTACGCGATTCCGTTGCTGGTGTTTGGTTCGCTGATCGCGATGTGGCCGCAGCGAAAACGAATCGAAGCGCTCAGTGTCGGCACCGCTCCGGTCGTTCCTACAGGCGCGCCGTGACGACCCAAGCGGCCACCGCCCCCCACCCGATGAAGCGCTGGGGAGTCGTCGCACTCGCGGCCGCGACGGCAGGGTTTCTGCTCTTCGTTCTGTTCCGTTTGATGTTCGCCGAGCTGTTCGTGGGCGCGGCCTACGATCCCCACGCGGTGCCTTTTCTGATGGCGGGCAAGCCTGCGCCGCTGTTCACGATGAAGCGGCTGGACACCGGTGAGACGGTGCACCTCAAAGACTTCATCGGCCGACCGATCGTGCTGAACTTCTGGGCCACCTGGTGCGGGCCCTGCAAGCTCGAGCACCCTTCGCTCGAGTGGGCGCACCACAAGTACGGGAAGGACGTGGTGATGCTGGGCGTGGTCTTCGAGGACACCGAAGAGGCGACGAAGAAGTTCCTGCGCGAGAACGGGGGAAGTTGGACCCAGCTGTACGATCCAAAGTCGACCGTCGCCGTGGACTACGCGGTCGCTGGAGTCCCTGAGACCTACTTCATCAACAAGCAGGGGACGATCGTCGGCAAGTACCCCTACCCGATTGATCCCCCCACGCTGAGCCAGCGCATCGAGGAGATTCTTTAGTGCTCGCGTCGCTCGCGCTGATCGCCTCGTTGATCTCGGGCCAATACGCCCCCGCCCGGCCCGCAGCCGACCCGTTGGATCAGCAGCACGAGCAGCGGGTGATGCGGTTGGGAAAGAAGTTCCGCTGCGCCGTCTGCCAGGGCGTCGCGATTTCAGACTCGCCCGCTTCGATGGCCCGCGCGCAGCTGGACAAGGTGCGCGAGCTGGTCGCCGAGGACCGCACCGACGAAGAGATCGAGACCTACTTCGTCGCGCGCTACGGAGAATGGGTGCTGCTCGAGCCGCGCAAAGACGGGCTCAACGCCTTCCTCTGGCTGGGCCCGGTGTTCCTGCTCGGAATCGGGCTGATCGTGATCATGAGCCAGGTGAAGAAAAAGCCGGTGGCAGCCATTCCGGTCGAAGCGCCTGTGTCCGACGACTTCCTCGCCCAGGTCCGGGCCGATCTGGACAAGCCATGAATCACGCTGCAACCACCAACTGGCTGCCGGGCACCGTCGCGCTCGTTTCGGCGTTCATCGCCGCGGTGACGTTCTTGCTGCTCTCGCTTCGCAAGCACCGGCCGGTCGCTCCGCCGTCCTCGGCCGAAGATCTCGAGACGCGCTACCAGGGGCTGATTGCCCAGCTCAAAGAGCACACCGCCAACAAGCACATTCATTCCGCCGAAGCGTGGGCGGCGGAACAGGCTCGGCTCGAGCAAGCGGCCGCCGCGGTGTTGCGCGAGAGCGCGGGAGTCAAGCACCACGCCCTGAAGGCCCAGGCACGCGCGCAGAAGAAGGTCGCGCAGGCTGAAGGCAGCGGGTTCCTGGCGAAGAATCCGGCGCTGAAGGGCGCGCTGTGGGGCGCGGGAGTTGTGGGCTTCTTCGTGGTGCTGGGCATCGTCCTCTCGCAAGAGTCGAAGGCGCGCGAGGACGGTCAGGGGATGACCGGAATCCAGCCGGGAGGATCCAGGGGCCCGATGGAAGGGGCCCCCAAAGAAGACCTCGAGCTGAAGACGGCGATGGAGCGGGCGAACCGTTCACCCGATGACATCGACGCCTTGAGCAACGCTGCGAAGGAGCTGATCTCGCGGCAGATGTTCGAAGACGCCGCTCCGCTGATTCGGCGTGCGACCTCGCTGGACCCGTACCACGTGCCGACCCGGACCCACCGCGCCGTCCTGCTCGCCGCCGATGGGCAGACGACGACCGCGCTCGATGAGCTGCAGCACATCGCCGACACCTTCGAGGATGCGCACGAGGCGCGGTTGTTCGCCGGAATGCTCGCGCTTCAAGCCGACGACCGGGAACGCGCGCTGGCGCAGTTCGAACGGTACGTGCTCGAAGCACCGATTGACGAGCAGCCGCCGATGCTGACCCGTGGCATCGCCCAGCTGAGGCAGGAAATCGCCCAGCCCCGCGCCCCGTCTGTGGTGCCGCCGCTGGCTCCCTGAAAGGGGGCCTACTCGCCGAGGTCGGAAAAGTCGTTGCGCGGAGTCGGCTCACTGGAGCTGATCGACCACACGTCGAGCGCGGGGTCGTCATCGAGGTTCACTGCGCAGGCAATCGTCAGATCTGCATCGGGGTTCCGCTTGCTCTTCTGGGCGGCGACCGCCTCGAGATTCGCGCTCAGCCGCTCGCGCACCCCGGCGGGCAGTTGCTCGAACTTCACGTCGCCCTTCCCGCCCCACCCGGCTCCGGGGCCCAGAAAGCAGGTGCTGCTGCGAGGCGCGCTGTTGACGTACTCGACCAGCTCTCGAGAGCTGGTGGCCCAAAAGCCCTGGACCCGGCGGAATTCCTGCTCCTGGGTCAGCAGGACCTTGAGCATGTACTTCGCTTCGCTCTGCTTCGACTTGTAGCGGTACTTGAGGAAGTTCGGCAGCGCGATGGCGGTGAGCACGCCAATCATGCTCACCCCGACCAGGCCCCCGATCACGAGCAGGATCAACGCCGTCTTCTTCTTCATCCGGTGAGCACTCCGGGGTTCAAGATTCCGGCGGGGTCGACGGCGCGGCGCGCGGCGATGAAGGCCTGGGCGAACGGCTCGGGCCGCTCGAGGTCATACCAGGGCTTGTGGGTCCGACCGACCGCATGGTGGTGGGTGATCGTGCCGCCCCACTTTGCCAGGGCATCGCACGCTGCGGCTTTCAGCTCGGCCCACTGCTCGAGCTCAGCGCCCTGGCGCGCCTTGCCGATGAACGTGAAGTACGGGGCCGGACCGTCGGGGTAGAGGTGGGTGAAGCGACAGGTGACCACTCCGCCTCCGCAGACCCGCTGCAAGGCGTCCTGCATCGTCGCGTTGACTTCCCCGTACAGCTTTTCGAACGCGGTCCAGGTGCAGGCGGTCTCGAAGGTGTCGGCAATCACCCCCAGCTGAATCATCGCGTCCTGCAGGTAGGGGCCCTTCAAGAAGGCCGTGCGCCAGCTCTCGGCGGCGTCGGCGGCTCGGGCACCCGACGCATCGTCGCGCACCAGGGCACCCCGGGGGCAGGTTCCTCCGTGCGAGGCGGCGATCGCCATCGCCCGTTCGAGCCACGGCCCCAGCGGGTGGTCGGCCGACTCGAAGGCCAGGATCAGCACCGCCGAGCCATCGCCCGATACCCCGTGGACCATCGCTTCCGAAGCGTCGAGCAGCCGCGCGTTCGACGGAAACAGGCCGCTTTGAGAAATTTCCCGCGTCGCCCGCACCGCCTGATCGAAGCGCTCGAAGTGGAGGCTGGCGTTCGCGCGGAAGGTGGGCCGGGGCAACACCCGCATCCACGCCTCGGTAATCACGCCCAGGGTCCCTTCGCTGCCGCAGACCCAGCGGTTGGGATCCGAGCCGGCGCCACTGGCCGGAAAGGACTTGCTGGCCCACAGCCCCCGCGGGGTCACCATCCGCGCCGAATGCACCTGCTCATCGATGTGGGTGTAGAGCGTCGCGAAGTGGCCGCCTGCGCGGGTGGCGATCCACCCTCCCAGCGTCGAAAATTCGAACGACTGGGGAAAGTGCCGCAGGGTCAGCCCGTGAGCGCCCAGCTGCTTTTCGAGCGCCGGGCCGAACACCCCCCCTTCAATCCGCGCCAGTCTCGAGGTGGCGTCGACCTCCAGCACCTGGTTCAAGGCGCCCAGGTCGAGGCTGACGGTCCCGCGGTGGCCTTTTCCCAGCACCGGCTCGATGCCCCGGACGACGCTGCTGCCTCCGCCGTAGGGGGTGACGGTGAGCCGCTGTTGCTCGCAGACCGCCAGCGCGAGCGCGACCTCGGCTTCGGTGCGCGGGGTGACGACGAGGTCCGGGGCGGCCGAGAAATCTCCGCGGAAGCCGCGCAGCCGATCGGGGTACCCACGCCCCCAGGTGTGCCGAAGCCGCGGTTCCGGCTGGGCGCTGGCGAAGTCGTTGAGCGCAGGGGGCACTTCGACCCGGGGCCTGGGCACCACGACAGCATCTATCGGAACACAACTCTGGGTTTCCAGCGGTCCGAAGAAGGCCGTCGCCCGGGGAGCAACCTCGGCCAGTGGAGGCATCTGCTCCAGGTAGCCCCAACCCCAGTGGCTGCGGTTCATCTGCGCTGCTCTACCAGATACCCCGGTCTTTCGATGTGTGCGGAACGGCAACTGGCCTCCAGCGCGAAGTTATGGCTTCCTGACCCTCAATGGATGAGCTCGAATTTCTGGTTGGCGACGGACATCAGAGCAAGGTCGTCGCCTTTCCCTCGACCCACTTCTCTTTGGGCTCTGGGCCCGAGTGCGAGTTGCGCTTCGAGCCGAACCTGCTGAAGGCGCGGCACGCCGAGGTCTTCCGCGAGACCGATGGCTCGTGGTGGATTCGCGACTTGTCGGGCTCGGGCACCGTCTGGGTCAACGGCCTGACCACGCTCGAGTCGAAGCTCGAGGCGGGCACCTTCATCAAGGTCGGCCGGGTCGACTTTTCCGTGCGCGTCGTCGGCAAAAGCGGCCCGCACGGGACGATGTCGACGGCCACTCCCAGCCGCGCCTCGTCGGCGGCGGAGCAACCGGACATGACGTTTCGCCGTCCGTCGGCGGTGATCGCCGCAGAGGCCGCGGCCGGGCACGAGCACACCAACACCGGCCCTTCGGTTCGCGATCGGCGCCACGAGCTGCAGCCGGGGCAGATCATCGACAACCGCTACAAGATCATCGTCAAGCTCGCGGCCGGTGGAATGGGCGAGGTCTACAAGGCCGAGCACATCGAGCTGGGCAAGTTGTTCGCGATCAAGGTGATGTTGCCCGAGCTGTCGAACGACCCCGACTTCGTCGCCCGGTTCAAGCGGGAAGCGATTGCCTCGAGCCGAATCGGCCAGCAGAACATCGTCGACATCTCGGACTTCGGGCGCACCCAGGAAGGCCGCTTCTTCTTCGTGATGGAATACATCGAGGGCCGGACGCTCGCGAGCACGGTTCGCCGCGAAGGCCCGATGACGATGCAGCGGGTGGTGCTGATCGGACTGCAGGTCGCGCGCGCGTTGGCCGCGGCGCACCAACAGAGCATCGTCCACCGCGATCTGAAGCCCGAGAACGTGATGCTGCTGCAGCGGCCGGGGCAGGCCGACTTCGCCAAGGTGCTCGACTTCGGTATTGCGAAGGTCTCGACCGGTCACGGGTCGGGGGGCCAGACGGCGATCGGAATGGTGGTCGGAACGCCGCAGTACATGTCGCCCGAGCAGGCGGCGGGACTCACGGTCGACCCCGGCACCGACATCTACGCGCTGGGCCTGATTCTCTACGAGCTGGTGTGCGGCCGCCCGACGTTCGTGGGCGAGACGCCGATGATTTTGATGGCGTTGCAGATGACCTCGGCCCCGCCGCCGCTGGAACCGGGCCCCACCAAGCCGGTGCTGCCCGAGCTCGAGGCGCTGATCTTCCACATGCTGCAGAAGAAGGTGGCCGACCGCCCCGGGTCGATGGAAGAGGTCATTGCCAAGCTGGACGACGCGATGGCTCAGCTGCGAACCGCGACGACCGGAGTGGCGACGCGCAAAGCCGCCGAGACGAGCGCCGCGCTGTCGGTGCTGGTGCCGCTGGTGACGCAGCTGCCGGCCCGGGCGAACACCGACCCCCGGTCGCTGTCGGCGCTTCCACTGCAGCTGTCGAACGTGGCCAGCTCGGTGATTGTGTCCGAGCCCGAGCCGGACGACGCGGCGGCAGGCATCAGGCCCAACCGCACTCCGCTGATCATCGCTCTGGTGGCGCTGGCAGGGCTTTCGGCCGGAGCGGTGGTGTTCTTCACCCGCGCAGCCACTGCGCCCACCGCGGATCTCGTGCCTGCTCCGCCGGTGGCGGTGGTCGAGAAGATTGAAAAGCCGGTGGTGAAGGAAGCCGCGGTGGTCGTGGCGCCAAAGAGCGTGAAGTTCACGTTCAACTCGGTTCCCGAGCACGCGGAAGTCTTCGACGGCGAGGTGATGATTGGCACCACGCCCTTCGCGGTCAGCCGCGAGAAGGGCCAGGTGGGCGAGTACCGATTTGTCCTTCCGGGGTACAAGCCGGCCTCGAAGAAAATTCGGTTCGAAGAGGACTCGTCGTTGGCCGTTCAGCTCGAAAAAGCAAAAGAGGTCGCGGCCCCGGTGCGAGAGCCCAAGCCGACGAAGCCCGGGACAAAGGCCCCGCCCAAGGCGCTGCACAATGATCCGTACGGCGACACCAAAGAGCTCAAAGACCTACCGGACTAAAGAAGGGTTTTGCAGCCCGTGCCGAAACGCGCCGGGTGGACTTCCAGTCGACCGATTGAGCGTCGAAAACCTTCTGCGGCCGGAATCGTTCGTCGCAGGGCCTCTTCGGCGAGACCTTCGTCGGTCTGCAGCAGCATCGGGTCGGACGTGAGCTGAGCGGCATCGAGCAGCGCGGCATCGAAGACCAGGCATTATTCACCTGGGTTGATGCCGCAATAGGACGGACTGGACGTGCACCACCGACACCGGGCCCGAGCCGAGCCGAGCGGTCACCAAGGTGATCAAGGGCGGGGTCAGCGTGAGGGCGAAGAGCGCGCCCCGGGCGAGAAAAGGTTCCTCGGCACGGGGTGCTGCAAAGGGCGCCTGAGTTGTCTTCACCGCAAGTTCGTAGCACGGGCCTCTGTCCCGCCCGAAACCGCGAAGGCCATGGCTAAACCTGAATATCGTGGCCCTGATTCGGCTGGGGATCCCACCTTCGCCGATAGACGCTTCCACCCACTACTTTCGTCGTCTTCGAGCTCCAGGGCGGTGTGAAGCAATTTGAAAGAGCGTGCGGATCTGCCAGATTGACCGCCATGTTTTCGCTCTTGCTCGCAGTGTCGGTCGCGGTTTCGGCAGCCCCTCCCCCGCCCGCCAAGGTGCCCGACCCGGCGAAAGCGAAGGAGCTCTTCAACGCGGGCAAGAAGTTGTTCGACCTGGGGAAGTACGGCGAGGCCGTCACCAAGTTCGAAGAAGCGTACGTCGCCCGTCCTCACCCGGTCATCTTCTTCAACATCGGCAAGTGCTACGAGCTGATGGGAGAGACCGGGAAAGGAGAGACCGGGAAGGCTCTGCGCGCCTACCGCGACTACCTGCGTGCGCTGCCGGATGCCTCGGACAAAGTGGCGGTCGGGGACTCGATCGCCAATCTCGAGCGGAAGCTCAAGGACCGCGGGGTTCAGCAGGTCCTGGTCTTCGCCGACCCGCCGACCGCGAAAATCCAGATTGATGGAAAGGATCTCGGGCTCTCGCCCGCGTCGACCGAGCTGGCGCCTGGCCCACACAAGCTGGTCGCACGGGCCGAAGGCTACGCCACCGTCGAACGCTCGTTCACGATGTCCGCGGTGCGTTCTCAGGAAGTGACGATCAACCTCGCGGCCGGTACGGGCCCTATCGCCGACGCTCCGAAGAAAGACGAGGGCCTCAAGCAGCCGAGCACCGCGTCGATCACCGAGCCCACGCCGACGCCCGTCGCATCGAGCACGCCGCCCGAGAGCATCATCGAGCGGAAGCCTTCGAGCTCCACCGGGGGCAAGCGGGTGTTCACCTGGGTGGCCGCGGGCGGCGCGGTGGTCGCCGGCGGAGTCGGGGCCGGCCTGGGAGTGATGGCCGGCGGAGCCTCGAGTGAGCTGCACGCCAGGATCCACAGCCGGCTCGAGGCCGACGCGTTGGTCAGCAAAGCCAACAGCATGGCTCTGGGCGCCAACGTCGCGTATGGCGTCGCCGGAGCCGCTGCGATCACGGCCGTGGTCCTGTTCTTCGTGGAAGGCCGAAACTAATCGTCGCTGTTTCAGGGAGTCGTCATGAGCCACACCCGCTGGCCACTGCTCCTCTGTGCTCTCTCACTGATCGTCGTCGCCGCGTGTGTTGCGAACACCACCGGCGCACCCTGTTTGACCAGCGACAACTGCCCGACCGGGCAGAGCTGCATCGCCTTGAAGTGTGAGCTGGGGGCGGGAGTCGGCGGAGGCACCGGAAGCGTGGGCGGCGGGACTGGAAGCGTCGGCGGCGGCACCGGCGGCGTCGGCGGCGGGACTGGAGGCGTCGGCGGCGGGAGCGGAGGCGGCGCGCCCGGGACCGAGACGTTGTGCTTGAACGGCCTCGACGACGACAACGACGGCAAGTTCGACTGCGAAGATCCCGACTGCGAGGGCAAAGAGTGCCGCGGCGCAGCCTCGACCTGCGATGTGGCTGAGAGCTGCAGCAATCTCCTCTGCCCGACGGACACCTTTGCGGCTTCGACGGTTCAATGCCGTGCAGCGGCGACGGGCGCGCAGTGCGATGTCGCCGAGTTCTGCACCGGCACCGCGGCCACCTGTCCCGTCGACGACTTCGTGAAGGCAGGCGTCATCTGCCGAGCCGCAAACCTCAGTCAGCCGTGCGACGTGCAAGAGGTCTGCAGCGGAATTGCGGCGGCATGCCCCGTCGACGGTTTCAAACCCAAGGGAGTCTCGTGCCGCGCCTCCGCGGGCGTCTGCGATGTAGAAGAGGTGTGCCCGGGTGACGCTGCCGCCTGTCCCGTCGACGCGTTCGACATCACCGGGACTGTTTGCAGAGTGTCCGCAGGCCTGTGCGACGCGGCAGAGAAATGCAGCGGCAGCAGTGCGAGCTGCCCGGCGGACCTTCTGCTGCCCTCGACCGCGGTCTGCCGCCCGATCAGTGGCGCGTGCGACGTCGAAGAGAAGTGCACCGGCGTTTCCACTCAATGCCCGACCGACATCAATGGCTGCGGGGCCACCCGGTTCTGCCAGAACGGCGTCTGTGTCCCCTTGTTCGTCAATGGGAAGACCTGCACTGATCCAGCGCAGTGCGCCTCCAACTTCTGCATCGATGGAGTTTGCTGCAACACCGCCTGCGGCTCGGCTTGCCAGTCCTGCAACGGGGCGACGTTGGGGACCTGCACCAACTTCGCGGCCACCTCAGATCCTCAAAGCGAGTGCGCGGCCTTCACCTGCAACGGCAACGGCGCCTGCTTCACCGCCTGCAGCGGCGGATCTTGCTCGCTGGACTGCAAGTCGGGCGCGTACTGTACGGCGGGCAACAGTTGCCTCAGGGACGAAGGGGACGGAAGGCCGTGCAGCCAGGCGTGTGAGTGCGCCTCCAACACGTGCACCACTTTCTTTCGAGATTCCGATGGTGACGGTTTCGGGGCCGCTACCGCCCCCGCGAAGTTCTGTGGCACGGCTGCGCCGACGGGGTATTCGGGCAATTCCGCGGACTGCTGCGACACCGACAGCCGCGCCAATCCCGCAGGCGGACCTTCTGGGGTGCCCCGACAGGGGTGTGGCGGCTTCGACTTCAACTGCGATGGGACGGAGACAAAGTCCTTCACCGACGCCCTTGCCTGCAGGCTCACCGGATCTTGTACCACGGGAGATGCCGACTGCTCGGGGACCCTCGGTTGGACGGCGGCCTTTGCTCCGGCCTGCGGGGTCACGGCGACGTACGTCACCAACTGTGGGGTCGCGGCCACCTGCAATCCATCGCTCTGCCCGGGGTGCCTGCGGTGCATTGCCGCCACCACCTCACTGACTGAGACCTGCAAGTAAGCACCCGCCATTGCTGATGTTTGGGCGGGGGCTCGAATCCCGACCGGACATGGGTGTACACCGGCGGCATGTCGCTCGAGCTTCTGCCTTTTCGTTCGGCCGTTCCCCGTTTTGGCCTGTGGTGTGACGACGCGTCGCTGAAGATTTTTCCGCGCGCGAGCGACCGGTTCGTCGTCTCGGGAAAGGTCGAGCACGTCTTTCCGCTCGGGACGACGCTCCACTTCCGCTCGGGCGAAGAAGAGACCGAAGTCCCGCTGGCGCTGGGCAGTCGGGGTCCAGATGCGCTGCGCGCCCTGAGCCGCGCCTTGCCCCGCGGAGTCTTCGTCGATGCCCACTCGAGTGAAATCAGCACTGAGCTGAAGTTCACCCAGACCGTCATCCCCGCCGCGCGCCGGCCCCGGGTGCAGGTGCTGACGACCGACCTGGGACAGCGGGTTCGAATGCTCGATGCCAACCAGGTCGAGTTCCTCGGAGCGACCCGCTCACGCTGCTTTCTGACTTTGCTGGTGGATTCCCGTCGCTCGAGCCTGACGCTGGACGAGAACACGTCCGCGGCCGAGACCGCCCGGGCCGTCGCCAGCCGCTGTCCGTTCGGGTTTCGAGCCGAAGTCGACGGCTCGGTGGTCACGTTCTGGAAGACGTCAGACTCGACTCAGATCGCCGCCTAAGTCCGGGACCCCGCCTCGGCAATCAGCTGTGCCAGCCGGCCGAGCGCGAGCTCGAGGTTGGGCCGCGAGGGGCCAAAGCTGAACCGCACGTACTGCCGAAAGCGTGAGCTGCGCGAGCTGCGGCGCTTGCCCGGGTTCACATCGAAGAACTCCCCCGGGACGACGATCACCTTTTTCTCGAGGGCGGCGCGGAAGAAGCCCATGCCTTCGTTCAGCGGCGGCGGCAGGTGCGACACGTCTCCCCAGACGTAGAAGGTGCCGTCGGGGGGACGATCCATCCGCACTCCGAGCTTCGACAGCCCGGCGACCATCAGGTCTTTCTTCTCGCGAAAGGTGGTGTGAATCGCCTGGGTCTCGGCAATCACGTGGTCCTGCTCGAGCAGGCCAATCGCCGCGCGCTGAATCGGCTTGCCCGCTCCGCCATCGAGAAAGCTGCCCGCCGACGCGACAGCGTCGATCACCGTTCGGGGCGCCAGGGTCCAGGTCACCCGCCAGCCGGGGTAGCGCCAGTTCTTCGTCAGCCCGTCGAAGATCACCACCGGATCTCGGTTCACGTCCTCGACGTAGCGGGCCGCGCTCTCGAGCGGCAGTCGGCCCGGGGGCGCGTTCCACAAGTAGTGGCTGTAGAACTCGTCGACCAGCATCGAGCACTCGAGCGCGCGGGACGTGCCGACCCATTGGGCCAGCTCCTCGCCTCCAATCGCCTTGCCGGTCGGGTTGCAGGGATTCGAGAGCAGCAGCGCGGACAAGCCGCGGCCCTGAATTTCCCGCTTGAGATCCTCGCCACTGAAGGCGTACCCGCGGTCTCCCTCGAGCAGAATCGGAATCGCGGTGAAGGCCTTGAAGACGTCGAGCAGCTCTTCGTAGGCGGTGTAGTCGGGTAGAAAATGGCCGAGGTTGATGTGGCCCAGCGCGGCGGCGGCCCGGGTGAGCGCCGCCCTGCCCCCGCCCGAGATGGCGACGTTCTCGGCCGAATATTGAGACTTGAGCCCCTGCCGGTAGGTGCGGTTGTAGAAGCCGGCGACCTGCTCGCGCAGTTCCCACAGCCCGGCGACCGGGGCGTACTCTTGATCGTCGACATCGATTTCAATGCGCTGAATTCGAGGGGGAGAGCCGGGCAATTCGCCGGTCTCGGGCTGGCCCTGGCCCAGGTTGCACCACTGGGGATCGCGGGCCGAGAACCCCAGCCGGGTCGCCTCGGTGGTGACGAAGATCACCCCGGTGCGGGGCACGGTGCGGAACGCGGGAAAGTCGCTCATGGAGCGGCTGCTCTTAACGCGGCCGAAAGCTGCTCCGAGGTAAATCGCAGCTCGAGCGCCCGTACCCCGTTGATGAAGACCACCGGCACGAAGTACCGAAACTCGGCGTGCCAGGCTTCATTGGACAGGATGTTGTGGAGGACGAGCTCGAACCCCAGCTCGTCTTGTGCGACTTCGACAAGCTCTTTGCCCTCGTCGCAGAGGGGGCAATCGGGTTTGGTGTAGATCTCGACGTGCATTTCGTCAAAACTGGTTTTCGAGATGAGAGGCCTCTTCGGTGACTTCGCGACGATGCCCCTCAAAGACCTGGTCGTCTACCTGGGCAACAAGAAAGCCAGCGGCGTCTTGAGCCTGCAGCGCGACGTGGTCCGAAAGCAGGTGATCATCGTCAACGGCGAGGCGATCAACGCCAGCTCGAACGAGCCGCGCGAGTACCTGGGGCAGTTCCTGATCAACCTGGGGAAGATCACCGAAGAGCAGTTCAACCGCGCCTACGTCACCCAGCGCGAGACCAAGGTCTTCCTCGGCCAGATTCTGGTGATGATTGGAGCGGTCTCCGAAGAGACGGTGCGCCACGCGCTGTCGCTGAAGATGCGCGAGACGCTGCTCGAGGCCTTTCAGTGGGAGAGCGGGACCTTCGCCTTCGAGTCGGAGAAAATGCCCGAAATCCCCCAGGGCCTCGAGCTGAAGATTCCGCTGCCTGAGATTCACAAGGAAGGCGAGTTCCGCCAGACGGTCTGGCAGGCGATCCGGGCAGTCTTTCCGCGCGGGTCGTGCACGCTGAAGCTCGATCGTTCGCGGCTGGCCGAAGAGCCACGGCCCGGATCTCTGGACGAGAAGCTGTGCGCGATGATCGAAGGGGGCCACACCATCGATGAGCTGGTGCTGGCCCTGCACGCGACCGATTTCTTCATGTACCAGCGGCTCTTCGCGCTGCACCGGCTCGACGCGGTGACGGCCGAGAACCTCGACGGGGCGCTGGACATCGAGATGGCCTCGATGTTCGACCCGCTGGAGATCGACGAAGGCGTGTCGGCGCAGCAGGCGATGGACCACGCCCGGGCCTGCCTTTCGAAGGGGAGCCACCGCGAAGCGCTGGCCGCGGCGCGACAGGCCAACGAGCTGGGAGCGTCGGCCGAGACGCAGACGCTGATCGGGCTGGCCGAAGCGACCTGGCTGGCGGCCCTTCGCGCGCAGCTGCTGGGGGACAAGAAAATCCCGATGCTGAAGGTGCCTCCGTCGAAGCTGAAGGCGTTGCCGCTGACGGCTCCCGAGCGCTACCTGCTCTCGCGCTTCGATGGAAAGCGAGACCTGCCGACGATCATCAATGTGTCGCCGCTTCGGGAACTGGATGCGCTGGCGCACTTCCAGCGGTTTTTAGAGCAGGGCCTGGTGGAGCTGAGCGGTTGAGGTAGAGCCGCATCGCCTCGCGCCCCAGCCAGGTGGCGCGGATTCTCCAGTGCGAGTCGTTGACGATCACCGCGGCCACCGCGATTTTCGGATCGCTGGCCGGCGCGTAGCCGATGAACCACGAGTAGTCGCGAAACGGCTTCTTGTCGGCCAGGGACCCGGTCTTTCCCGCGGCGTCGGCCAGCGAGAAGCCCCGTTCGTGAAAGACGCGGCGGGCGGTGCCGGACTGCACGGTCTGGGCGAGCATCGCCTGCAGTTGGGTGGCCGCTCCCAGGGACATCACCCGTTCGGCGTCGTTGGGCTCTTTGGGAGCGTCGCACTCGAAGAGCACGGGCGCGCGCCACACCCCGGCGTTGGCCGCCGCGGATGCGAGCAGAGCCCCGTGCAGGGGGGACATGAAGACATCGCCGAAGCCTGCGCCAGCCTGGGCGAAGCCGAAGTCGTCGTCGGGAATTCCGGCCAGCGACATCTCGGTGGGCACCGGAAAATCGACCGGGGTGTTGAAGCGCCAGGCCTTCGCCATCGCGAGCAGCTTCGTCGAGTCGAGGTGCTGACGGGCGAGCTTGGCGAAGACGACGTTCGAGCTGCTGGCCATCGCAGTGCCCATCGTGTCGCAGCGAAAGTCTTTCTCTGAGTCCTCGAGCAGCGCGGGAGTCAGCTTGCGCTTGCCCCCGTGGAAGCAGGTGGTCGCCTCGGGCGGCACTCCGAGCTCGAGCAGCGCGGCGGCGGTGATGATCTTGAAGATCGACGCCGCGGGGTACATCGCCTTGGTGCACAGCCCGCGCAGCCCGGGATTCGCTTCGCTGTGCTCGGCCATCGCAAGCACCCGCCCGGTCGACGGCTCGATCGCGACCACCGCGGCGTAGGGAGTCTGGTACAGCTTCAGCAGCTTGGTGAGCTCGGTTTGCAGCATCGGAACGATGGTCAGCGCCTGGCTGACCTCGTTGTGCGGAGCCCACAGCCGGCCGTCGTCGCCCACCGAGGCGAGCGTGAGCAAATCGAATTGCGGGGCCAGGGCCTTGGCGCTCGCCAGCGGAGGCGCGGTGAGCCGGCTCGGAATGCACAGGCCCCCATCGCTCTGGGCGAGAGCGGCACAGGCCCACAGCACTCCGAACAGCGCGCATCTCACTTGAGGCCAAGTCTTCCCTGTCTGCCGCGTCCCGCCAATCAATTCAGCGGGGCTGATTGCGGCGTAGCGAAAGCAGGCTCCCCCTTATACAAGCCGACTCGCTTTGGACGACATCCGGGAAATCAAAGAGATCTGGCGAGGAGAAATCGGCCGGGCGCTGAAGGGCGGCCGGGTGATCGTGCTGCTGATCTTGTTCCTGCTCTTCACCGGACTGGCGCTGACCATCGTCGGGTCGATCAACCATCAGCTGAACTCGCAGGTGGACCAGGCGGTCGCCGCGGGACAGGTCGACGCCGCCGCGGCTGCGACCCAGGCGATCGAGGGACGAAAGAAGTTCTTGTCGACGTTCTTCACCGATGACGATCAGCTGCTCGAGTGGCTGTCGGCGATGCCGCTGGTGCTGTTCGTCGTCTTCAAGCTCACGATGGTCTTCGCGCCGCTGTTCATCGCGCTGATGAGCTTCGATCAGATTTCCGGAGAGATCGGCCCGAAGTCGATTCGCTACCTCGTGGTCCGGGTGAAGCGCTCGAGCATCTTGATCGGCAAGTTCGCAGCGCAGGCGACGCTGGCCAGCGGGCTGCTGGTGCTGTGTACGGTGATGATGGTGGCGGTGGCGAAGGTGCTCAACGCCGACTTCACCCTGCTCGCCGCCGTGACCGTCGGCTTGAAGCTGTGCGTGGTGCTGGTGGTCTTTGCGCTCGCGTACCTGGGGCTCTCGTCGCTGTGCTCGGCGGTGACCCGGCAGTCGGGAGTGAGCCTGGTGTTGAACGTGATCTTGCTGTTCGTCATCTGGTCGATGTCGTTCATCGGGAACCTGGTCCGGTTGCCGGGGGAAGAGGCGGCGTTCGGGTCGCTGGCGAGCATCAAGGGCGAGTCGTGGGTCGGCTACATGCGCTACGGCTCGGTGTGGAACTTCGGTCAGGATCTGCTCCACCCCGAGCCGGCGCGCTTTCTTTCGGCGGCGATGGTGCACCTGGGCTTCGCTCTGGTGTTCCTGGGGCTGGCCCACCTGGCGCTGCGGCGAAGGGACCTATGAGCGCCGCGATCGAGATCAAAGGCGTGAGCAAGCACTTCGGCCCCAAGGTGGCGGTCGACGGAGTGACGTTCACCGTCGCCGAGGGCGAGTGCTACGGGTTGATCGGCCCCAACGGGGCGGGCAAGACCACCACCTTCTCGATGATGTGCGGCTTTCTGTTCCCCACCGCGGGCACGATTCGGGTGCTGGGCGCAGACCCGACGGAACCGGGGGCGCTCAAAGGAAAGGTCGGAGTGCTGCCGCAAGACGCGGTGCTGCCGCCTGCGTGGCCAGTGGGCGCGCTGTTGACCTACCTGGCGCGGCTGTCAGGGCTGCCCGAGCCGGAAAAGGAAGCGCGCGCGGTGCTCGAGCGGGTGTTGCTGCCCGAGACCTGGGCGGTGCCCGCCGGAGCGATGTCTCACGGAATGGCGAAGCGAATCGCGATGGCGCAGGCGCTGATGGGGCGCCCGCCGGTCGTCTTTCTCGATGAGCCGACCGCGGGGCTGGATCCGAAGATTGCGGCCGCGGTTCGCCAGCTGATTCGCGAGCTGAAGGGCAACGCGACGGTGGTGGTCTCGAGCCACAACCTGCAAGAGCTCGAAGAGCTGTGCGATTCGACTGCGATCCTCGACAAGGGAAAGCTGGTCAAAGCCGGAACGATGTCCGAGATGACCGGGCAATTGGCCGAGTTCCGGGTGCAGATTGCGAAGGGGCCGGTGCCGCTGGACGAAGTGAAGGCGCTGTCCGGCTGCCGCACCGCTTCGCTGGAGAACAACAACACGGTGCTGGTGGTGCACTTCGATGGGCAGGCGGTTCAGCCCGAAGACATCATCACCCGCACGGTCGGGTTGCTGGTGCAGCGGCAGGTGCTGATTTTGGGCGTCTCGCGCGGCAAGCGGCTGGAAGAGAAAGTGCTTCAGCTGACCTGAGCTCGTTGCTCGATCCAGGGTGTTCTTCGCCGAGGTCGACGGACATCACGTCGACGACATCGCACTGAAAGGGCCAGGACAGCTCCCACTCAAAAGGTGTAACCGATTCGAACGAGTTGGAGATTCAATCCAAATTTTGCTCGGAGGGCGGCAGGCCCAAGGATCCCGCCAAAGTCATTCATGGGCCCGGCCCACAGATCAGTATCAACCCCCCAGCCCACTCCGAATGACGCGGGTCGGGCTCTCATGCTGATCAAGCAGCGACTCGGACATCATGGCGAAGTGGCGCGAGCGTGAGTTGAAGTGCGCGATCCCAACGATCGCTGAGCGC
>JAYVCD010000010.1:0-4242 GCA_043750125.1 Archangiaceae bacterium | reverse complement strand
GGCTCACGGTTCCGGTGGTGAAGGGCGTCGATCGACTTTCGATGAAAGCGCTCGCTGCTGAGATCACCCGGCTGGGAGCGGCGGCACGCGACGGAAAGCTGAAGATGGACGAGCTCACGGGCGGCAGCTTTACGATTACGTCGTTGGGGCAGACGGGCGGCCTGTTCGCAACGCCGATCATCAATCACCCCGAAGTGGCGATCATGGGCATCCACAAAATGCGCAAGCGCCCGGTCGTAATCGAAGACGACCAGATCGCAGTGCGGCAGATGATGTACCTGTCGTTCTCATTCGATCACCGGGTGATCGACGGAGCGGTCGGCGCCGACTTCGCCTACGCCGTGATCAAGTACCTGGTGAACCCCGAGCTGCTGTTTCTCGAGATGACCTGATGGCCCGCGTCGAGAAGGGGGGCTCGTCGAAGGCGAAGAAAGTGCCGCAGTTGAAGAAGAAAACCGGAACCAACGGGGTCCACCTGCCCGTCGTCCGGCAGGCCGCAGCGCGGACCGCGACGCTCTCGGTCCCACAGTTGCTCGAGGTCTACACGGCGATGCTGCGAATCCGCGTGCTCGACGAGCGGATGATGACGTTGCAGCGCCAGGGCCGAATCGGGTTCTACGGCTCGTGCACCGGGCAGGAAGCAGCGACGTGCGCCAGCGCCTACGCCTTGCGGGCCACCGATTGGGTCGTGCCCGCGCTGCGTGAAGCCGGGGTGATGTTGATGCGCGGCTTTCCCCTGATGCCGTACCTCGCCCAGGTGTTTGGCAATTCAGGCGACGTGACCAAGGGCAGGCAGATGCCTTCGCACCAGGCCGGTCGCAGCGTGAACCAGGTCAGCTGGGGCTCGTGCATCGGCTCGCAGCTTCCGCACGCAGTCGGGATCGCGTTCGCAGCCAAGCTTCAAAAGCACGACACCGTCGCGATGGCCTACCTGGGCGATGGAGCGACGAGCAGCAACGACTTCCACACCTCGATGAATTTCGCGGCGGTCTTCAAGGCTCCGGTGGTGTTCGTCTGCCAGAACAACCATTGGTCGATCAGCATCCCCACCCACCGCCAGACGGCGAGCGAGTCGATCGCGATCAAGGCGGTCGCGTACGGGATGCCGGGCGTGAAGGTGGACGGCAACGATCCCGACGCCGTCTACGCCGCGTGCGTCGAAGCGGTGGAACGGGCGCGCACCGGAGGCGGACCGACCCTGGTCGAATGCGAGACCTACCGCATGGGGGCCCACTCGTCGTCCGATGATCCGACCCGCTACCGGGATCAAGCCGAGGTCGACGCGTGGAAGAGGCGAGACCCGATCGATCGCACCCGCGCCAAGCTGTTGAAGGCCCGGGGGCTGACCGAGGCCGGCGACGCCCAGCTTCGCGAAGAGCTGCTCGGGCAGGTCAACGCCGCAATCAAGGAAGCCGAAGTCCTGCCCAACCCGGCGAGCGCGACTCTCTTCGAAGACGTCTACCTCGAGTTGCCCTGGCACCTGCGGGAGCAACAAGCCGAGCTGGAACAAGCCCTGCAACGATCGGGCGGCGACCTCGGCGGCGGCCACTGACTGGCGTTAGCCCTTTGAAATGAGTGACGCCCGACAGCTGCTCGCAGAGGCCCAGGCCGCCGAGATCAAGGGCGACAAGGCGCAGGCGATCAAGTTGCTGCGTCAGGCCGCTGAGCTCTACCGGGACAAGAAGCTCGGAACCAAAGCGCTCAAGGTGCTGCGGCACATTCGGCGCCTCGAAGGCATCGATGAAGACGCTGCCGAAGCCGTGATGCCGTTCGAAACGCAGACGTTCGAAGGGCCCAATCCTCCCCGGAGCTTGAGTGAACGGGGACCCGTGCTCGCGGACCCCAAGCTCGAGGCCTGGTGTTCGTTTTGCTGCCGACCCCAGGCGGAAGTCGGTCGGCTGGTTGCGGCGCCGACGGGCACGTTCATCTGTCGCGCGTGCATCAAGGCCGCAACCGAGATGCTGAAGTGAATGTCACGGTGCACCGACTTGGCCGGGTCGAGTATCTGGACGGGCTGGATCTGCAGGCCCAGCTGCAGCAAGCGCGAATGGCGGGCAGCGTGGGCGACACCCTGCTGCTGCTCGAGCACCCGGCGGTACTGACGCTGGGGCGGGCGGCGAAGGCGACGAACATTCTTCGTTCCCCGGCTCAGCTGCAGCAGCTGAGAGTGGGGGTGTTCGAGACCGATCGCGGAGGCGATGTGACCTACCACGGGCCTGGCCAGATCGTCGGGTACCCGCTGCTGCACCTGGGGCCGGGAAAACAAGATGTTCGTAAGTATGTTCGTGGAATCGAAGAGGTGTTGATTCGAGCGCTGAGCCATTTCGGAATTGCGGCGGTGCGAATGCCGCAATGGCCCGGCGTCTGGCTCGAGCAGTCCCGCCTCGGGGGGCCGCGCAAGATTGCTGCGCTCGGGGTCCACCTGTCGCGCTGGTACACCCGGCACGGGTTTGCGCTCAACGTCCGCCCCGACCTCACCCACTTCGAGCTGATCGTGCCCTGCGGAATTCGCGAGGCGGGGGTGACCTCGATGGAAGCCGAGCTGGGGCATCCGCTTCCGATCGCCGAGGTCGAAGACGTTCTGGTCCGGACGTTCGGGCAGGTGTTCGAGGCGCAGATGGAACGCGCGGTGGAAGGTCCGCAGCGAACGGTCGCGGTCGTCGTTCGTTGCGATGACCGGATTCTCGCCCTGCAGCGCACCGAGGCCCGCGGCGGCTTCTGGCAGCCGGTGACCGGGCGCATCGACGAGGGAGAATCGGCCGAGGCCGCAGCGCAGCGCGAGCTGGAAGAAGAGACCGGGCTGACAATCGCCGTTCGCCCGCTCAACTATGTCCACATCTTCGCGCAGCGTCAGACCCAGCCGCCGAAGCTGATCGAAGAGACCGCGTTCGCCGTCGAGGCGCCGGTGGGTTTCGAGCCCCGCCTCGATCCCTTTGAGCACCAACGATTCGATTGGCTGGCCGCCGACGATGCGATCGCCCGGTTCCCCTTTGAAGGTCTCAAAGAGGCGGTGCGACGGTCGGTCTAGCTCAGGCGTTCGGCTGGGTCTGGTCCAGCTCGTGGGTGCGGCGGCGGACGAGCTCGACCAGGGTGCGCACCCCGACTCCGGTCGCGCCCTTCCCGTGGTACCCGCGCTCTTTGGGGCTCTGCGACGGCCCGGCGATGTCGAGGTGGACCCAGGGGGTCTCGCCGACGAACTCTTTGAGGAACATCGCGGCGTTGATCGCTCCGCCCCAACGCTCGCCCGCGTTCTTCATGTCGGCGATCTCGCTGCGCAGCGCATCTTTCTGCAGGTCGGTGACCGGCATTCGCCACAGCTCTTCGCCCGCTCCACGCGCAGCCTCGAGCAGACTCCAGACGGCCTGGTCGTCTTCGCCGAACGCTCCGACGATGTAGTTGCCCAACGCGACGACGCAGGCTCCGGTCAGCGTGGCCAGGTCGACCAACAGCGCAGGCTTGCTCTCGTTGGCCCAGGTCAGAATGTCGCCCAGCACCAGGCGCCCTTCGGCATCGGTGTTTGTGATTTCGACCGTCTTTCCCAGCCGCGAGACGAGCACATCGCCCGGGCGGTACGCGTTGCCCGACGGCATGTTCTCGCACGCGCCCATATAGGCGTGCACCGGGAAGGGCGGCTTGAGCCACGCGATGACGGACATCGCTCCGAGGACGGCGGCCGAACCCGCCATGTCGGTCTTCATGTCGACCATTCCTTCGGCCGTCTTCAACGACAAGCCGCCGGAATCGAAGGTGATCGCTTTCCCCACCAGCGCCACCGCAGGTCGCTTGGCGTGCTCGGCATCTTTGGGGATGTAGGAGATGTGAATCAGCCGGGGCTCTTCCTTGCTGCCCTGGGTGACTCCGATGAACATCCCCATCTTCAGCTCCTCGAGCTTCTTGCGATCGCCGAGCTGAAGGTTGAGGCCGCCTTCCTTCGCCATCTTCTTCGCTTCTTCGGCGAGCAGGGTCGGGGTCATCGTCCCGGCCGGCTCGTTCACCAGATCGCGGGCCCAGTTGGTTGCGATGCTGACCCGCTGCGCGAGCTCGACGATCGGATCGTGGGCCTTGCCCTGCGCCTTGTCCTTCTTCACCCCATCGGGAAGCAGCAAGGTGATCTTGTCCACCCGGGCCGCGGCCTTCTCTTCCTTGTTGGTGGTGCGCCACCGATCGTACTTGTACGCGCCGAGCTCGAAGCCTTCGACGACGGCCTTCAGGCCCGCTTCGACTTCGCGAACCACCGGCAGC
>JAYVCD010000009.1:0-14530 GCA_043750125.1 Archangiaceae bacterium | reverse complement strand
ACCGCGATGTCGTTGTCCACCGACAGCGAGGTCCACGCGGGATGAAAGCGCGTCTCGACCACCTTGATGAAATCGGCCGCGGTCGCGGTCGCGCTGTCGGTCTTGTTCGTGGCGAGGATCACCAGGGACGAAGCGCCGAACCTGCGCGGGTCGACGCAGTGTGCGGCAGTGAGCAGGGTCCGGGCTCCAATCAACGTCGCGCTGCAGTTCCCGCTGCCTGTGGGAAGTCCCGCAATCTTCAGCTCGAACACCTGGAGGTCGGCCAGGTCGAGAATGCCGCCGACGATCGCCGAGCGCGAAAGTTTCGCGTCACCCGAATCGAACACCGGGCCGCAGGCCATCGTCAGCGCGCAGATGGCGAGTGCGACCCGTCTGCTCATGCCCGGCCTCCCATTCGTCTTCGCTGAAGATCAATTCAAGATCGGCGCCGGCGAATAAGAAAGAGGCCTCCCAGCAACGGACCCAGCATCGACAGGTCGCCCAGTCCGGTGGCAGCGCAGCCTGCCGAGGCGGCGGGACCGTCGGCGGTGGCCCGCTCGAGGACGATGTTCTTGAACCGCTGCGCCGACTCGGGGGCGCGACAGAAACGCTGGCCGTCGGCGCCTCCTTCGCACGTGGTGTCGATGGGGCAATCGCTTTGCACCGTGCAGCCCTGGACGCAGCGGGTGGTTCCTCCGGCGATGGGGCCGGTGCAAACCGAGCTCTGACTGCAAAAATCCGCCGCAGTGCAGACGGCTCCCAAAGGCTGCACCGGCTTGCTCTTCAGCAGGCAGAGGCCCGTGGGGGCGCATTCCATTCCGGTCCCGCAGGATCCGCTCGAGGCGGTGCAGGGCAGGCTGCAGTAGCTGAGAGTCGGGTGTTGGTCGTCGTTGGTGCAGACCCGCCCTTTGCACTGCAGCGCGTTCGCACAGGTGCCGCCTTCAGCGACGCAGTCTGGATCCGGACGGGGGCACGGCTCCAACGCGCAGATTCCGTTGGGGGCGCAGTTTCTGGGGCAATCGGGATCTTTGAGCACATCGGCGCAGTCCGGATTGCAGGCGCCGTCGGCGACGCAGGCGCAGTCCTGGTCCACCGGCATGCACCCCGCCTTGCAGCGCCCATCGGTCGCGCAGGTCGGCCCTTCCCACCCCCCCATCGTCTGGCTGATCCACCCGAGCGCCACGTCGACCCGGCCGTCCGAGCCGAATTGGCTGCAGTTCTGGTCGCCAAAGCTGACGACGCCCACCACGCTCTCGACCGTGCTTCCCGGCATCACCATGAACGCCGGCCCACCGGAATCTCCGCTGCAGGTCTGCTTTCCGGTCGCGCCCGATTCAATCAACGCCGTTGAGACCTGGCGCACGGGGTAGGTGACTTCTCGTTTCGTTCCCCCACCCGTGCCGCCTCCGCTGGTGATCCCGAAGCCTGCGTGGCGAATCGGCAGTCCCACCTGGGTCGCGTTCATCGGCGCCGCGTTCATCGAGATCGGGCTCACGCCCGGAACGGCGGTCTGCAGCTGCATCAGTCCGAAGTCATGCGAGGTGCCGACCGCCTTGTTGTACAGCGGGTCGGCGAACTGGGCGACGATCTTCACCCGCTGCGTCGGCTGCGAAGCGTACGTGCCGAACGAGGCGTAATACGGGGCCTGGGTTCCATACACGTTGATGCAGTGCGCGGCGGTCAGCACCGTCATCGGAGCCACCAACGTTCCGGTGCAGAACTCCTGGCCTTGCACTGTCAAGGCGACCACCGCCGGGTCTGCGGTGTCGGTCATTCCGCCCACGATTTCATCCCGCTGGCTCTGAACCTCATCTGCACTTCCAGCCGGCAAGCCACAGCCCACCGCAACCAGACACGCCGCGCCCAGCAGCGACGTGCGCAGCGCGCGGGACCCGAACAACGTGTGCGTCACTGTCATCAGAGCTGCTTGGCACTGGCACCAGGTAAACGCCAGTGGGGGACCTGACGACAGCGCGGCGCGACACCTCAGAGCGTCGATCTGGCTGGAAGTCGGACAGCAGCTGAAGAAGCGGCACTGATATTTTGAAGCCCCGTTTGGCCACTGTTCTCAAAGGCGGAACTCTGGTCGAGCTCGAGCCGGCATCGGTCGAGACGGGCTCTCTTCGAATCGAGCATGGCCAGATTGTGCAGCGGGGGCTCACCGTCGATGAGCTTCCGGGCGACGAGGTTCTGTTTCTCGACGGGAAGCTGGTGATGCCGGGGTTGGTCAGCGCGCACCACCACCTGCACGCGTCGCTGATGCGGGGACTTGCGCGCCCCGGCGTTGGGTTTGCCGCCGAAAGCCAGGCGCTGCAAAAGCTCGAAGCGGCGCTCGAGCCCGACGACATCGAGGCCGCCGCCGCGTGTGGCGCAGTCGAAGGGCTGCTGTCGGGCGTCACCACCGTCTTCAACCTTCACGCCTCGCCCAACCACATCGGCGGCTCGCTGTCCCGGGTCGCGCACGGACTGGGCCGGGTGGGCTTGCGCGCCGTGCTCGGGTACCAGGTGTCAGATCGCCTCGGAGCGATGGGCCGGGAAGAAGGACTCGAAGAGTGTCTGGACTACGTCAAGCACGCGCGCGGTCGGTTTCGTGGCTCGGTGGCGCTCTCGGATCTCGAGCTCATCTCGAAAGATGCGCTCGAGGGCGTCAAAGGAGTGCTCGACGCAGCCCGGGCCTTCTTGCAGTTGGGGCTGGCGGAAGACGCAGCCGAAGAGCGCACCTCGACCGAGAATTTCAAGAAGTCGCCGCTGTCGCGGCTGCAGGAATTCGGGTTGATCGGCGAGCGCACCATTCTCGCCCAGGCGGTGCATCTGTCCTGGGAAGACCTCGCCGCGCTGCTGGGGTCCGGGGCGTGGCTGGTGCACTCGGCGCGCAGCAACATGTTCACCCAGACCGGGAATGCGACTGCCGGAAAGTTCGGAGTTCGCGGCTGCCTGGGCACCGACGCGATGTCGCTGGACGTGTTCGCGGAAGTGCAGACCGCCTGGCTCAAGTCGCGCGACGCGGGCCAACCGATCGACGCGCTGCGCTTTCTCGCCAACGGCCATCGCCTCGCTTCGGCGGCATTTGGAGCTTCGCTTGGGCCGCTGCAGCCTGGCGCGCTCGCCGATTTGATGATTCTCGATTACCGCCCTCCGACATCGCTCGAGGCGTCGACCCTCGAGGCCCACCTGATTCATGGGCTCTCGGCGCGTCACGTCGAATCGGTGATGGTCGACGGGGTGTGGCGGTTGTGGTCGCGCAAAGTGCTGGCCGTCAAGATCGACGACCTCGCGGACCACGCGCGCCAGGCGGCGAAGGCCGTCTGGGCGCGGATGAAATGAAAGACCGACCCTTCTAACTACGAGCGCCGGCGACGCAACCGCGTCAACAGCAGCGCTGCTGCAGCCAGCAGGGGCTGTCCAAAGCCTCCGCCCGCCGCGTTGCAGCCGCCCCCGCCACTGGTGATCTCGATCGACACGGTCGCCGGAGCGCTCACCCTCTGCCCATCGCTGACGAGCAGCTGGAAGGTAATCGTCGTCCCCGCCGCTCCGTCCGGAGCGGTGAAGGTCGGCTTGGCGGTAGTGCCGCCGACCAGGCCCACGGGGCGACCGCCGGTCTGGGTCCAGGCGAACGTCAGTGGGTCTCCATCGGGATCCGAGCTGGCCGACCCGTCGAGCGTCACCAGCTGCTTCACCGCTGCCGAGGCTGCCTTGCCTGCATCGGCGATCGGCGCCCGGTTGCCCGAACGGCTCAGGGTGATTGCCACCCTGGACGGGGCGCTCGAAAGCGTTCCGTCGTTCACCACCAGCTCGAACTCGAGCACCGTGCCGAGCGCGGCGTCAGGAGCCGTGAAGCTGGTGTGAGCGCTGGTGGCCCCATCGAGCGTCACCATCGTTCCACCGACCTGGGTCCACGCGTAGGTGAGCGCATTCCCGTCTGGATCCGTGCTGGCACTTCCGTCGAGGTCCACCTTGCTGCGCGCATCGACCATCTGGGCCGGCCCGGCAATCGCCACCGGGGCCCGATTGGTCTTCTTCACCGAGATGACCACGCTCGAAGGCGCGCTGTTCAGCTTGCCGTCGTTGACCACCAACTGGAACGTGAGGTTCGTGTCGGTCGCCACGTCAGGCGCAGCGAACGTGGGGCCACTGCTGCTGCTGGTCTTCAGCACCACGTCGGGCCCGCCCACCTGGCTCCAGGCGTAGGTCAGAGTGTCGCCGTCGGGATCCATGCTGGCCGTGCCGTCGAGCTTTCCAGCCGCTCGCGCGTTGACCGAAGCCGCGGGGCCGGCATTTGCAACCGGAATGCGGTTCACGTCACGCACGGTGATGTTCACCGTCGCAGGGGCGCTCGCCGTCGTCCCGTCATTCACCACCAGGCTGAAGGTCAGCACGGTGTCCGCGGTCACGTCGGGCAGGTTCACCGTCGCAACTGCAACGGTGGCGCTGCTCAGCGTCGCAGTCGGGCCCGCGGTCTGGGTCCACAGGTAGGTCAGCGCAGAGCCGTCAGGATCCGAGCTGGCGCTGCCGTTGACCGTCGTCGTCGACCGCTCGTCGCCCGCGTGGGGGATTCCGGCGTTCGCCACCGGGGCGCGATTGACGTTGGTGACCGTCACGTCGACCGTCGACGGGGCGCTGTTGAGCTGACCGTCATTGACCACCAGCTGGAACGTCAACGTCACCGCGGCCGTCACGTCTGGCGCTGCGAACGTCGGGCTCGCCGTCGTGGCTCCGACCAGCCCGACACTCGGGCCGGCGGTCTGGGTCCACGCGTAGGTGAGCGAATCACCATCGGCATCGGCGCTCGCTGCGCCGTTGAGGGTCCCCACCGAACGCTCGGCCACCGACTGCGCCGTTCCCGCGTTGGCCACCGGAGCGCGGTTGACGCTCTTGACCACCACGCTCACGCTCGCAGGTGCGCTGCTCACCGACCCGTCGTTGCTCACCAGAGAGAAGGTGAGCGTCGTGTCGGCCGTGACGTCGGGTGCGGTGAAGGTCGGCGCAGCTGCCGTCGCGCTCGAAAGCGTCACGGTCGGCCCGGCGGTCTGGGTCCAGGCAAAGGTCAGCACCGTTCCGGTGTCTGCGTCCGTGCCGCTGCCATCGAGCGTCACCGTCGCGCGCTCATTGACGGTCTGGGCGATGCCCGCGACTGCCACCGGCTTGCGGTTCGGATTTCGTACCGTCACCGTGACGAACGAAGGCGGGCTTATAGCCGTGGCATCGTTGACGGTGAGCTGGAACGTCAGGACCGCGAGGGTCGCCGCCGTCGTCGAGGTGGCAATCAGCGCGGGGCTGGTGAACGTGGGCTTCGCAGGCACCGGGGTGCTGAGCGCGACGGTCGGCCCGCCGGTCTGAAGCCAGGTGTAGGTCAGCGCCTGAGCGTTGGGCGAAGAGCTGCCCGAGCCGTCGAGCGTGACCGCGACGTTCTGTGCGACCAGCTGCGGCGGGCCTGCATAGGCCTGGGGCGCAACGGCGTTCGGAACACAGGTTCCGGGCGAGACCGTGACGGTGTCGAACGGAGTGTTGAGGATCCCGGTGAAGGCGATGTCGTCGATTTCCCAGCCACTGGCGCTGGTGCCTTCGTCCGAGCCGACGCGGAAACGGACCCGCACCGTCTGGCCCTGGAACTGCGTCCCCAACGCGACGGTCTGGGTAATCAGCGCAGGGTAGGTGGGGCTGTTGCCGACGAACGCGTCCTTGCCCTCGAGCGGGTTTCCGCCGCCGAGGTTCAAGGTTCCGCCGTAGCTCGGAGTGAGCGCGGCGGCTCCCACGTCGGTCCAGGTCTGGCCGTCGTCGGTGCTGATCTCAATCACCGCGCCGTCGAAGTACGTCGGAGCGGCGCCTTCGAACTGGTAACGATTCTGGAACGTGAAACCGAAGTTCCCCGTCGAAGCGACCCGCAGCGCAGGAGAGGTCAGCTGAATGTCGCTCGGCTTGGGAAGATCCGGGCCCAGCCAGCGGTGGTCGGTGACGGACACTGCGAGCCGGCGCCAGTCCGAGCTGGGCGTCCAGATCAGCCGCGCGCTCTCAACGTCGTCCGTGGCCGAGGTGGCCTTGGTGATGCGCTGATTGGCGACGGTTGAGAACGTGAACGCCGCCGTGCCGGTGATCGGGTTGGTGACGTTGATCGTGAAGTCGAGCTTGGTTCCCGTCAGGCCCGTGACCGCGATGGGCATTGTACCGTTCGCGACTCCCAGCGGCGGAGCAGAGGGGAAGGTGAGGGTGGTGCCGCTGGGGAAGGTAACTCCTGCGGTGCTCGAGCTGACGGTCGCGGTGCTGCCGGGCAGCGCATTGGCCAGGTTGCTCTTCAGCGTCACATGCAACAGGCCCGTCTCTCCATTTTCCAGAGAGCCGTTGCTGCCACAAGGCGAAGTGATGCTGTCGTCGACGGCACTGCCCAGGTACGCGAGCCCAATCGCCGGCGTGTAGTCTTCGGTGGCTCCCTGGTTGGTGCTAGAGAAGCGGTCCGGAGAGCCGGCATTTGCGCCCAGTCCACGCTTGGCGAACGCAATCGCAAACAGGCGGTAGTCGACCAGATCTCGGGCATAAGCGACTGCCAAGACCGCGTCGCGGGCCTCGACCATCGTCGGGGTCGAAGGCGTCATCTTGTACGACGCGACGATGTAGTCCTTCATCCGCAGCTGGGCCTGATCGAACGTCAGCCCGCGGCCGCTGGTGTTGTTCACCACGTCGCGCAGCAGCGCCGCGTAGCATTCCCATAGAGCGCTGGCCCAGATCTCACCGGTGTTGTGCACTTCGGCGTTCGGCGCGCTGACCGGATTGATCGGAGCCACGGACGCTGCCGGCAACGCCTGACCGTTTTCAATGTGCTTGTAGGTCAGCGGATTCTTCGTCATGTCGGTGGAGTAGGGGTAGCGACGAATTCCGAAGTAGTAGGGGCTCTTGCTGAACGAAGCGGTGCTGAAGCCCGCCATCGCGTAGACGCCCTCGAACTGAGTGTTGCCCGCGACCAGCGAATCTTCCTGGCGCACGCTCAACAGCATCGCGTGGAAGTCGGCCCAACCCTCACCCATTCCGCGAGCAAGGCTGTTCGACAAGCCGTTCGCGTCGCCGATCAAGCGGTTGCTGATGTAGTGGCCCCACTCGTGGGCGACAATCTGGGCGTCGAGCGCGCCGTCGCGATCGGTGACGGTAGGACGGCTCAAGGTGGCGGTGACGGCTCCGGCGGCGAGCGCAGTGCGGAACGAATCGGCGCTGGCGACGGCCAGCGAGAGCGAAGGAATGGTGACGGTGCCGACCGGAGTCCCGCCCATGCCCGGGGGCGTGGCGGCGGCGCCTGAGGTGGCGACGTTTCCGATGATGACTCCGATCGCGCCTGCCGCCTGCGCGGCCTCGACCTTGGTCACGAAGCCGCAGGTGCCGCGGTTGATGAACGCGATCTTTCCGACCACGTCATTGGTGAATGCGGTGCAGCCATCCAGCGGAGCAGAGACCACCACCGTTCCGGTCAACGAGAAGCTCAGCGGACCCCAACTGGCGCTGCCGACGGCGTAATCGGCGGCGAGGCTCGGCGGGGTGAGGGCGGTGACCTTGTTGTTGGTCAACCCATCGAACAGGTACATCTGCATGCGAGGGCGGGCGCCGTCGGCCGGGGTCGACATGTTGGCGTTGTTGCGACCGCTGAAATCCTGCGCTTCGATCTTGAGCGAGTCGCCCTCGAGCCCGCCGCGGCCGTGGTTGACCAGTTGCCCGTTTCCGGCGATCTCGTTGAAGCCCGAGTCGTAGTACCAATCGTGGAGGAAGTTGACGATGTAGAAGAGCGTCGTTCCCACCCCGTACTGCTGGGTGAGTGCTCCGGTGCTCGACACCCCGCTGGGAGGCAAAGCGAGGTTTACGGTGTAATCGAAGTTGCCGGGCGAGCTGACCGGAATTCTAAAGTCGCCAGGCGAGAAGCCGTCGGGGGCGAAGAGGTCGAGGTAGGCCTCGGCGTTGTTCCCGTTGGTCTCGGTGGCTCCCGCGGGCAACCAGGGGTCGTTGGTGCTCAAGCCGGCATTGGTCAACGACACCAGCGAAGGAGCAAGGAAGGGCGCCTGGAAGCCGTCGGGCAGGCCGGTCGGGTTCGGGGTCGGCGCGAAGCCCTGCGGTCCGTCCATCGGGCGGAACTTCCCCGAGGTCTCAGCCCAGGTGCGGTAGCTGAAGCTGGCGTCGACACTGAGCGCGTTGCGCATCAGCGTGCGGCCGTCGACGGCAGAGACCACGTACGAGACCGGCTCGGTGCCCTGCGTTTCGGCGTTCGGTGCGTCGAGCTCGAGGTAGAAGGCCGGCTCGAGCCCAGCGGCCAGGTGGTAGTAGACCGGCTTGAGTCGCACCGACGAGAGCTTCAGCGCCGCCGCGCCGTCCATCTCGTAGCGGGTGTAGTGACCGCCGACCTGCGCGGTGAGGTGCCACGCCGCCGCGTCGACGACCTTGCCGGTGGCGTCGAGGACTGCCGAGGCGATCGCGCTCGAGGCCGCCAACTTGAACGGCGCCGCGCGAAGCTCGTTTGGAAGGTAGCCCGAGATGGCCACCAGGTTGAGGTCGCGCGAGAGCAACACCTTCATCTCGTCGCGGAAGACTTCGATTCCGTTGATCTGCTGGCCGAAGCGGGCAATCAACCCGCCGCGCCCGGTGTCATGGACCTCGAGCAGGCGCGCCGTTTTCAGCGACGCGTCCGACTGGCCGTAGATCGCCGCGTAGCGCATCAGGTGTGCGCGCGCCGCGGCCTCGACTTCGGCCGGGGCAATCACCGCCCGCTCAAACCCCGGAACCGCCGCAGGCGCCCAGAGGAAGGTCGGTAGCCCCAGCCGTTCTTCGTGGTGAAGCACGCTGCCTTGTTTCACCAACGCAGGGTTCGCGACCGGAACAACCGCACGCACCGGACTGTTCGCAAGCGCCTCGAAGTTACCGCTGGCGGGGGCGCCCGTAGGAACAGAGCAGGCTGCGAAGAACAGAAGAGAGCAGGCAATCAATGACTTCATGGGGACCCCTCGGCGACGACTGGTTTTGAAAAAAGCGGGCGGACCGTACCCAAAACGGCCGCGAGAAGTGGTGAGGGAATCAAAAAAGATGTTGAGAAATTGAAATGAGTGCGGGTGGCGGCAGAAGTTCGGGCGCGTTAAGCGTCGAGCCATGCTCGCTCCTCTCGTCATCGCTGCGTTGTTGTCGGCTATTCCGGCAGTCGGAACTGTCGCTCCTGATTTCACCGTCAAGGACATCGACGGGAAGGAACTGAAGCTCTCGAAGCTGGTCGAGCAGGGGCCGGTGATCATCGCCTTCTTCCCCAAGGCCTTCACCGGCGGCTGCACCAAAGAGATGCAGGCCTACCGCGATCGCTACGCCGAGATTCAGAAGATGAAAGGCAACGTGATCGCCGTTTCGATGGACGACGTGGCCACGTTGGTCAAATGGCGCGCCGAGCTGAAGGCGCCCCAGACGTTCGTCGCGGACCCCGACGGGACGCTGGTGAAGCTGTTCGACGCGAAGATGCCGGCGCTCGGAATGGCCCAGCGCCACACCTTCGTGATCGGCGCCGGTCGCAAGGTGCTCGAGCACACTGAAGGCAGCGACTCGATTGATCCCACCAAGGCGGTCACCGCCTGCTCGCTGCACAAGGTCGAGCCCGTTCCCAAGCCGTAGCTGGAGCGCTCGACCGGCTCGTCAACACCGGGTCCCGAGCGGTGTCCGCAGCCGCGATCGAAGGTCCCGCCTTTCTCGGAACGAAGCGCGGCAGCGCCGATCAAGGTGCGAACGAGCGGCTGGGCAGCATGCGCCGCAGCGCGACGGCCCCGAGCGCGACGATCGCCCACGGCAACACGTGAAAGGTGAACAGGTGCTCGGGCGTGCCGTTGGCGCAGTGAAGGTGGAGCACGAAGATCCCCACCGCACCGGCCGACACCCCCGCCGCGATGGCCCGGGTGAAGTCGAACGCGAACCGCGAGGTGATCCAGAGCGCGAGGATCAAGGGGAAGAGGGACACCGCCCCCTCGGTCACCGCGCACGGAATCCCGGACCCAAACGGGCGATCTGCGCCGAGGCCGGTTCCGCCCATGGCGATCCACCCGGCTCCGAGAACGGCGATCGCGAGGATTCCGAGGCGAAGCGCGTGCGCGCGGGGGCGAACGGCGGCCCATGAGCCAAGCCCGATCAGCGCCAGCAGCCCGGCGGTGGTTCCCCAGCGCGCCAGCGGCGACTCGGGGTGCAGGCGGGGGCTCATCAAAGGAGAAACGGCGGCCGCGGCGCCCAGGTTGGCTGCCGCGAGGATCAGCCCATCGACCCACCACTTTCGGGCGCGAGGCTGGGCTCGCAGCTGGGCGCGTGCGGCTTCTCGCAGGTGGGCCAGCGACGCAGTCGGCACCGGACCTTCGTTCATCGCGTCCCACGCCGCGCGCGCCGGGCCACACTCGGCACAACCTTTCGCGTGCGCGAGCGCATCGGCAGTCGGCGACTCACACAGCACCTGGTCCAGCCGCGGGCAGCTCATGGCCAGATCCCCTTGAGCAGCCCGCGCAGCGTCTGGTAGCCGCGGTGGGCGCGAACCTTGACCGCCGACTCGGAGATTCCTTCGGCCGCCGCGATCTCGGCGAACGAGATGCCGTGAAAGCGGTGCTGCAAGATCGCCTCGCGCTGGCTGTCGGGCAGCTGACCCAGGGCAGCGTGCACCTGCTTTTCCATTCCCAGGTCCCGCACCTGCATCTCTTCGCCAGCGTCGATGGGCAGCTCGCCGGTCGCCGTCAGCAGCTCGGACCGCCGTCGCTTGAAGTCCCGCGCGGCATTGGTGGCGATCGCGTACAGCCAGGGCTTGAATCTCGAGCCGGTGAGGAAGCGGCCGCGGGCCCGGACGAGAGAGAGGAACGTGGTCTGGGTCAGATCGTCTGCCACCGCAGCGCTGCCGACCAATCGACCCAAGTACCCCCGCACAGCCGGGGCGTGACGCGCGAACAACGCGTCAAAAGCCTTCTCGTCACCCTGGCAAAAAAGCTCCATCAGCGCCTCGTCGTCACTACGCGCTGACTCATCACCGGGTTTCACCGGCGCTGGAAGCTACTGCTTGAGCGGGGCGTACGGGGGCAGAAGCTGCGGCTCACCGTCGGTCTGCTCTTCCCGTCCGCTCTCGAGCTGCGCACGTTGGGCGTCGGTGTAGTTGAGGTAGGCCCGCCGGGTGGCGTCCGCAGGCGTCCTCAGGTCCCACACCAGCCCCACAACTGAGAGGATCTTCAGCGCGTAGAACGAGAAGTCGAGCTCCCACCAGAACCAGCCCTGATTGGCAGTGTTCTGATGGTAGTGATGGTTGTTGTGCCACCCCTCGCCGCAGGTGATCAGAGCGAGCAGCCAGTTGTTGCGGCTGGTGTCCGTGGTCAGGTACCGGCGCTTTCCGAACAGGTGGGACAGCGAGTTGATGGTGAAGGTCCCGTGCCAGAGCAGCACGGTGGGAATCAGGCCGGCCCAGAGCAGCCAGGGCAGCCCGCCCGCGAGGAACAGGCCGAGGAAGAACGCAACCGGAGGCACGAGAAAATACTTGTTGAGCCAGAGCAACTCGGGAAAGCGGGCGAAGTCTTTGATCGATTCGAAGCGGGTCTCTTCGTAGCGGTCGCACAGAATCCAGCCGACGTGGCTCCACCAGAACCCGCGCAAGGTCGGGGAATGAATGTCGGCGTCCTGGTCTGAGTGCTTGTGGTGGTGCCGGTGATGCGCCGCCCACCACAGCGCTCCTTTTTGAACGCTGAGGGTTCCCAACAGCGCGAGGGCGAACTGGAAGCCGCGGCTGGTCTTGTACGCCCGGTGCGAGAAGTACCGATGCAGGCCGGCGGTCACCCCGAACATCCGCACGTAATACGACGCGACGCAGACCCCCACCCACTGCCAGGTGACCCCGGTGACCAGCGCGAGCAGACAGGCGGCGTGCACTGCGAAGAAGGGAATGCTCTTTCCCCAGGCGAGCTTTTCGGTGGACGCGATTTCGGTGGCGGTCAGAGACATGGCGAGGCGATCAACCTCGACCCCCGTCATCTCTTGGTCACGGGGCGCTTGAAACAGGCTCGGCTCAGGCGCGAGCCCGGTTCGCCTGGCGCATCCGCTCGAGCACGGTTGCGAAGCGGGGGTCGGTGCGCAGGGCGAAGAGCTCAGGGTCCCACTGGGCCTTGTCCGCGCGCAGCTCGCCGCTGTTCCCGGCCAACTCGAGCATCCGCAGCGCATCGTCGAAGCGCCCGGCCAGCGCGTAGCCACACGCGGCGTCGTAGGCCCGCTCGAACCAGGGCTGCTGAGCAAACGAGGCTTCGTTCGCTTCCGCCGCGTGCAGAAAATCTTTTCGGACGAACCAGGTGCGCGCGGCCGCGGCGTGAGCCAGCGCCAGGTTCACCCCCGGCAACCTGCGCGCCTCGTCCGCCCTTCCTTCTCGAATCAGCGCGCCGGCCCACTCGTGCAGCAAGGTGGGATCTCGTGAAGATTTCGCCGCCTGTTCCCACAGGGGCAACGCGCGGGTGTCGTCGCCAATCAATGAGAACGCAGCGGCCAGCGCCTGCGGAGCGACGGTCAGCCCCTGCACTTGCGAAAAATGGTCCAGCGCCTGCCGCCCTTCGCCCGTCTTCACCGCAATCCACCCGCACAAATCATGAACCCGTGAACGCAGCTGGGGCTGCAGGTCCTGCTCAGCGACGGTCTTGAGCAGGCCCTGGGCTTCCTCGAGCTTTCCCTCTTTGAACTTTTCTTCCGCGTGCGCAAACGCGAGCTCGAACGGGTGGGTCGGCCCGGCCGGAGGCAGCTGCCCCTTGAAGTAGGCGAAGATGAAGGCGCCGGCGCGAACGACGTTCATTCCGAAGATCAGCGCCAACAACAGGTTCTGCCAGGCGAGGGCGATCACCGCCAGGCCCAGGCTGACCGAGATCAGCTGGGCGATCAGAAAGCCCTTTCGCCCAAAGACCCGAATCAGCACCGCGCTCGAGATTCGCCCGCCATCGAGCGAAGTGACGGGCAGCAGGTTGAGCACCGCCCAGACCAGGTTCGCGGCGAACAAGCCGAACAATGCATAGGTCACCGGCCCGGGAGCCACGCCCGCTTTTTTCAGCGCCAACCCGGCGGCTCCGGACAACAGGCCGAGCCCCAGGCCGGACATCGGCCCGGCGAGGGTGAGCAAGACGTCGCGGTGCCACGGAATGGTCTCATTGGCATTGGGGTGGGTCAGCCCGCCCAGGCCGACGAGGTGAATCGTCGGCCGGTAGCCGAAGACGAGCGAAACCACCGCGTGTCCCAGCTCGTGCACCAGAATCGACACCGTGACGATCGACATCCACAGCGCGACGCACAGCCCGTAGACCAGCTTCCAGTCGGGGTGGGTGGGTTGATCCAGCACCGGTCCGGGCCAGCCCTCGGGCCGAAACCCTTCGACCGTGCTCCACGCAATCAGCCCCGAGATCGCCAGGTGGCTGAAGTGGACTTCGACGGGGATGTTGCCCAGACGGAACCGGAACATGTGCTCGAGGGAAGGAGAGGGAAGAAGGGTAACGGCGTCAGACTGCTTGCGCGCGGTCGCATGTCCTCTGTACACGAGAACCCGCTGCGAGGAGCAACCCGAAAAATGAGCCGGCGGATCGGACCCTACGACTTGAAGAACCCGTGGGTGCTCGCCCCGATGGCGGGGGTGAGCGAGCAGCCCTTTCGGGTGATGGCCTTCCGCGCGGGGGCTGCGCTGTGTCCGACCGAGCTCGTCAGCGCCCAGGGCCTGACCCACGCCAATACCCGAACGCTGCGCTATCTGCGCCACGACGCTGAAGTCGAGCAGCCGTATTCCCTGCAGCTGTTCGGAGGCGAGCCGGAAGCGATGGCGAAGGCCGCGGTGATGGCCAAAGAATTTGGCGCGCAGATCATCGACATCAACATGGGCTGCCCGGTGAAGAAGGTCACCCGGTCGGGCTCGGGCAGCGCGCTGCTGTGCGACCCTGAGCGCGCCGGGCTGATCGTGCGGCTGATTCGCGAGGCCACCGGTCTGCCGGTGACGGCCAAGATTCGCAGCGGGTGGGATCACCAGAACCGAAACTTTCTTCAGATGGCCGACGCGCTCGGCAACGCCGGCGTCGCCGCGCTCGCGGTGCACCCGCGGACCCGCGCGCAAGGGTACTCGGGGAAAGCCGACTGGACCGTGATCGCTGACCTCAAGGCCCACGTGGGCGAGAAGTTTCCAATCATCGGCAACGGCGATGTGAAGACCGTCGCCGACGCGCAGCGCATGCTCGAGACCACCCGCTGCGACTTCGTGATGATCGGCCGCGGCGCGCTCGGCAACCCGTGGATCTTCGCCACGCTGCAAGGGGCGCCGCCACCGTCGTCGGCCACGCGGCTGGCGTTGATCCGTCGTCACTTGCGGGACCACATCGCGTTTCACGAGGGCCTCGCCACCGACGACGCCCACAAGCTGAAGACCCCGCCGTCGATCATGGCGACCAAGACCTTCCGCCAGCACCTCGTGTGGTACTCGCGCGGCTTGCGCGGCGGCAAAGACTTCCGCCGCGACGTGCTCACGCTCGAAGATCCGAGCGCCGTGGTGGACAAGCTCGAGCAGTTCTTCGCCGTCGCCGAG
>JAYVCD010000008.1:0-11710 GCA_043750125.1 Archangiaceae bacterium | reverse complement strand
CGTCCCCGAGGAGCACGGCGGAATGGGGATGAACGCCACCTCGTATTCGCGCTCGCTGCAGGAGATCGCGAAGTACGACGGCTCGGTGGCCGTGACGGTCGGCGCGCACAGCTCGATCGGCATGCGCGGCCTGCTGCTGTTCGGCACCGACGAGCAGAAGAAGAAGTGGATGCCGAAGCTCGGCACCGGCGAGATGATCGCGGCCTTCTGCCTGACCGAGCCTGGAAGCGGTTCAGATGCCGCGTCGATCAAGACCACCGCGGTGCGCGACGGCGACGACTGGGTGCTCAACGGAAACAAGCTGTGGATCACCAACGGCGGCATCGCCCAGTTTTTCACGGTCTTCGCCAAGACGGGCGGGCAGGCCGAGCGTGGAAACATGTCGGCGTTCGTGGTGATGCGCGACATGCCAGGAGTCAGCGTCGGGCCCCACGAAGACAAGATGGGACTGCGCGCGTCGTCCACCACCACGGTGCACTTCGACAACGTTCGAATTCCGGTCGGCAATGTGCTCGGAGAAGTCGGCAAGGGCTTCTTCGTCGCGATGAAAATTCTCAACTCGGGTCGTTCGGGCCTGGGGGGCGGCACCGTCGGAGGAATGAAAAAGTCGATCGAGCTGGCGACGAAGCAGGCCAAAGACCGCGTTCAGTTCGGCAAGCCGATCGCCGAGTTCGGGCTGATCAAGCAGAAGATCGGCCACATGGTGGTCGACTGCTACGCGACCGAATCGGCCGTGAACATGGTCAACCACCTGGTCGATTCAGGTCGCGAGGACTACGCGGTCGAAGCCGCGATCGCGAAAGTCTTCGGCTCTGAGGCGCTGTGGCGCACCGCCGACGAGGCGCTGCAGATCGCCGGTGGCAATGGGTACATGTGTGACTTCCCCTACGAGCGCACGATGCGCGATGCACGCATCAATCGAATCTTCGAGGGCACCAACGACATTCTTCGGCTCTTCATCGCGCTGACCGCGATGAACGAGGTCGGCTCGTCGCTCAAAGAGCTGTCGAGCTCACTGCGCGGAATCTTCGACAACCCGATCAAGGGCTTTGGCGTGTTGAGCGAGTACGCCCGCCGCCGCGCTTCGATGGCGACCGGGCTTCGACGCGAGAAGACGGGGTTCTCGATGCTTCACCCCGCGATCAAGGACAAGCAGCTGTTGTTCGAAGAGCTGACCCGCGACCTCGCGGCCGCCGTCGATCGCGTCTTGCGAAAGCACGGGAAGAACATCATCGGCAAGCAGTTCGCGACCAAGCGGCTCGCCGACGCGATGATCGACCTGTTCGTGCTCGCCTGCACGCTCTCGCGGGTCTCGACCGAGCTGCAGGAACGCGGCGCCACCTCGGTCACCAAAGAGCTCGAGATTCTCGAGGTCCTCTCGGGTCAGGTGCGGCGCCGCGTCAGATCTCATTTTGCGAAAATCGACGACAACGACGACGAGCTGATCAAGTCGCTGGCCGATCACGCCCTCGATGCCGAGGGCTATACCTGGGACAACCTGTAGGTCAGTAGCCCTTGTAGCGCCGGCACGTTCGAAATCGAGCCGTAGACATGAACCGCGTACCGCACAGCGGCGATGATGTTGGCCGCTTCGAGTGCTTTGAGCGGCATCCCGTGCGACCTGGCGATTCCACCCATCGAGTCGCCCGCCTTCACCACGCAGACCGCTGCCCTGGCCGCAGGTCTGCCCGGCCGCGCGCTCGGGCTTTCCCCACCGCTCCCCGGTCGGCCGAAATCACCCGCTTGTCCTTCGCCAGCGTCGCTGCGAATGAATCGGTGGTCGTCACTCGTTTCTGACCCAGCGCAAACAGCTGGTTCAACAGCTTCAGCTCGTTGGCGCCCGTGGGCTGGGTCGCACCCACGAACTGGTCGGTGATCTGCTTTTTCTGCTTGTCGATCAACCCAATCGCGGCGCGCTCTTTGAGGACGTCGAGGTTGTACTGATGCTCGGCCGTGTGCTGCACGAGGCTGGGCTTCGCAAGGCTCGCCAGGTCGCTGTTCAGCCTGGCGACCGCTTTGTTGAGGGTCATGGTGGGGCTCCCTGGGGTCGGGGTTTCAGACGTTCGGGCGAAGGACGATGCTGCGCGAGCCGTACTTGTCGAAATAGGTCTGGGCGCTCTCGCCGTAGCGGACCTGCCGGCTGAACTCGATCCCGTCGGTGCTCGCGGCGACGCACTTCCCGCCGCCGACGTACATCAGCACGTGGTGCTCGACCGGCGAGTCCGAGTTGATCAACACCAGGTCCCCCGGCTTCATCGCGCTCGGGCTCTTGGGTACCTGCTTGGCCCAGCTCTGCCAGTTGTTCCACATGCTGCGCGTGTCGTTCGCGCCCAGGGTCACTCCGACCGACTTGTACGCCTGAACCATCAGGCCCGAGCAGTCGTAGTAGCGGTGGCCGCCGCCCTGGTTCTGACCCATGCGCTTGTCGAGGTCCTGGCTGTAACCGACGTTCGGGTCATTGGCCTGCCGCAGAGCAAACTGCACCGCCTGCGCCCGCTTCTTGTCGGCCACGCTTCCTCCCACGGTGACGACCGGCCCCGTCGGCCCCGTGGGGCCCCTGGCTCCGGCCTTGAGGTGAAGCCTCTGCCCGACCGAGATGTTGTCGGGGTTGGTCACCTGGGGGAGGGGCGCCCAGGTAGCGCTACAGGGGCGCAACAGCGGGTGGGTGTTGCAAAAACAGCGGAAATTGGACGTTTCCCCCTGCGTCGTTCAGATCGCCCGCACCGCGTCGTCAGCCACTCCGTTGCCCGCGACGAACTCCTTGCGCAGTCGATGAACGGGGGCGAAATCCACCGGGCGACCCAACGCTGCAAACGCTTCGGCGATCAGCTTCTTCTCGCGCCTCGTCACGTTGCCATCGACGACGCAGGCGACCACCAGCGTTCGCAGCGCGAGCCGCTGTTCACTTGCGTTCAGCAACTTCAGCGATCGCAGGAATTCGCCGGGGTCGTCGAGCTCGGCGTTGCCGGTGTCACCGGCTCTCTTCTGCACTTCGGCCAACAGCGCGACGAGGTTCGGGTGCAGATCCTGGGTGCGCACGATCACTGCCGCGACGGCCCGCACCGCCGCCAGGCGCCCCGGTGTCGACAACAGCTGCGCATCGGCAAAGACCACGTCGACCAGCTCTTGCGCCGCGCTCGGCCCCATCGCGCGCAAGCGGGCCTCGCGCATCACCTTCCCGGTCACGATTCCATTCCAGGCGGCTGTAATCGGGACCGCCGCAAACGGAATCACGCTGTTGACCAGCGAGCGCACGAACACCCGACCCAGCGCTCGACGCACCAACATCTTGATCAGGAAATTCGAGACGCCCACCTTCAACTTGTAGAGCAGCGAGGCGACCACCAGCCGCCATTTCGATGCCTCTCGTCGGGGGTCGATTCGGTGGTGGAGCGCGATCGGGTTGGGCAGCTCGAGCGCCGCCCGGGCCAGCGCCTGTGCAATCTGGCGGTCGGTCTCTTTTTGACTCGGGGCAAACAGCGCGAGGCCCGTCACCCGCGACAGCTCATGCACCGACCGCAAGATGTCCCAGTACAAGAAGAGGATTTCGAGCACCGCCGCACCCGCCGTCGCGCCCCCGACAATGGCCCAGAACTTCAAGCTCTCGTGGCTGAGCAGCGCGGTGCCTTCGGGCGCAAGGGCAGAGGCCCAGACCTCGGCCACCGCTGCGACGGTGGCCGAGAGCGCTCCGGCCACGCACGAGCGGATGATCGCTCCCCGCTGCACCCGCTTGACCGCCGCCCGCTCGGTGGGGTTGAGCAGGTGCACTGCGTCGATTACCTCGGCCGCGGTGAGGCTCGGCCTGATCACACTGCGCTTTTCGAAGTAGCGCATTCCCACCCTCTCGAGCAGCGGCTTTTTCGCAACCTTCGGCTCTGACCGCGCCGTCACGCGCTCACAGCGAAGGCACCGTGCGGGTGTCTACGACCGATCGAAAATAGTCACACGCCGGGGTCGCGGTGCGCTCGAGCGTCTGAAAGTCCACCCGGTACAACCCGAACCTCGGACCCCACCCCTCGAGCCACTCGAAGTTGTCGAGCAGACTCCAGTGCAGGTAGGACTGAACGTCGACCCCATCGGCGCGCGCGTCGAGCACCTGGTTCAGGTGGTCGTGAATGAACTTCGTGCGGCGCAGCCCGGTGCGATCATCGATTCCGTTCTCGGTCACCCACACCTGCTTGTCGTAGCGCTTGAGCGTTCGCAGCAGTCGGCCAAAGCCCTCGGGGTAATATTCCCACCCGATGTCGGTCAGCCCGCGCTGGTGCACATCGCGGAACTCGAACTGCACGAAGGGCTTGCCCGCGACGAACTTCAAGTGCGAGCGGGTGTAGTAGTTGATCCCCAGGTATTCCATCGAGTCGCGGCCGCCGTCGATCTTCGTCGCCCCGGTGGCGATCCCCGGCATCCGGATCTTGAGCTCGCCGGTGGTGAGCGCCTCGAGCAGCGCGTGGTTGAAGCTCGAATCGGCCAGCCGGGTCAGCGCCTGGTCAATCGGGTGCCAGCGACGCGCGGGGACGAAGTCCATCAGGTGCTGGGAAATCCCCACCGTCACGCGGGGCGAAACGTCGAGCAGGGCCGCACGCGCGATCACATGCGCCCGCGCCAGGTTGGCCAGCGCTGCCCACGCCTTGCGCGCATCGGCGATTCCCGGAGGCATCTGCGCCGCCAGGTATCCTCCCAGCAGAAACACCATCGGCTCGTTGAAGGTCACCACCGCCACGTCGAGACCCTGGACCAACTGGGCGAACTTCTTCGCGTACCGTTCCCACGAGCGCAAGCAGCTGGGCTCGTGCCATGGGGTTTGCGCTGGAAACCACCGGGGGTGGGTGAAGTGATGCATCGTCACCACCGGGCGGATCCCCCTCGCGCCCAGCCGCTCGAGCCGCGTTCGGTACGAGGCCCACGCCGCATCGTCGAACTTCCCCGGCTCGGGCTCGACCCGGGCCCATTCGACCGACATCCGGTACGCGCTGGCGCCGAGCTTTTGGATCAGCCCCACGTCTTCATCGAACCGGTTCCAGTGATCGACCGAACGCCCACAGCGCACGTGGGGTTCTTTGCACTTGCCCGCCCGTTCCCAGTCGGACCAGTCGTTGTCGATGCCGCCTTCGACCTGGTACGCGGCAGTCGCCACGCCGAAGACGAAGCTCTCGGGGAACACCCGGCTCATCGCGACCAGGGTCGAACGATGATCATGATCACGATCCCGATCATCAGCAGCGTCGGCACCTCGTTCAGAATCCGGAACGTCTTGTGCGGCACACCGTTGGGAACGGTGATCAGCCTCGTGCGGTACCGCATCCCCAGCCCATGCATCACCAGGAGCCCGACGACGAACAGCAGCTTCGCGTGCATCCATGGCTGGGTCAGGTAACCGGGCAACATCCACAACATCGTCAGCCCGGTCGCGACCGAGAGCACCGCCGACGGGTGGGCGATGCCGTTGAGCAGGCGCCGTTCCATCACCTGCAGTCGCTGCTGCACCACCGCTTCGGTTTCCATCGCGTGGTAGACGAACAGCCGGTACAGGTAGAGCAGGCCTGCCATCCAGCTGATGATCGCCATCACGTGTACGGCTTTGATCCAGAGCATCGGGAAAGAGCTCTTACTTCTACTTCGGCCATTTCGTCCGGGCCCATTGCTCGATTGACCCCGGCCCCGCGCCGAAAGACATTGGCTCCATGACCCGCATGATCGCTGTCGGCGCGCTGGGGCTGTGGTTGTGCTCCTGCACCGAGAAGACCGCCTCTGGCCCCGATGCCGGGCTGGCCCAACCGCAGCCCAACGCCTTTCGCGCCCCGACGTTGAAGTGCGCGTTCGAAGCGCCCTCGGGGTGGACCACCAGCGCTTCGACCCTGCCCGACCAGATCGCCGAGGTGCTCGCCACGGCTCCGAAGCTGCGCGGCCGCATGGTGGTGCGCGAGTCGCTCGAGCCCAATGTCGCCCGGGCGGCCGAAGAGCAGAAGCGCCGGACCCTGGCCGCGTGGGGAAATCAGCCCAACTTCACCCTGCTGCGCGAAGACCCGATGGGCGAGGGCCGGCTGCTCGCCTACCAGTGGCGGCGCCAGCCCAGCGCGCCGGTCGAACGGCATTTGATCGCGGTGCTCCCGTTTCAATCGACCGTCGTGCTGGCGTTCATCGACGACGATGGGCTCACCCCCGAAGCCCACCTGCTCGCCACCCTCACGACGCTCAACTGCACTGCGAAGTAGGCGGTTGCCGGGCCGGGCGATTGACTCGGAAGTCAACGGGGGGCAAGGTCGGCTGATTCTGGAATCAATCGGCGCGGGGTCTTCCACCCATGGCGTCTTTCGAGCTGGGCGAAGAGCTGACGCAGATTCAAACGACGGTGCAGCAGTTCGCAGCCCGACACCTTCGACCGAAGCTGCGCGCGATCGAAAAAAGCGGACCTTCCTCGCGCAGGTCGAAGCGGGCCGCGGGCTGGGCGGGGCGGGAATTGTTCTCGTTCGCGCCGGGAACGCCGGCCTGCGCAGCAGCCGCACCTTCACCGCGCTCGGGTTGCAGGCGGTCCCGGTGCGAGAGGTCATGGTGGAAGGAGCGCGGGTGGCGGCCGCAGATCGCCTCGATTCGCCCGGCTCGCTGCCCCAGGTGTTGCGCGCGTATTACGACCGGCTGAGCCTGGTGACTGCGGCCCGCGGCGGCGGGCTCGCCCAGGCGGGGTACGAATACGCCCGCGCCTACGCCGAAGAGCGCCAGGCCTTCGGAAAGCCGATCGGCCACTTCCAGGCGGTCGCATTCCTGCTTGCCGACATGGCGGCCGCCGTCGATGCCGCCCGCTGGTTGGTCTGGCGCGCCGCGTGGGAATTCGACCAGGGGCTCGAGCCCACCGCGAACATCGCGATCGCGCAGGCCCAGGCGCTCGAAGCGGCGTTCTTCTGCGCCAATTCGGCGGTGCAGGTCCTGGGGGGGGGGCCGGATACCTGCAGGACCACCCGGTCGAGAAGTGGATGCGCGACGCGAAGACGCTCGCGCTCTACAAGCTGCACGCTCAGGCCGCGCAGGCGACCCTCGTCGCCGCCGAGTTGGGCCGAAGCCTCACGTCCCCCGACCTCTTTCCGCTTCCTTCGCTGCATCCGTCGCTGCGCTGAAACGAGAGCCCGCCCATGATTGATTTCAGCCTTTCGGAAAAGCAGGAAACCGTTCGTCAGATGATTCACTGGTTCGCCCAGAACGAGGTGCGCCCGATCGCGCTCGAGGCCGACCGCAACCATCAAATTCGCCCTGCGTTCCTCCAGAAAGTGAAGGACCTCGGGATCTCGATGGGGGGCCTGCCCAAAGAGCTCGGTGGGGAAGGCGAGGGGCTGGGCGAGGAAAAGGCGCAAGGGGTCAAGCAGGCCAACCGCCTCGCGGTGCTCGCGGCCGAAGAGATGGCCTGGGGAGACCCGGCGGTCATTCTGACTTTGCCCGGGCCAGGGCTGGGTGGACCCCCGGTCGCGATCATGGGGACGGCAGAGCAGAAGGCGAAGTACCTGGGGATGTTCAGCGCGCCTGAACCCCGGTGGGGTGCGTACGGCCTGACCGAGCCCGCCGCCGGCAGCGATGTGGCGGGGATCCGTGCCACGGCGCGCAAAGACCAAAACCACTGGGTGCTCAACGGCCGCAAGTGCTTCATCACCAACGGCGCGCGTGCGTCGTGGGTCGTGATCTTCGCCACCGTCGACCCGACCCGGGGCCGCGCTGGCCACCGCGCCTTCGTCGTCGAGAAGGGCACCCCCGGTTTTACGGTGGGAAAAATCGAAGAGAAGATGGGGCTGCGCGCTTCCGAGACGGCCCCGGCCGATGGTGGCCTCGATGGCCGTCGGCATCGCCGGGGCCGCGTACGAGAAGGCAGTCGACTTCGCCAAAGAGCACTTCGAGCTGGGTCGGCCGGTGGCGAGGTATCACCACGTCGAAGAGCTGATCGCCCGCAGCAAGCGGCGCATCGAGGCCTCGCGGTTATTGTGCTGGCGCGCGGCGTGGATGGCGGACGCGGGGATCAGCAACGCGAAAGAAGCCTCGATGTCGAAGGCGTTTTCGGCCCGCGCCGCGATCGACACCCGGGCCGATCTCACCCAGGTGATGGGCGCGGCGGGAGTCCTCAACGACCACTTCGTCGAGAAGTGGTTTCGCGACATCCGGGTCTACGACATCTTTGAGGGCACCGGCGAAATCCAGCGCATCGTCATCTCGAAGCGGATTCTCAAAGACCTCAAGTCGTTCTGAAGGCAGGCGCGCCCATCTGGGCTACATCGCGCTTTACCGATGACCTTGCCCTTCACATCTCCGATCGAGCCGATGCTCGCCGAGCCTGCGGACGAAATTCCCACCGGAGAAGGCTGGGTCTACGAGCCGAAGTGGGACGGGTTTCGCGCCCTGCCGTTCAAGGACGGCGAGAAGCTGCACATCTGCAGTCGCAACGGCCAGCCGCTCGAGCGGTATTTCCCCGAAGTGGTCGCGATGCTCGCCCAGCGTCTGCCCCAGTGCGTGCTCGACGGCGAGCTGTTCGTCCCCACCCCTCGCGGTCTGGACTTCGAGCTCTTGCAGCAGCGCATTCATCCGGCGAATTCGCGGGTCCAGAAGCTGGCCAAGGAAACCCCCGCCAGCTTCGTGGCCTTCGACCTGCTCGCATTCGAACAGGAAGATTGGCGAGGTCGGCCGTTTGCCGAAAGGCGGGCGAAGCTGCTCGAAGTGGTGCCGGTCAGCGACGCGTTGTTCCCGACTCCGCAGACCCCCGACCCGAAGATCGCGCTCGATTGGTTCAACCACTTCGAAGGCGCAGGCCTCGACGGAGTCATCGCCCGTCGCACCGAGTTGCCCTACCTGCCCGGCAAGCGGGTGATGGTGAAGGTGAAGCACGGTCGCACCGCCGATTGTGTGGTGGGGGGCTACCGGGCGGGCAAAGCCTTGAACACGGTCGGCGCCCTGCTGCTGGGGCTGTACGACGAGGCGGGGGTGCTGCACCACGTCGGGCACACCTCGTCTTTCACCGCCCAGCAGAAGAAAGAGCTGGTTCAAACGCTGAAGCCTTTCGAAGGTGGCACCAGCTTCGGCGAAGGCCGCACCCCCGGGGCTCCCAGCCGCTGGTCGGGAAAAAAAGATCTCGCCTGGACCCCGCTGCGTCCCGAGCTGGTCGTCGAAGTGAAGTTCGACTACCTCCAAGGCGACCGCTTTCGTCACGGAGCGACTTTCCTGCGCTGGCGCACCGACAAGCCGCCCCTGCAGTGCAGCTACGCCCAGCTCATTCCGCCCCGCCTCTTCGACCTCGAGGAAGTCATCGCGCTCGCCCGTTCTCCGCGCTGACCTTCTCTTCGTGTCGCTTCGTCCTTCTGAGCTCGCCGCTCTCGCCGCCGAGCTGACCGCGCACCTGACCGGCTCGGTGGTGCAAAAAGTGAACGCCACCCTTCCAGGCCGGGTCTGGCTCGAGCTGCGGGTCCCCGGTCGGTCGGTGACCATGCACCTGTGTGCCGCGCCCCAGGTGGGTCGGCTGTCGATTGTCGAGCAGCGGCCGAAGGGCACTCCGGGCGAAGCCAGCGGTTTTCAGCACCTCGCGCGCACCGCGCTCACCGGCTCGAAGCTCACTGCAGTCACAGCTCAGATGCAGCGGGTGACTTTGAGCCTGGTGCGCGAAGACAAACCGTACGCGTTGCAGCTCGAGCTGTCGGCGCCGCCGGTGGTGCTGCTGACGCTGGGAGAACGGATTTTGGCGGTCACCGCCCAGAGCCCGGTGCCCGAGCGCCCGGGCGCGCCTTACGTCCCCCGCGCTTCCGCCGCTCCGCCCGGGACTTCGCGCCTGCTCGCCGCCTCCGCGTCGGTCGACCTGCCGCTGTCGCGCGCGGTCGAGGCGCTGTTCGAGACGGACGAAGGGGTGCGGGCGATCGATGCGGCCCGCTCACCTTTGCTCAGCAAGCTGGCCCGGCTTCAGCGCACCCGGAAGAAGGTCGAAGCCGAGGCCGCGCGTACGTCGCTGGCCGTGCGCTACCGCCAGGACGGAGAGCTGCTCAAGCAGCACCTGTCGAAGGTGCCCCGTGGCGCGCGCGAGGTCACCCTCACCGAGTACCTGGCCGACGGAACCATCGCCGAACGGACGGTGAAGCTCGAGCCCGCGCGCACCGCGCAGCAGCACGCCGAGTGGCTCTTTCACCAGTACCGACGGCTGACGCGCGGAGAAGCGATGTCGCGCAAGCGGCTCGAGCAGCTGGACAAAGACCAGGCGGCGTTGCTCGCCCAGCTGGCGCAGATTCAGGCCGCGCCGCCCGCCCAGGCGCCGCCGAAGAAGCGACTGCAAGAGCCGGTCGCGCGCACCTACCGCGAATACACCGGTTCCGGCGGCGGCCGAATCTGGGTCGGCAAAGGCAGCCTCGACAACGACACCCTGAGCTTCAAGCTCTCGCGGCCCCACTTCCTCTGGTTGCACGCCCGCGGAGTCCCCGGTGCCCACGTCGTCATCCCGCTCGAGCGCGGAGCGACGGTGCCTCAAGAACTGCTGCTCGATGCCGCCCATCTGGCGCTTCACCACTCGGATCAAAAGGGCGAGCCGCGGGGGGAAGTCAGCTACGTGCCGGTCAAGCACCTGAGAAAAGTGAAGGGCGCTCCCGGGGCGGTGACCTTCTCCCAGGAAAAGACCTTCGTGCTCAGAGTCGAGCCCGCGCGGCTTTTGCGGCTGTTGGCTTCCGAGCACTGAGCCGACGCACTGCGACCCACCGCGTCAAATTGCGTTGTTTGATCCGTGTCGCGAGCCTGTGTTACAGCGCCGCCCGTTCCGAGCCCGTCGATTTTTGACGGAAGATCAGGTGACGGTTTGCTGTCGCTTTCCCCCACGAGCCTGCCCCCCGTCCTAACGGGTCTTGCCTGGCCTGCCAGCCCGATGGCTAGGGCGCGCCGTGCGCTTCAAGTCATTTTCGAAGCAGTTTCAGTCGGTTGCCGTATTCCCAACTTTTGGTTCGATGTTTGCTCATGGCGGCTCACGCCGTCGTGTACCTACACCCGGCGTTTGGACGTTCGTTGGAGGCTTTTTTGAAAATCTTGAAAGCAGCAATCTTGATGATGTTCGTGGTCCCAACCCTCGCCCTGGCGCGAGAAATCCCGACGACCAATCCGACTGCCGCCCCCAGTCCGAAGCCGGAAGTGCCTGCCGCCGCCTCGACCCCTGCCACCAGCGCGAGCGCCTCGGCCAGCGGAGCCCTGGCGGCGCTCGAACACAAAGAGAACGAAGGCGGCCTGACCATCGGCATCGATCTCGACCACTCGGTCGGCACCGGGACCTTCGTCAACCCTGAGATGTACTCGTACTTCGGGGCCACGCTCTCGGTCGTCCCCCGCTACGTCTTCCTGGTTCGCGACGTGAAGCTGGCGGTCACGCTCGCCTTGCGCGCCGCCTGGGAATACACGCTGCCGGACAACGAGAACGGCCGCCGTTTTTCTCCCGACAACACGCGCCTGGGCCTGGCCGCTCCGGGTCTGTACAAGAATGTTCCGACGGGGATCACGTTTTCCCCGACCATCGGCTTGCTGATTCCCACCACGCCTGAGAGCTGGCAGGCGGGACTCATCACCCGTCTGTCGGTGGGCCTTGCGCTCGCTCGACCGACCGGCAAGTTCAACTTCGCCCTCACCGCCAACGGCTCGCGCGGCTTTTTCAAGACCGGCGCCAGCCAGGTCGCTTCCCAGGCTCCCGGAGGGGCCGGTGAGCTCAACTCTTTCAGCGCCCGGA
>JAYVCD010000007.1:0-37209 GCA_043750125.1 Archangiaceae bacterium | reverse complement strand
GCCTTCTCGACGACTTCGTGGGTCACCCCTTCGGTGAACAGCCCGGGAAATACCTTCTCGAGCCAACCTTCCACGTGTTCGTCGTAGCGCTCGAAGTCGCGCGGCTGCGCGCTCAACACCGCGCCCCGGCGACCCCAGCGCGACAACATGAACGGCTCGGCGCTCTGCCCCGGAGTCGGCTCGAGCGCCTGCAGCAGCGGGCTCAACTTCAACACCGGAACCAGCGCCGCATCGACGAGGACGAATTCACCCAGGGTCAGCGCGTCGTCCTGGTTCGGCCAGCCCGGGCGGGTGGCGCGCCGGATTCCAGACCAGGACTCGAGCGTGGCCCCCAGCCGGCGGGCGAGCGTGTACTGGGTCAGCACCGCCGCCCGACGCAGCAGCGCGTTGAGGCTCTCGAGCGCTTCGGTGAAGTATTTTTTGTCCGGGGTGGGCGGAGGCCGGGTGAGGGCCTTGAAGGTCGCCACCGCGGCGCTGTTCTTCTCGTCGGGCTGAAAGAACAACGCCAAAAGCTCTGGCAGGACGAAGCCCGCGGGCTTCTGGCGCCACGGTGCCAGTAACGCAATCGTCAGATCCAACCAGTCGGCAGACGACAGGCCCGAGGCACGCAGCCGCCGCAGCAGCGCCCTGACCTGGGCCTCGTCGTTGTCCGGAGGCGGGCCCAGCGTTCCGCGCGCGCTGAGGCTCAGCAGCGCCAGGTACTGCACCAGGGCGTGCAGCGTTCGATGCAGCCGGGTCCACCCTTCATCGAGCGTGCGCGCGGCATCCAACCCAGACAGCGATTCGGCGATCGGCTGAGGGGCCTGGACCATCACCTCGTCTCGCACCACCTCGTCGAACAGCGGCAGCACGCTCTGGGTGTCGGACGCTCCGGCCGCCTCGGCAAACGCGGCGAAGAACGTCAGCGACGTCTGGAACCGGTCTTCCGGCTTCTTCGCCATCGCCCGCGCGAGCACCACTGAGAGCTCGGCCGGAAAGTCGCCGGGCAGCGAGGGCGGAGGACTGAACAGGTGCGCCCTCATCAGCTCGGTGTCGTTGGCCCCCGAGAAGGGAAGCTGGCCGGTGAGGCACTGGAAGCTCAGGACTCCCAGCGCGTAGATGTCGGCTCGGCGATCGAGGTCGGCGCTCCCAATCCACTGCTCGGGTGCCATGTAGCGCGGGGTCCCCACCGCAATTCCAGTGCCGGTCAAATCGAGATCCGTCCGGTCCGAAGGCACCGCAGACAGCTGTCCGGGGGTCGGAGTGGTGGGGACTTTGGCCTCTTGAGTTCCCCGGGGTGTGGGCGCGCTCGGCGCAGCCACTCCCGGCGAGGGGTCCCAGGCAGAAATCGGCACCTTCGGAGTGATTTCCGTCGGGTCGCGGGGCGGGGTGGACGAGTCTTTGGCCTTCTCGCCCGGGGTCCCCTCGTCGGCCTGGGTCTTCGCCACCCCCAGGTCGAGCAGCTTGGGCATCAAGCGACCCGCCCGGCTGATCACCATCACGTTGGCCGGCTTGATGTCCCGGTGGACGATGCCCTGCTCGTGGGCGGTGTGAATCACCTCGCACAGACCGGACAGCAGCGGAGTGAAGCGATGCAGCGGCATTCGCCGTTTGCCGACCAGCAGGCTCGACAGCGAGCGCCCGCGCACCAGCTCCATCGCGATCCACAGCGTCCCGTCGGGCTCGGCTCCAAAGCCGTACACGTGGGCGGCGAAGGGGTGATCCAACAGCGAGGCGAGCCGGGCCTCGCGCAGAAACCGCTGGCGGCCGGCCTCGGTCAAGCCCCGGGTGCTGAGGATTTTGACCACCACTTCGCGGCCGAGCAGATCCTGAACCGCTCGAAAGATGATCCCCTGACCGCCCTCGCCCAACCGCTCTTTGAGAATGTATTCCCCGAGCCGGTCCGGCAACGTGGGCAAAGGTTCTTCTTCCCCAATCGGGACCAGAACCCGACCCTCGCCGAAGTCATCTTGCGCTCGGGTCTTGTCCTCGTCGTTGGCCATTCGGGTCTCGAAAAAAACACGCCATCCTCCCCGAAACTGGGGTGGTGCGCCCGAAATGAGCCAGCTCGCGCTCGTAAAAGTGTTCCTTCCCCGCGGGGGGCCGCACAATCCCGCTCATGGATTGGAAAGACGGACTGCGGCACTCCGGCGTCGCAGTGGTTCGAATGCCTCTTCTCCCGCTCGATTCGCTGATCCATTGGAACGCGCCGTCCCCCGAGGCGATTCGCCAGAAGCTACGGGCGGTGGTTTGCGACCCGGCGATCAACGAAGCGCTCTACGTCGCTTCCCCGCAGCTGCATGGATCTCTGCCCGCCTGGCTCGAAGCGCCCCAGAGCGAACAGGGCCAGCGCGTCGAATCGGCGCTGGTGCGCTACCTGTTTCGAATGGCGGGGCGCGCGACTCCGTTCGGCCTCTTCTCGTCGGTCTCGTTCGCCGCGGTGGGCGCCACCCAAAGCCTTCATTTCGAGCGCAAGTTCTGGCGGCTCACCCGGCTGGACATGGACTACCTCTGGAAGCTGAGCAGCGCGATCGGCAGCGACCCCCAGTGGCGCGGGAAGCTTCGCTACCAGACCAACACCAGCCTGTACCGGGTCGGCGATCGGTTTCGTTTCGTTCAGACGGTGATGCGCGACGAGCTGCGCCTGTCTCAGCTGGCGGCGGTGGAGGTCGACGACGACCTCGAGAAGACACTGAACTTCGCCCGCGCTCCCATCACCCTCGAAGGCCTGTTCGACGCCCTCTGGCCGGGCGCGGACAGCGCCGCGAAAGGCAACACCCTGCCCTGGCTCGATTCGCTGATCGACGCCCAGCTGCTGGTGCCCCACATTCAACCGACCGCCACCGGTTCCGACGCCGCCCTCGAGCTGGCCGAACAGCTCGCCGCGGTGGATCACCCGGCGGCCCCGCTGCTGCGAAAATTGAGCGAAGGAGCGGCCGCGATCGATGCCCGCGCGCTGGGGAACTCGCCGGCGCTCTACGAAGCGCTCGAGCAGTCGGCCACCGTCGGCGCGCTGAAACCCAGCCGGGGGCAATTTCTTCACGTCGACCTCGCGCGCTCGGCAGACGGGGTGGTGCTGTCCGAGCGGATGGTCAGTCAGGCGGTCTTCGTCTGCGAGCTGTTGGTTCGGCTCTCGCCTCGGCGGCGCGCGCTCGAGGGCTTCAAGAGCGCCTTCAATGCCCGCTACGAAGCGGCCGAAGTTCCCCTGCTCGAGGCGCTCGATGAAGAGTCGGGCATCGGGTTTCCTGACGCTCCTCAAAGCGGGGCGACTCCTTCGCGACTGGCCCGCTTGATGCGCGGCGAGCTTCCCGACACTTCCCCGGTGGCCCGCGACACCCCGTTCGAACGCTACCTTCGCTTCCGCGTCGGCGAGGCGCTGCAGCGGGGCGACCGGGCGATTGTCCTCGACCGCGCGGCGCTTGCGAAGCTGGCGGCCCAGAGCCCTGCGGTGCACCTGCCCCGGGGCGCCTCGCTGCGGTTGATCGTGCTGGCCCCGGAAGACGGAAAGCCCCGGGCGGTGCTGGGAGGCTTTCGGGAACACAACGCCTCGGCCTGGTTTGGCCGATTTTGTCATCTCGACCCCCGGCTCAGCGACTGGGTCAAAGGGTACGCGCAGCAAGATGCCGCCGCGCACCCCGAGGCGATCGTCGCCGAAGTGGCGCACATTCCTCCCGACCGGGTCGGCAACATCATGCATCGGCCGGTGCTGGGCACCCACGAGATCGTCTACCTCAGCCGCTCGAGCGCGCGGGCTGAAAACCAGATTCCGATGGACGACCTGCGGGTCTCGGTCCGGGGAGACCGGGTGGTGTTGCGAAGCGCTGCGCTGGGGCGGGAAGTGCTTCCGCGGCTGACCCACATGCACAACACCTCTTCACCCGACAACCTGGCCGCCTATCGCTTCTTGAGCTCGGTCGAGCGGCAGGCCGAGCTGCCCGGGGTGTTCGACTGGGGGGCGCTGCGGTCCACCCCGGTGCTTCCGCGGCTGGTGCTCGACGGGTTGATCCTCGCCCCGGCCCGCTGGACCGTCGACGAGCCGAGGCTCAAGCCGCTGCGGGATTTGAGCCCTTCGGCCCGCTTCACTTCGGTCCAGACGCTGCGCGCCCAGCTGGGTTGGCCGCGGTTCATCGCGCTCAGCGAGTTCGACAATCTGCTTCCGACCGACCTCGACAACCCGCTGAGCGTCGAGGCCACCTTCTCGACGGCGGTGCGACGTCCGGTGGCGGTCTTCGAGGAGCTGTTGCCCGTTCCCGGCCAGAGCGGGGTGACCGATTCAAACGGGGGCTACACCAACGAGTTCGTCGTCCCCCTGGGCTCGACGGCCTCGGCCCCTCGCCGCCCGTTGCTGGCGCGAGAGAAGGTGCCACCGGCCGAGCGCACTTTCCCCCCCGGCAGCGGCTGGCTCTACACCCAGTGGTATGGCGGAGTGACCGACGCCGACCGGGTGCTGGTCGAGCACCTGGGTCCGCTGGTCGCCCAGCTGCGCGCCGACGGGTTGATCTCCGGTTGGTTCTTCCTTCGCTACGCGGACCCCGACACCCACCTGCGGGTGCGTTTTTCCGGCGATCCCCAGGTGCTGCTCAAAGAAGTGCTGCCCCGGGTCTGCGCGGTCTACCAGCGGGCCAGCGAACAGCGGTTGGTGCGGCGCTTTCGCATCGACACCTACGAGCGCGAAATCGAGCGCTACGGCGGCCCGTCCGGCATGGCCCTGGCGGAAAAGTTCTTCTGCGCCGACAGCGACCTGGTGGTGGGCGTCGTCAGCACCACCGAGCAAGACGGGGACGCGCGGTGGCTGGCCGCGTGGGTCGCCCTCTCGACGATGCTGCAGTCCCTCGCGTTGCCGCACGAAGAACAACTGAAGCTGTGGACCGCGGCCCGCGACGGCTTTCGCGAAGAGCTCGGAATCAAGAGCGCCGGGCTGGACCGGATCTCTGCCGAACACCGCATGCTGCGAAAGAAGCTCGAGGCCGCGACCGGCGGCGCGCAGCTGCCCCCCGAGCTCGAGAACAGCCGCCCGCACTTCGTTGCCTGGCGCGAGCGCTGCGTCCCGCTGTGGAAGGGCCTGACCGCGCTTCAACTCGACGGAAGACTCGGGGGCGTGCTTGGCTCGTGGGTCCACATGCACGTCAACCGGATGTTGCGTTCCGAGCAGCGCGCGAACGAAGCGGCTCTCCTCGACTTCTGGGTTCGTCGGCTGATCACCCTTCGCGCCCGGCCCGCACCTTGACCGCCCCTTCCGTTCCCTCCCTCGCCCCCGTCCCGCGGACCACGCTTCCCCGCCTGAAAGACCGTCAGGTCCTGGGCGAGCAGGGCCTGCGGGTGAGCCCCTTTTGTCTGGGCATCGTCGACAGCCCTCAGACGGTGCTCGACGCCTACGACCTGGGAATCAATTTCTTCTTCGTCACCGCCGACATGCACTGGCCGCTGTACAGCGCCCTGCGCGAAGGTCTGAAGGCGTTGTTCGCGCGCGGGCCCTCGGTGCGGGACGACGTGGTGGTGGCCGCGGTCTCGTACGTGACCCAACTCGAGTTCGCGCACCTGCCGTTCATCGAGCTGATCGAAGCGGTGCCTGGCCTCGAGCGCGTCGACCTCACCGTCATTGGAGGCACCTACGCGAACGAGTTCTACGTGCGGGTCAACCGCTACCAGGAACATTTCACCGACCTCCCCGGGGTTCGGGCGGTGGGCGCTTCCTTCCATGATCGCCCGGCCGCGGTGATGGCGCTGCAGCACCGGCTGATCGACATCGCCTACACCCGCTACAACCCCGCCCACCCCGGCGCCGAGAAGGACCTCTTTCCCAAAGTCCCCGCCCTGCGGCCGCTGCACTACAACTTCAAGAGCACCACCGACTACGTCTCGCCCGCCCGCTGTCTGCAGCTGCGGTTGCCGGAAGATGCCTGGCGGCCCGAGGTCACCGACCATTACCGCTTCGTCCTCACCCGGCCCGAGCTCGACGGAGTGCTGTGTGCGTTTCGCAGCCCCGCCCAGGTTCACAGCCTCGACGCCGCCCTCGCCCTCGGCCCGCTGGACGAAGAGGAATGCACCTACCTGCGCACCCTCGCGCGGCTGCATCGGGGGCTGGCCGTCATTCCGTGACCGGGCTGGGCACGGGTTCCTCGCCGCGGGCCAGCGCCAACGCCAGCCGTCCCACGTCGAGCCGCAGCCGTTCGATCACCACCGCCTCGTCGGCTCCAAACCGGCCGGTCTGCGCGTCGAGCAACTCGAGGTAGCCCACCTCGCCACTGTTGAAGAGCGCCCGCGCGCTGGTCAGCGCCTCGGTCGCAAACGCCAGCTCGGCCCGGGCGCTGGCCAACGCCGAAATTCCCGTTTCGACCTGCTCTTTGGCCTGGCCCAGAATCCGTTGGGCTTCTCTCGAGAGCCGCTGCTGGTTCGCGCTCGCCTGGCGGACCAGAGCCCCACTTTCACGAATCAACCCGTACGTCTGGCCCCCATCGAAAATCCTCCACCGCAGCCGCAGCTGCACCAGCCAGTATTGGGTGGCGCCGCTGAAGCTCTCGGCGTTGCCCGCCACGAACTGGGCGTTGGCATCGAGCTCAGGGGCCAGGCCCAGCCGCGCCGTCCAGACGTCCTGCCGGCTCGCGTCCACCAACGCATTCGCCGCCAGCAGGTCGGGCCGCGCGGTGAGCCTCGGGCTCTGGCTTGCGTCGTCCACTTCCCAGGCCGCCGCCGCCGGAGACGCAATCGCCCCCACCGCGAAGTGTTCGTCGCGCCCCAGCTGGGCGGCGATCGCCAGTCGCGCTCCGACCTCGTTCGCCCTCGCCAGACGCAGCGTCCGCTCGGCTGCCGCGGCCGTGGCGGCGGCCCTCGCCATCGCCAGCGGCGCCAGCTCTCCGGAACGGGTTCGCTGCCGCGCCGCCTGCTCTTGTTCACGCGCCACCTTCAGCCGCGCCTGAGAAATCGACACCAGCTGCTCGGCCGCTCGGGCTTGCAGCAACCCTTCCCAGATTCGGATCCGCGCCTCGAAGCGGACCCGCTGAAGCTGCAGCCCTGAAGCCCTCGCCCGGGTTCCGGTGGCGCGGACCCGACCCACCGCCGGAAGATCGAGCAACGGCACCGTCGCCTGCGCAGTCACCGACAGCTGGGTCAGCGGCTGCACCGTCAGGGTCGTCACTTCATTGGGCGTCAGCTCGAGCGAGCCCGCCGGGATCCCCGGCCCGACCAGCGGCCGAGCGCTGTAGCCCTTCTCGGGCACCACGAAGTCCAGCTCGGCGGGAAGCGAGTTTCGCGAAATCGCCCCCGCCACCTCGAGGCGCGGCAGCAACCCGGCCAGCGCCGTGCGTTGGCGCGCCTGGGCCAGGTCGACCCGGGCCCGGGCTTCGAGCACCTCGACGCTCGACCCATCGATTTGTCCCAGCGCTTCGTCCAGCGTCAGCGGGTCGGCGCCTGCCCCGGTGGCCCAAAGCGCGACCCAGGCCGCCACGGCTCGCACCGTCACGACTGCGGTTCCAGCTGCGCGGCGATCAGCCGGGCGTAATGGGCATTGAGCGCGAGCAGCTGCGAATGGGTGCCCTGCTCGACGATCTTCCCCTTCGCCATCACCACGATCAGATCTGCCTGACGAATGGTGCTCAGCCGGTGGGCAATTACGATCCGGGTGCATTGCAGCGACGCCAGGTTCGTCTGCAGCCGCCGCTCGGTCTCTGAATCGAGGGCGCTGGTCGCTTCGTCCAGCAGCATCAACACCGGCTTGCGGACCACGGCCCGCGCGATCGCCAGGCGTTGGCGTTGGCCTCCCGACAGCGAGCTGCCGTCTTCGGCGATCAGCGAGTCGTACTTCATCGGCATCGCTTCGATCTCATCGGAAATCGCTGCGACCCGGGCGGCGTCGATGATCTCCTCGACCGGAATGTCGTTGTCCAAGAGCGAGATGTTCTCGCGAATCGTGGCGGCGAGCAGAAACGTCTTTTGCCCCACCACTCCCGTTTGCCGCCGCACCGTGCCCAGATCGAATTCCTGGATGTTGACCCCATCGAGCTCCACCGTGCCTTCGGCCGGCAAGTCGAGCCCGATCAGCATGTTGCCGAGCGTCGTCTTCCCCGAGCCCGAGTGACCCACGATCGCCACGAACTGGCCCGCGTCGACCGTCAGCGACACATCGTCCAACACCAGCGGGGACAGCGGCCCGTACCGGAAGACGACCTTCGACAGCTTCACCGCTCCGGTCAGGTGGCCTGCCGGTCGCACCGTCCGCCCAAAGTGCTCGGGCTCGACCTCGAGCAGATCTTGAATTCGGGTGGCGTGCACCGGCAACTCGAGGTGCGAGCGCACCGTGTCGGCGAGGGATCCCGCCGCGACGAGGGCCGACATCGCCAGCGCATTGACTCCCAGCATCGTGCCCAGGCTCATCTGCCCATCGAGCACCAGGCGGGTGCCGAGCATCAGCGCGCTGGCCGGAGCGATGACCGCGATCCCGGTGGTGATCATCTTCAGCCAGGCTTCCATGCTGCCCAACGCGAGCCGCAGGTTCAGCTGGTCGGTCAGCGCGTGGGCCCAGCGGCCGAGGATGCGCAGCTCGACGCCCGCCGCCTTGATCATCTGTATTCCGGAAAGCATCTCGAACAGCTGGGCGTGGGCGCGGGACGCCTCTTCGCTCTGCCGCCGGGCGATCTTCAAGAAGCGCTTCCAGCGTGAAACCACCGCGGCGGTGTCGACCGCGCTCCAGAACAACGTCAGCGCTCCGAAGCGCCAGTCGATGAAGAACAAGACCGTGACTGCCAACAGGCCGAAGATCCCGTCGAGCAACACCGACACCACCTGGATCCCCAGCGCTTCGCGGATGTAGTCCACGCTGTCGATTCGCTGGACCAGGGAACCCGAGAGTCTGCGGCGGAAAAAATCGAGCGGCAGCTGGACGACGTGTTCGAAAAGCCCGACCAACAGCTCGGTGTTGATACGGGTCCGCAGGTACAAGATCAGCTGGTCTCGCACCAGCCCGCTGAAGGCGCGAAAGACGACCACCACGGCCAGCCCGGCGATGATGACCTTGAACAGCGCCTCGTCTTTCCGCGGCAGCAACCGGTCGACCACCAACCCGGTCAGCAGCGGAAGGGTGAACGAGAGCAGCTGGATCCAGGCCGAGACGACCAGAATCCGCGCGATCAGCCCGCGGTCTTTGAGCACCTTCTGGACGAAGCGAAACAGGGACGGCCGGGTGTCGACCTGCTCGAATTGATCCGTCGGTTCCAACAGCAAAACCACGCCGGTGAAGGACTTGCGCACCTGATCCAGCGGCAGCTCGCGATCTCCGAAGGCCGGGTCGAGGATCCGCGCGCTGCCGCCGCGAACCCAGTCGAGCACCACGAAGTGGTTGAAGTTCCAGTAGAGGATCGACGCAGGCGGCACTGCCTCGAGCTGATCAAACTCGAGGGTCACCGCCCGCGCGCGCAGCCCGTAGACCCGGGCCGCATCGAGCAACATCCGGGCGCTCACTCCGTCGGTGTCGATCGGCAGCGTCTTTCGCAGCTGCTCGATGGTGACGTGACGCCCGTGATAGGCGAGGACCATCGCCAATGACGCGAGGCCACAGTCGACCGCCGTCGTGCCTTCGATGAACCGGAAAGGATCCCGGTCGATCGTCGCGCGGCGCAAGGCCTCGAGCGTGCGTTCGACCACCGTGCTCTGAGGTTCGGGAAGGGGGCTACCCATCGTCGAGCAGTGCCTTCAAGGCTGGAATCAACGCGACGATCAGCCGCTGCGACTGAACCCGCACGCTCGCCTTCGCCGTCAGCCCGTCGACCAACGCCAGGTCTTGATGCTGGTGGCGGAACGTCGGGCTCGAGAATTCCGCTTCGACCAGCACCCGGGGACCCGTCACCGCGACCGCATCGGCGTTCGACCGGCCCAGGTATCGCCGCACTTCGTCCGGGCCCACCACCGCATCCGAGACCCGGCCCACCACCAGCTCTTGAATCGCGTTGGGGTAGCCGTCGAATTCCACTTCCAGCACCTGGCCGGGCATCAACAGCGGCCGAAACTCGCCTTGCACCGCCGCCACCAGCCGGAAAGCGCCCTGGGCGTTCTCGATTCGCGCCACCGGGTCACCGGCTTCCCGGTATTGGCCCACCAGCACAGGCAGGTCGAGCACCCGACCATCGAACGGCGCCCGCACCCCCAGCGACTGAAGCCGGGCCTGAATCTCGTCTCGCTGACCGTACAGACTGGCCAGCGCCACCCGGGCCGATTCCTCGTCGACATGGCTCAGGCTGCGCAGGGTCTGGTTGCGAATGGCCTCGTCGAGCCCCGACAGCTCGGCGAGGAACGGCTGACTTTCAAACCGCACCAACAGGTCGCCCCGTTTGACCTCCTGCCCGGGGTGGACGTGAATCTCGGCCACGACCCCGCTGCGGGTCGAAGTGAGAATCTGCTGAGCGGTCGAGCGCACCACCGCCGGCCCACTGGCAAAGTCGCCGACGCGCGCCACCGCCAGAAAAGCGCACCCGCTGACCATCATCAAGATCACCGCCCGGTACGCCACATCGAGCCAGGCGGGAGTGAGCCGAAGAAGCCGCCCCAGGTTCTGGGCGCGCCGCAGTTCCTCCTGATGCGCGATGGCTTCTTCCCGGAACACGCCACTCATCGGCTGTCGAGTGTAATGGCGATGACTTCAAACCACGAGTTTCCGCTCTGCGAATCACGCACCCACACCGCACCCCATTTCCCCTCGGGCTCGAGAGCGGTGCGGGTCCTTACGTCTTCGAAGGCGCGTCGATTTCCGGCTCACTCGCCTCGGCCGACCGGGGCCGGGGAAGGCCATATTTTCGAATGCGCACGATCAGCGTTCGCCGGGTAATCCCGAGCATCTTCGCCGCCGCAGTCTGGTTGCCGGCGCACGCCTCGAGCGCTTCGATCGCCGCCTGCTTTTCGGCGTCGTTCGCCTGCTGCCGCAGCTGCTCGGCTGAGCCCGACGGCAAAAGCGGACTTTGAGTCGCCGCCGCCGCCACCAGCGGGCGAGGACCCGGTCCCCCCCGTCGAACCGCAAATCGATTCTGAAATTTCTCTTCATCGAAGCTCTCGACGTCAATGGTCGGCGTCTTCGAGAGCACCACCGCGCGCTCGAGAGTGTTCTTGAGCTCTCGCACGTTTCCGGGCCACGGGTAGGCGCGCAGCAACTGCAGCGCCGCCGCGGTCAGCTGCGCCGGTTCCCGACTCATTCGCAACGCTGATTCTTCGACCAACCGGCGCGCGATCTCATCGAACTCATCGAGCCGTTCGCGCAGGGGAGGAATCCGGATGGTGACCGCGTTGATCCGGAACATCAGGTCCGCGCGAAACTGCCCCCGTTCGACTTCCTGTTCCAGGTCCCGGTTGGTCGCGCTGATGATCCGGACGTCGACCGGGCGCGGCTTCGTTCCTCCGACCGGGACCACCTCTCGACTCTCGAGCACCCGCAGCAGCTTGACCTGCGAGCTCAGCGGCATCTCGCCGATTTCGTCCAGGTACACCGTGCCGCCGTCGGCCACTTCCAGCAGGCCCGTCTTCGCCTGGGTCGCTCCGGTGAAGGCGCCCTTCTCGTAGCCGAACAGCTCGCTCTCGAGCAGCGTCTCGGGCATCGCGGCGATGATCAGGTTGACCATCGGCTTGTGGGCGCGAACCGACAATTTGTGAATCGCTCGGGCGACCACCTCTTTGCCCACTCCGGTCTCGCCCTGAAGCAACACGCTCAGCGGGGTGGGCGCGATGCGCTGAATCAAAGCGTTGATCTGCCCCATTCCCGTCAGGCGCGTCTCTTCCACCCGGGCCACCGCCCCTTCGACCAGGGTCGCGCTGGCCTTCTCGATCAGCAGGTGGGGGTCATCGCCATCGATCGGAAAGCAGGCGAGCCCCAGCTTCGGAATTGCTCCCAACGTCGACAGCGCGGTCACGATCCGCGCGCAGATCATCCGGGCCTGCTCGGGGTTGGCGTCGAACAGCAGCAGCTCGTACCGACGCTCTCCCCAGCTGCAGACCACGTCCAGCACCCGAAGCACGTTGGCCAGCTGCTCTTCGATTTGCTTCGGCGACGGGCCGGGTGCAATCGCCACCGCGACAATCGCAAAGGAAGTGCTCTGTTGTGCGGCGCGGAAGCACTCTTCTTCCAGCCGCGTCTCGAAATACGAGTGGGTGCAGATCCTCCGCTGGGCAGGCGCCGCCATCACCCCGTTCTCCAGCACCAATCGGGCCGGCCCCCACAGCGCGGTGGACCCCGGGCCCAGCTTCCCGCTCATCCCCGGCTCGAGCGGCACTTCGTCCAGCGTGAGCTCCTGCGCACTCTCGTTGAAGAGCCGCACCGCGTCGGCGCCTTCCACCCGCTCTACCCGCACCGCGCCCACCACCCCCGACAGCTGAACGTCACACGGCGCTCGGCCCGCCAGTCGAACCTGCGCTCCGGGCGGAAGCAGCCGCTGCAGGTGCTGATCTCGGTTTCGAATCACCAGCCGCAAGGCCCGACGGGTCGGCATGCTCATTTCGTGGAGCTCGGGCCAATCGCTTCAGCGGAATGAAACGCCATCCATCGCGCAGTCAGAAAGTGGGGCACTTAAAATGGTGAGACTCGACGCCAGCAACCCGTGACCCGAATCCGTTCTCGATTCTGCGTTTGAAGGGCAACGCCTGCAAACGTTTACGCGCCCCATCCGCTGTCCCGAAAAGTCAGAGCTGCCCGTACACTGGGCGCCATTTTCCTAAAAGAACCAAACGCCTGCCTCGCGAAGAAATCCCACCAGCAAGGTCATCGGCAGCCCCTGAATTCCGGTGCGGTCCCCTTCAATCTTTTCGAACAACGCCTGGCCCCGGCCTTCGACCCGATAGCTGCCCGCGCAGCCTTCCCACTCTGCGGTGGCCACGTAGCCTTCGAGCTCGGCAGCCGACAGCGGCCACAAGGTCAGCTTCGCTGCGTCGATTCCGGTCTTCGAAAAGCCCGGGCCGAGCACGCACAGCCCGGTGAGAATCTGGTGGCTGCGCCCGGCCATCGTTTGCAGCTGGGCCCGGGCTTCCTTCGCGTCGGCAGGTTTCCCCAGCGCGTTCCCATCGACTTCCACCAACTGGTCGGACCCAATCACCAGGGCTCCGGGAAACCTTGCCGCGACCGCCCGCGCCTTCCGCTCGGCCAACAGCCCGACCGCCTCGGCCGGCGACGTGCCGGGGGACACCGACTCATCGACTCCCGGGGCCTCACATCGAAAAGGGACCCCGAGCGCAGTGAGCAACGCCTTTCGCGCCGCTGAGGTCGAGGCGAGCAGCAGCTCTGAGTACCGGCCCGCGCTGCCGGCCGTCACTCGCTCTCGGTTTCCACGCCCGGCCCGAGCAGCTTGTAGAGCGTCTTGCGATCCACTCCCAGCAGCCGGGCCGCCTCCGACTTGTTGCCTCCCACCTGCTGCAACACCGTCGCAGCGTAGCGGCGCGACAGCTCGGCCAGAGTGGGACTGTCCCCGGTCAGACCCTGCGGCTTCGAAGCGCGATCTCCAATCGGAGCAGGGAAGTCTCCTGGCCCCACCACCCCGGTCGCGTTGAGCGCCAGCGCGCGCGCGACGACGTTCTCCAGCTGCCGCACGTTGCCCGGCCAGTCGTAGGTCATCAGCCGCTCGAGGGCGTCTTTGGTGACGACCGGGCCTGCCCCTCCGCGGGCGTGGTGCGAGGCGAAGTGTTCGACCAGCAGCGGAATGTCTTCGCGTCGCTCGCGCAACGGAGGCAGATGCAGCCGCACCACATCGAGCCGGTAGAGAAGATCCGCCCGAAATTTCCCTTCCGCCGCCAGCGCGGACAGGTCTTTGTTGGTGGCCGCGACCACCCGCACGTCGACCTTCACCGCCGCGCTCTCGCCCACCCGGCGGATCTCGCCCTCTTGAAGCGCGCGCAGCAGCTGGGCCTGAATCTTCGGCCCCACATCTCCAATCTCATCGAGAAACAGTGTGCCGCCCGAAGCCTCTTCGAACAACCCGCGCCGGGCCCCGGTCGCGCCGGTGAAGGCGCCGCGCGCGTGCCCGAACAGCTCGGATTCCATCAGCGACTCGGCGATCGCGCCGCAGTCGACGGGGATGAAGGGGCCCGCGGCGCGTTCGCTGCGTTCGTGTAACGCGCGGGCCACCTGCTCTTTGCCGGTGCCGGTCTCTCCGGTAATCAACACCGGAACGCTCGACGGAGCTGCCCGCGCCACCTGCTTGTAGACCTCGAGCAGCGCCGAGCTTCGTCCCACCAGCCGGGTCTGCTTGACCTGCTGGCGAAGGTTCCGGTTCTCGGCGACGAGGCGCTTCTGGTCCAGCGCGCGCCGCGCGACGCGGATGATCGCATCGACATCGAACGGCTTGGACAGGTAGTCGAAGGCGCCCTGCTGAATCGTGTCGAGCGCACCTTCGATGTTTCCGTACGCGGTCACGATCACCACCGGCGTTTCGGGCTGATGTTCGCGGGACGCGTTGAGCACCGTCAGCCCATCGCCCGGGTTGGGCATCGCCATGTCGGTGAGGACCAGGTCGAAGACCACCGAGCTCGACAGCATCGCCACCGCGTCCGCGGCGTTCGACGCCTGCCGCACCTGGCCCATGGGCCCGAGCAGGCGCTGCAGCAAGTCGAGCGCGTGCGGATCATCGTCGACGGTGAGAATTCTGGGCTTCACCGGGTGCTCAGCCCTGCCGTGGCGACGCGCGAAGATCCGGGGTCCAGCGCCCGCTCGACCAGCGGCAGCCGCACCGAGACCTGGGTCCCCACCCCGAGCGCGGTTTTCACTTCGATACTCCCGTGGTGGGCCTCGACCAGCCGCTTGGTGGTCGCCAACCCCAACCCGTGACCGGGCTTGCCGCGCACCTCTGGAGCACGAAAGAACGGAGTGAACAGCTGCTGGCGCGACTCCTCGCTCATCCCCGGGCCGTTGTCGGTGACCTCCAGCTGGGCAAAGCCCTTTTCCGCGCTCACCCGCACCGTCACCCGGGCGTCAGGTTTTCCAGCGGTGTATTTGACCGCGTTGGAAAGGACGTTCTGGGCGATCGACTGCAGCAACGTGCCTGGACACTGGACCTGAACGTTCGGAGTCAGGTGCCGCTCGAGATGAACGCCCAGCGCCGCCGCGGCCTGGCTTTGCTCGAGCAGAATCGTCGTCACCGCAGTGTCGAGCTCGCCGCTGCTTCGCTCGCTGGGTTTGCCCGCGCGGCAAAAGCGGAGCAACGCGTCGACCAGCTCGCTCATTCGACTGGTGGAGGACTCGGCCTGGGTGAGCAGCTCTTTGATCTGCGGGTCGCCCGACTGTCGGCGCGCCAGCGTGAGGTACCCCTTCAGCGGCGAGAGCGGAGAAATCAAGTCGTGCGCCACCCGGGACGCAAACGAATCGAGCTCCTGGTTGCGGCGGCTGAGCTCGCTCATCTGCTCCGAAATGGTCTGTTGCTGCCGATTGAGCAGCCGCGTCACCTGCAGCGCGACCAACAACGACAGCAGCACCGCCAGCCCGACGACGGCGACCGCGGCCTGGGTCGCCCGCCAGCGCAGATCTTGAAGGTTGTGGAGCAGCTTCTGCGTCTCTTCCGCGTTCTGCCGCGCCAGCTCGTTCGCCACGTCATCGAGCTCGAAGTTGATCGGCTTTACTTCCTGCTCGAGGTGAAGCCGCGCGCGCTCAGCCTCTTTGCGGTTCGAGTACTTCACCGTCACCCCGACCGTCTTCACCAGCTTCTCGCTGGTCTCTTTGAGCTTGAGCCAGGTGACCACTTCGCTGCGCGGAAGGTCCGAGGTGTACTTGTTGGACGAGGTCTGGATCTCTTCGAGGATCACCCCCATCGCCCCGTCGGCGCTCTGCCGCTCGTCATCGGTCTCGGCGTTGATGTGATCATTGGCTGCCTGTGAAAGCAGGGTCGCGTCCAGACGCAGCAGTCCAATCAACCGCTCGCGTTCCATCGAGGCCGCGACCAGATGATCCGTCCGCTGGTTGGTGCGCTGGGCGCTGTAGAGGATGAACCCCGCGCCCCCGGTCAGCAGCGCCACCACCACCAGGAAGCCGAGCCGAAAGCCTCGAATCGGTAGGCGGGAAGAAGGGCGAACCATCCCGTTGTCCTTAGGTTGAAACTGGGGAAGGCGGCAACACCTCAACCCGCAATGTGGGGATCTCATCCCCAACCGTCGAAAGGTTCCGATGGAATTTCAGGGCCCTGTGGGCTGGCACATCGGCTGCGAACACCGGAATGCCGCATCAAGCGGTACCTTCAAAATCACCGGAGAATCACCATGAAGAAACTCCTCACTGTTGCCCTGTCGATCTTCGCCCTCAACGCGTTTGCCGCTGATCCCGCGCCTGCCGCCGAGGCCAAGCCGGCCGAGAAGTCTGCGAAGAAGGCGAAGAAGGGCGAAGAGAAGAAGGGCGAAGAGAAGAAGGCCGACGACGCGGCTGCTCCTGCTGCCGACACGGCGAAGCCGGCTCCCAAGAAGTAAGTCGTTCTTCAAATTTCATGAATCAGCCAGGGCTCGGACCTTCATCGGTTCGGGCCCTGTTTGTTTGGTGTGCTCAGCATCGAGGTGCCCGAGGAGGCGAAAGTCGAACCTTCCAGCAGGCCCATCACTGGCAAAAATCCCTGCTCCCGAAGGAAGGCGTCGACCTCGGGCGCTAAACCAGGCTTCGATACCGTTCCTCGAAGTTCACCTCCGTATAGATGGCCTCGACCTGTCGCAGATATCCCGTGGCGCCTCAGAGCGCTGCCAACTCACCTCCCTGAATATTCAGCCTGCAGAAATTGAGGGGCGTTTCGCCCTGCCATTTCCGAACCGAAGCGACCACCGAATCGACGGTCCGCACGCGCACCTTGACCTCGGTCGGCTTCAGGGTGGAAGTGAGCGACGAATCCTCGGTCAGGTAAAGAGAAATGGTTCCTTCTTCATCTCCCACGGCACCGGGGCAGCAGTTCACCTGCGCGGGTTCTCGAAGGTCCACCAGTCCTCCCAGTTCTTGAAGCACGCGGTTGACCCGACAGAGTTCGACCTGTTGGTCTGCCTGCTCAAATGAGAACAACGGGTTTTGAGCCGGGATGAAATTCTCGACGCGGTCTGGGGCGCCGACGTGGTGGTCGACACACACACAGTCGACAACTTTGTCAGCAGCCTGAAGAAGAAGCTCAAGGGCGAGGGCTTCGAATTGAAAACCGTTCGGGGTGTGGGTTTTCGGCTCGTACGGCAGTGATCCACCCGCGCGTGGTACTCTGGGCCTGACGAGGTGGTCGCGGATGAGATTTGTGTTTCGCACCGCTGTATTTTTCGTCGGATTCCTCTTTTCTGGCTGCCAGTGTCAGCACCCGCTGACCGGGGCCGGCCTGTCGGTGCGCATCGACGTAGAAGACGCACTCGCCGCCAACTGCATCGTGCTCGAGCTGCGCAACACCGACGGGCTGCTGCTCGAGAAGACGCAGCTCAAGCGCGTTCCCGCCAAGAAGAGCTACCTGGTGGGAATCAGCGAAGGACTGTGGCCCGCGAACGTTCGGCTCAAGGCGCGGGCGATGAACGGCGTCAACGGCTGCACCGAACCGCTGGTGGCGGTCTTCGAAGGTGAGGACAAGCCCGAGTCTTTCGTCGCAGGGCAGGTCAAGCAGGTGGTGTTGGCGCTCAGCTGCTCGACCCAGGCCGAGAAGTGCGACGACGGCATCGACAACAACTGCAACGGCGCCATCGACTGCGCGGACCCCACCTGTGATGCCCGGACGTGCGCCGGCGGCGGTACCTGTCAAAGCTCGAGCTGCTCCTGTGCCGCGGGGACCAGGGCGTGCAATGGCGCCTGCATTTCCGCCGCGAGCTGTTGCGGCGATGTCGAGTGCGCGGCGGTCACCGGCCAGAGCTGTCAGTCGGGAGCGTGTGCGTGCGCAGCCGGCCAGAAGGTCTGTGGCGCAGACTGCATCGCCGCTTCGACCTGCTGCACCAGCGCAGATTGCATCGCTCCCATCATTGGGCAGACGTGCCAGTCGGGCTCTTGCGCCTGTCCGGCCGGCCAGAAAATCTGCGGCAGCGCCTGCATCCCCTCGGCGAGTTGTTGCGATTCGGCCGAATGCGCCGCCGTTGTGCCGGGGCAGATTTGCTCGGCGGAGACCTGCGTCTGTCCCGCCGGGCAACGGGTCTGCGCAGGCCTCTGCGCCCCGGGCACGGGCTGCTGCGTGAGCACCGACTGCGGTACCGCAGGCACCTGTGCCGTTTCCACCGGTCTGTGCAGCTGCGGCGCGGGCACCAAGCTGTGCAACAACGTCTGTATTCCGGCAGCCAACTGCTGCGCCGCGGCCGACTGCGCGACGCCCCCCGCCTGCCGCACCGCCACCGCGGCGCTCTGCAGCAGTGGCACCTGCGCGTACCCGGCTGCGACCGCCGGCGTGGCGTGCGGATCTGCCGTTGCCACCGCGTGCAACGACGCGGATTCCTGCGACGGAGCGGGCAGCTGCATTGATCGGGTGAAACCCGCCACCACTGTTTGCCGCGCCGCCGGCGCCAACCCGGCCTGCGACCCGGCCGAGACCTGCAATGGCGTCGTGGCCACTTGCCCGGCCAATGCCTTCTCGCCCGTCAGCACCGCGTGCGGTTCGGCCGACAGCACGGGGTGCAACGCCGCCGACTCTTGCAGTGGAACGGGGCTCTGCGTCGACCGGGTGAAGGCCTCCGCCACCGTCTGCCGCGCTGCGGGCGCCAATGTCACCTGTGACCCTGCCGAGCTGTGCGATGGCACCACCGCGCTCTGTCCTGCCAATGCGTTTTCGAGCAGCAGCACCGCGTGTGGCTCGGCCGACAACTCAGCCTGCAACGCCCCGGACTCATGCAACGGGGCGGGAGGATGCGTGGACCGGGTGAAGGCCGCGACCACCGTCTGTCGACCCGCCGGAGCGAGCGCGGCCTGTGATCCCGCCGAGACCTGCGACGGCCTCGTGGCCAGCTGCCCGGCGAATGGCTTTGGGGCGGCCTCGACCGCGTGCGGCTCGTCCGACGCCACCGACTGCAACGCCGCGGACTCCTGCGATGGCGCGGGGGTCTGTGTTGATCAGCACAAGCCCGCGACTTTCGTTTGCCGCGCGGCGGGCGCCAGCGCCATCTGTGATCCTGCCGAGAGTTGCACCGGCTCGAGCCCGACCTGCCCGGCAGACAGCTTTGCGACCAACGGGACGGCGTGCGCGGGGGGCAATACGTGCCAGGCCGGCGCGTGCTCGTCGTTCAAATACACCCCGAGCAACTTTGATCCCAGCTTGCTGACTCCAGTGGGAAATTTGCTGTTCGACTGCGGAGTGTCGGTCTTCAATTCCACCACGCTGACTTTTTCCAATTGGTGCGGCGAGGTGCAGCCGGTTCCAGTGGTGCAGGTGCAATCGAGCGGGCCCGACCTGGTCATTCTTCCGATGATCAGCCTGATGGTGGTGGCCGGGAACACGGTGCAGATCGTCGGGAACCGACCCGTCGTGCTCGCCGTATTTTCAGACGCCAACATCCTGGGCGCGGTGACCGCAGATGCGGTGACGACGGTCGCCGGTCCCGGAGGCTCGAGCACCGCCTGCGGAACCAGCAATGGCAATCCGGGCATGCAGTCCGGCAATTCGGGCGGCGGGGCCGGCGGGGCGGGGTTTGGCACCGACGGAGAATCCGGAGAGGTCTCGGGCAGCGGCGGGGCCAAGGGCCTCAAAGGGCTGGCGGGGGGGAACGCGACCCTGGTCCCTCTGCGCGGCGGGTGCTCGGGTGGAAGGGGAGGCACCGGCACTGCTCCGGGAGGCCTGGGGGGTGGGGGAGGAGGCGCGGTTCAGATTTCGGCCGGAGGCAATTTGGTCATCGCTGGGCGGATCTCGGCTCTGGGCGGAGGTGGCCGGGGAGGCGCCAGTCGCACCGGGGGAGGGGGCGGCGGCAGCGGGGGGGCCATTCTTCTTGAGGGAGATTCAATCACCTACGCCGTGACGGCTCGCCTCAGTGCCAACGGCGGGGGCGGGGGTGAAGGAGGCGACGACGGCGGGAATTCGGGCAACCCCGGAGATGACGCGACTTCGCCCACCGTCAGCGCGATGGGGGGCATGAACGGAGCGAACTCGGGAGGAAACGGCGGCAACGGGGGGCGTGCCGGGCTGGGTCCGACCGCGGGCTTCGCGGGCACGTCCGGAGATGGCGGAGGAGGCGGGGGCGGAGGAGCGGTCGGTCGAATCACCGTCAATGCCCACACCTCGTGCACGCTGACGGTGGGCTCGCTGTCGAGTCCGGCTCCGACGGGCAACGCTGCGGCTGGCTGCCCCGGCCCTTGAAGCTCAGCGCAGAATGAAGCCCAGGCCGACCGGAAGGTGGAGCCGGCCGGGGATATGCCCCAGAGCGCCTCGACGAAGCCGATGGTCGGCAGCGTACACGGTGTTACTTACGGGGCATGTCACGAGATCCCGCGCTGTCCGCTGCAGAGCTTCAAGCGTTTCTGGTCGAACATCCGCAGTGGTCGGTCGCCCAGAGTGGCGAGCTCGAGCGGACGTTTGTGTTTTCGAAGTTTCTCGAGGGAATCACTTTCGTCCAGCAGGTGGCCCAGTTCGCCGAGGAGCAGGACCACCACCCCGACCTCGACATTCGCTCGACCAAAATCACAGCGCGGCTCTTCACCCATGACTCGAAGGCGCTGACCGCCCGAGACGTGAAGCTCGCCGCGCGGTGCGACCAGCTCGCCAAAGCGTTTGCTTGAGCCTGAGGCGGGCCGCGCCGTTCGCCGGGCCATCGGGTGGGCGGTGCTGCTGCCGCTGTTGATCTTCGGAACGCTGATCGCGCTCTCGATGTCGGCGTACCCCGGCCGATCGCGCTCAACGGGGTCCCCAACGCCAGCGGTGCTCAATACGCCCAGGGGGGCCTGCTCGCGTATGCCCTCGCGTTGATTCCCTTCTTCCTCGTCCTGCCGGCGGTCTTTCCGGATCGCCGTCGGACGGGCAGGCTGACCGCGCTCGCCGGAATCCTCGCCGGGGTGGGCGGGGTGGGGATCGTGATGATCCCCTCGAGAAGCTGGCGATCGTCTGCTCGATTGGGTGGATGCTGCTGACCGTGGCCGCGGTCTGCGTCCCGCCTACTTCCGCAGCAGCAGACCCTCGAAGAAGAAGGCCAGCACCGCCACCAGAATGAGCCAGGTCCAGACTGGAATCTTCGGCGAAGGCCCCGTCGGCCCGCCCGCATCTCGCACCGTGTCCTCGCCGAACCAGGAAGTGAGCGCTTCGGCCGAGTGCCGGGTCAGATCGCTTTCGGCCGAGTCCACCGTCGCTGCGAACGAGAGCGCGGGAACCCCGTTTCCATCGGCGTCGCGCGAGAGGTGCGCTCCGGGTTCAACCACCGGACCCACCAGCACCGTGCCATCGCGCTGCTTGGCCTGGGGAAGGTCTTTGCCCGACGGCCCCCGTATCGCCTGCAGCACCGTGGGCGGCTCGGGCCGCAGCAGCGGGGTGTCTCCCACTTTGATTCGCAACGACTCGTGCTCGTCGAGCGCGCCCGCAAGCCACGCCGCCATGCGCTGAATCAGGGGCAGAAAGCTGGTGCGAATCGCGAAGTCGCTCCAGTCGCGATCCACCGTCGAGGTGAACAGGGCCACCCGTCCCTTGCCCCGCCGCGCGATTGCCAACACCGGCGCGCCATCGTCCAACGAGGCGAGCACTTCTCCGGCGCCAGCCTGGGTCGATTCCCCTTCGAGCAGCACGTAACGAAAGAACCGAGCCGACATCAGCCCCTCGCGCGCCCGACCATTGAACGGAGCGAGCACCGGGTGGGTCAGCGCGACCTGCGACAGCTTCGCCGCCCGAGACGCCGCGTCCGCAGCGCCCGGCTCGACCGCGGTCTTCACCACCCGCAGGCGGCGTGGCAGCAAGGCTCCCAGAGCGGTGTTCCAGGCTTCGGGCTCGACCCGATCTCCGACCGAGAGGAACAGGCCGCCTCCGGCTTCGACAAACGCCTGCAGCCGCCCCGCCACTTCGGGGCCGGGCGCTTCGACGTTCAGCAACAACACCACGTCGTACGCCTTGAAGTCTTCGCGCCACGCCGCTTCGGCGTCTCGGGTGACCGCGCGCACCGGAGAGCCCGCCGCCGCCAGCGCCGCCTCGGTGAAGAACGCCTCGTCCCGGGTGCGCTGCGGACTGGGCGAGCCGTTGACCACCAGCGCCTTCAGGTCCTTGGGCACCGGCAGTACCACCGCGCGCACGTCATCGGCGACCAGCGCATCGGGGGCGAGAACGCCTTCGACCACCGACACCGTGCCGGTTCCGTCGAAGCGGTGGCTGAGCGTCTTTTGCGCCGTGCCGTTGGCGGGCAGGTCGATGAAGCCCTTCGAGACCACCACCCCGTCCACCTTCAGCTGCAGCTCGATGTCCTTGGCGGCCTCGGTCGAGAAATTCTTCGCGGTGAAGGTGAACTGCCACGCGCGCGGGCCGACCTGCAGCGCCGGCTCGGCCTTCACGTCCACCAGCGCGCGGTTGGGCAACAGCGCGCTCTTCGCCGCATCGCGCAGCACGACTTCCGGGCGAATCTGCTCTTCCTTCAGGCCCTTCACCGTCGGCGGAGCGGCTTCCAATCGCAGTGAAGACGTGGCGAAATCCGAGATCACCACCAACCGCTTTCCCGGCAACGGGCTGTCTTCCAACGCGCGCGCCGCCAGCTCGAGGCACTTGTTCAAGTCGGCCGGCTCGAACGTGGGCTGCACCTCATCGAGCCGGGCCATCAACCGCTGCCGCTCGAAGGTCGGAGGCCCGGGAGGCGCGGGGTGGGAATCGCACCACATCAACGTCGCCGGCTCTTCGGGCGCCAGCTCTCGCAGCGCCTGTTTTGCCTCGTCGCGGGCGCGCTCGAAGTTCGAGGTCCCATCGGTCCATCGCATCGACAGCGACGCATCGAGCACCACCGCGGTCGCCGACGGGCCCGCAGAAGAGTTGGCGGTAATCCCTTCCCGCTTCCATTCCGGGCGGGCGAGCGCGACCGGCAGAGCGAGCAGAATCAAGGTGCGCAGCGCGTAGAGCAGCAGGCGCTTGAGCTTCAGTCGCGACGCGGTGCGCTTCTGGCTGCGCAGCACGAATGAGATGGCGCCAAACGGCACGTGCCGCGGCCGCCGGCGATCAAACAGGTGCACGAGCAGCGGAATCAGCGCCGCCAGACAGCCGAACAGGAACGCCGGGTGGGCGAAGCTCACCGCCCCCCCATGCGTCGGGCCAGAAAGCGCAGCAGCACTTTGTCCAACGGCTCGTCGGTGCGAACCAGCTCGTAGTCCACGTCGGCCGCGGTGCAGGCCTCTTTGGTCTCGACCAGAAAGCGGCCGAACTCTTCGAGGTAGCTCTGCTTGATTTCCCGCGGGTGGACCTCGACCCGCCGGTCGTCTTCCATCGAAAGGAACAGCGTCGGGTCATCGAACGGAAAGGACAGCTCGGCGGGATCCACCAGGTGGAAGACGGCGACATCGTGCCGGCGGGCCCGAAGCGCGAGCAGCCGCTGCAGCGCATCGTCCCGGTCGTCGAACAAGTCCGAGAAGGCCACCACCAATGCCCGGCGGGGCAGCTTCTCGGCCAGGTGGTCGGCGGCCGAAAACAGGTTCGTCGGCCCCGAAGCCTTCACCGCCTCGAGGGTGTCGAGCACCGCGTTCAGGTGACTGGCCGCCGCGCGCGGAGGCACATCGCGCACCGCGTTTCCCGCCAGAATCGAGACTCCCGCAGCGTCCTGCTGGCGCACCAACAGGTAGGCCAGGGCCCCGGCGAGCGTGCGGGCCACGTCCATCTTCGTCAGCGGCCCACTGCCGTACCCCATGCTGCCGGACGCATCGACCACCAGTGCCGCGCGGAGGTTGGTCTCATGCTCGTAGCGCTTGATGTAGTACTTGTCGAAGCGGGCCAGCGCCTTCCAGTCGAGGTGCCGCAGCTCATCGCCCGGGGCGTACTCTTTGTGCTGGGCGAACTCGACCGACTGTCCCTGGTGGGGCGACTTGTGAAGGCCGGACAGAACGCCCTCGACCACCGCGCGGGCGCGCACTTTGAGCCCGTCGAGTTTGGCGAGGGTCGAAGCGTCCAGGATCATGAGCGCTACCCCTTCACGCGCTCGACAATCTGATCGACCAGCTTCGCCGAGGTGATGCCTTCTGATTCGGCGGTGAAGTTCGGCAACACCCGGTGGCGCAGCACCGGGCGGGCGAGCGCGCGTACGTCTTCGACGGTCGCCGAGTAGCGGCCGGCGAGAATCGCCCGCGCCTTGGCACCAATCACCAGGTACTGGCTGGCGCGCGGCCCGGCTCCCCACGCCACGTTCTTCATCACGAAGTCGAACGCGCCCGCTTCCTTCGGTCGGGTGGCCCGCACCAACTCGACCGCGTAGCGCACCACGTGGTCCGCCACCGGGACGCGCCGCACCAGCTCTTGGAGCGCGAGAATTTCAGCCGGCGACAACACCTTGAGCAAAGGCTCCTGGGTGCCGGTGGTGGTGCGCTTGACGATTTGAAATTCTTCGTCCGCGGTCGGGTAGCCCACGTCGACGAGGAACATGAACCGGTCAAGCTGGGCTTCGGGCAGCGGGTAGGTGCCTTCCTGCTCGATTGGATTCTGGGTCGCGAAGACGAGAAAAGGAGGGTCCAGCGGCCAGGTCCGGCCCCCCGCGGTCACCCGGTATTCCTGCATCGCCTGCAGCAGCGCGGCCTGGGTCTTGGGCGGGGTGCGGTTGACCTCGTCGGCGAGCACAATCTGCGCGAACAGCGGCCCCTTCATGAAGCGCATCTCGCGACGGCCGGTGGTCTTGTCCTCTTCCAACACGTCGGTGCCGGTGATGTCCGACGGCATCAAGTCGGGCGTGAACTGAATCCGGTTGAACGAGAGGTTGAGCACTTCGGCGAGGGTCGAAATCAACAGCGTCTTCGCGAGGCCCGGCACCCCGACGAACAGGCAGTGCCCGCGGGAAAACAGCGAAATCAGCAGGTGATCCACGACGTCGCGCTGGCCGACCACCCGCTTCTCAATCTGGGTCAACACGTCGGCGCGGGCGCGAGCAAGCGCTTCGACGCCTTTCAAGTCGTCGGTTGAAGTTTCCATGGTCGGGGGCACTCTTAGCGCCCTAACCCTTCCCCCGCGCGTGCATTCCGTTCAGGGCGCGAACTGGATCACGAAAGGACTAAAGGTCGCGGTCCCGAAGTTGGGGCCGGCCCGGGTGACGGTGACCGTCGTCCCGGCCGCGTCGAAAGTCGGCAGCCCCAGCACCGCGCCGATCACCGCACTGGCGCTGTAGTTGCTCTCGCCCCCCGCCTGTCCCCCCATCCCCTGCCCGGACATCAAGACCACGCTGCGGGTGAGGTCCACCTGGGAGGCGAGGGTTGCACTGCCGGTCGCGGCGTTGCTGGCGTGGGTGACGGTGACCGACTGGACCCCATGCACCGCCGGAAGCTCGATGCGTTCCCACGCGAGCTCGGCGATGTCGGAATCGACGCAGCTGCCCACCGCTCCGTCACCCCGGGTGAATGCGAGCCCCGTCGCGCTGCTGACCACCCCGCGCAGCCTGCGTTTGCAGATGGCTGCGTCGTCCGCGACGGTCGAGGTCCGGGAAGTCATCAAGGAGAAGGTCCGGTTCACCACCGCGGGCGCCAGTCCGGTGACGGCGACGCTCGCCTCGCCCACCGCGGCGGTCTCGATGCTGCGCAGCACCGCGCTGTTGGCGAAGCTCACCACCTGCAACGAGTAGCCCCCGACGCTGCTGAAGTTGCCGCCCACCGGCGATTGGGCGACCGTGACGGTGGTGGCATTGGTGAGGCGGGCGGTGAGGAAGTCGTTGGCCCCGTTCGTCGTTCCAACGGTCGCGGTGCTGAAGAGCAGGAAGCTCTGCGTCACGTCCACTGAAGGAATCGTCACGTTGAACGGGCTGGGGTTGCCGGCGTTGAAGATCGCCGCCGAGTGCTGGACGGTGATGCCTCCGGCCGCATAGCTGCGAGCGTGCGAGACCGTCTGCCAGACGACCGAGACGGCGCCGATGGTCCCGGCCCGATTGCACACCACGTCGACGCCCCCGCCCCCGCCCCCGCTGTTGAGCCGACACACCACGTTCGCATCGCCCGGGCTGGCCGCAGTCCCCGCGGCGGCAAAGACGAGAAACGTGCGCGCGATGACGCCACCCGGAATTGCGGGAGTCACCGGACAGGTGACCATGTTGCTCCCATTGAGCAGGGTGCACCCGCCGCGGCGCACCATCGGCAACACGATGACATTCAGGGTGCCATTGGAAAGCCCGGTCGCGCTGGCCGTCAGCCCGTACGTCTGAGCCCCGGGAATCGTGCCCGCCAGACTGCCGCTGATGCCTTTGACGTACACGACCGTGCTGGGGGTGCCGGAAAGGATGTCGAAGGTCGCAGCGAGCGCAGTGACGCAGCCGGGATCAGAGAAGAACTCGATGCCCGACAGAGGACTCGAGCTGCGGGTCACCAACGTCGGGAAGGTCGGGCTGGTGGGGCGCGCCGCCGAGTCCTGCCGTTCGAGTGTGAGGGCCTGGCAGAAGCCAGCCTCCACCGTCGCAGGGGGAGTGGTGAATACCAGCTGGGTGGGCAGGGCCGGGACGATGGTGGCGGTCTGGGTTCCACTGGTCAGGCCGCCCCGCGACGCGGTGAGCGTCAGCGTGGGGGCAGCGTTCTGGGCGAGGAAGTAGAAGCCGACCTGGTTGGTGCCCGCGGCAATGGTCCGGGTCGCGGCGGTGGCGGGAACGGCGCAGGCGGGGTCCGAGTAGAACGTCGTCATCGCCGAGCCCGGAGCTGAGGTGTAGTTGAGCGCGGTGGCAGCGGCCGCCAGCACCGGGTTGCCATTGGCGTCCTGGAGCTCGACCGACCGAAGCGCAGAGCAAGACAGCGCCGGAAGCGTCAACCGGGTGCCCAGAATGACCAACCGGGTGGCAGGTCCGGCCGTGATGTTGAAGACCCCACTGGTGACTGAAGTCAGGCCCGTCGAAGTCGCCAGCAGGCTGTAGCCACTGCCCGCCTTGTCGATGGAAAGACCAGCGAAGCTCGCCGCCCCTGCGACGGCGGCCGCGGTGAGCGTTCCAGAAAGGACTCCGGAGCCCGGGTTGGTGGCGAGCGACAAGGTGATCATCGCGGTCGAAACCACCGGGTTCCCCAGCGCATCTTGAACACTGACCTGCACCGCGGGAGCGATCGACGACCCAGAGGCCGCAGAGGTCGGTTGAACCGTGAAGACCAGGCGCGCCTGCGCCGCGGCGGTGACCGTGTACGTCTGGCTCGCGCTGGCAAACGGCGCGGTGGCGGTGAGACTGTCGGGGCCCAGAGTGCTGCTGCGCGCGAAGAAGCTGACCGTGGTGCCGGTGAGGCCAACCGAGGAGACCTGCGCTGCGCACCCCGCCGTTGCGCTGAACGTCGCGGCCACGCTCGAGGTCAGCGCGACCGCAGCGACTGCTCCCGGCGCGGAAGGGTTGCCGAAGGCATCGCGCGCTTCGAGGTCAAACTGGGAACAGGTGCCTGCCGCCTGCGATTGCACCGCCGAAGTGAAGACCAGCACGCTGGGCGCCGCGGCGCTCACGGTGTGGGTGCGCATCGCGGCTGTCAGTGCCGTGGCCGTCGCGCTGATGGTCTGTGGGCCCGCCGCCGTGCCTTTGAAGTGAAAGGGCGCCCGGGTGCCGCCGACCGGAATGCTCAGCGGGCCCGTGACCGCCGTGGAGCAGGCCGCGTCCGAAAAGAAGGCGAAGCTCGGGGCCGGGCCCCCCAGCGTGACCGCCAGCGCCGACCCCGAGATGTTCGAGGCGCTCCCGTTCACGTCCTGCGTCTCGACGTACGCGGGGCTGCTGCATTGCCCTGCGCTCAGAGCCTGCGCCGGGCTGAAGCCGAGCCTGGAAGGAAGACCTCCGCCAATGGTCTGCGGCTGGATTGCGGAAGCCAGGCCGGCGGAAGCAGCGGTGAGGCTCAACGCTCCCGGGACCGTCCCCTTGAAAAAAAAGCCAATCGAAGAGTCCCCCGCTGCGAGGGGAACCGGAGCGGAGATCACCGTCAGGCAGCTCGCGTCCGAGAACAGGGTGACCGCGACGCCGGTGGTGCTCAAGGCAATCGACGTCGCGGCGCTCACCGGCGCTACAGAGTTTGCCCCGTCGCGGGTCTGAACCGTCACTCCGCTCGAGCAGGCGCCCGCCAGGATGCCCTGGGAGGAAGTGGCGAACACCAACTGGGTGGGCGCGAGGGCGGTCACCGTCTGGGTCTGGGCCGCGGGGGGCAGCCCCAGGACGAGCGCACTGACCTCGAAGGTGCTCGCCGCGGCGGCCTTGAAGTGAAACGAGACACGCGATTGTCCGGTGCGCAGCGTGGCCTGGGTCACCGCGGTCAGGCAGGCGGGGTCCGAATAGAAGATGACGCCTCCCGAGGGATTCACGGCGAGGCCCACGAGGGTGTCCACGGCGGCTGCGATCGGGCTCATGCTTGCGTCGCGCATCTCGACCGTCAGTGCCTGGCTGCAGACGTTGGCGTTGACCGGCACCGCGAGCGTGACGAAAGCGAGGGCGGCGGGCGAGGTGGTGCAGATCGCGGCGGCCACGCACTCGGTATCGGCGCAGCCAATCTTCCCGTCGCAGTCGTTGTCGAGGGTCGAGCCGCACGCCGCCTGAAGGCCGGGGTGGATTGCGCTGTCGGTGTCGTTGCAGTCGTCCCCGCCCCTGGCGATCGAAATGTGCCCGTCGCCATCGGCGTCGAGCTCGAGGCCCGGGGGGTGAATCTCGAGCGTGTAGATCGCCAGGTTGGTCTTCGGAAACTGGGCGTCCACCGAGCTCGAGACGCTCGTCTGGGCCCGCGGCTCCGCGCAGCCGGAACCCGAGGCGGACAAATAGCTGCGTGCGATCAGCTGCAGGTGTTCGGGCAGCGCCAACTTCCTGACTCCCACCCGGAAGGAATCTTTGCCTGCGGGGCGCGGGAGCTTCTGAACTGCCAGCACCGTCGCGCCGGACGCGACTTCGAACTCGACGCAGGTCGCGGGTACGACCGCGTCGATGTTGATGACGACCTGCAGTGCAGCCTCGGGCGGACCGCACTGGCAGGCAGACAGACAGACCCCCGAGCAGGCGAGCAGCTTCAGGAATGACGAAGTACGCAAGGACTTCGAAGCCTACCTCGTCGGCAGCCCGGCATCCTGCGAAGAGAGGGGCGCGGTGACGAGGTCTTCACCCCCCAGCTCCCTGGCCAACCCCTCGACCTGATTGGCACCTACACCCAGCAGCGTTGCGGCGGCCGCCTGGGCCCGGGAAGTCAGGGCTGCGTCTGCAGTCGCACGGGCGATCTTGTAGAGCGAGAGGTGGACTTCTTCATCGAATGGATTGGCGGCCAAAGCATCGAGGAACGCGAGCTTCGCGCGGGGCCAGTCTCGCTGGCGCAGCAGCAGCCGGCCGAGGTGGACGTTGGTCTGGGCCGAGCCCGGGTGGACCCGAAGACTTCCCTCGAGCACCGCCTGGGCTTCGGGCAATCGTTTGAGCTCCAACAATGAAAGCGCGTACTTGTTGCTCAGCGCCTCGTAGCGATCTCCGACCAGCGCGTGCGCCCGCCCGTAATCCTCGGCGGCGGCGGTCATCCGGTTGCGCTCGCGCATCAGCTCTCCCAGGTGCGCCCACTTGCGGGCGTCGGTCTCTTTGACCTCGGCGAAATCCCCGAAGCTGATTTCCCTCCCTTTCTTCTCTTTGACCTTCCCCGGCACCGATTCCACCAGTTCCTTCTTGTCCTGGCTGGAAGGAGGAATGAGGTCCTTCGGAAACGGCTGCGCCTTCAGATGCGCCATCCAATGTTTCTCGAAGATGGGCCACGGTTGCTTGAAGGCCGCCTCGACCGCTTGTTTGTCGTTCACCCCCGACGCCATCTTCTGCAGCAGCAGCTTGAGCGACGCCTCGCCGCCCTGGCGGTGGATGAGTTCGATCGCGAAGAAGACCTCGGCGAAGGCGGTGGCCGCGTCCTCGGCGGTCGGCAGCAGCGCCATCGAGGGGTGCATCTTCTCGAAGGGAATCAGCTTGTTGCTGCGCACCCGAGAGCCGAGCAAAGCCAGCGAAGAAGGAGTCATCGCCGCACCGGCCGGCCCGCGCCACCGCGACTCGAGGTACTTCGCCAGCCCCTCGTGCATCCAGATGGGCACGGTGTTCTTGCTCGCGCTGCCGACGACGTAGTGGACGTACTCGTGGGCGAGCGTGTCGAGCCAGTCGTAGCCGCGCACCACCGCCTTGGGCGAGGTGACCATCAGCTTATTGAACTTGCAGATCGCGATCGTCCCGGTGGTGCGAATCGACTCGAACGTCAGCGTCGACACCTTCGAAAGCTCGTGGGCGTTGGAGACCAGCTCGACCCGCACCTTTTCTTTCGGGGCCCACCCGAGATCTTTTTCCATCGCGGTCCGCATCGACTCGAGCCCTTCGAGCGCCCAGGGGACGAGGATCTCGTCCTTCCCCTTCGGGTAGCTGAAGATGAAGTGCGCGCTCTGGGCGTGGGCGTATTCGGCGGTCAGCCGCTGGGTGTCCCTGGCCAGGCTCAGGTACCCGCCCGGTTTTTCGCTGATCTTCGCGGCCGTCAGCTCTTTGACCGCGTCGGCGTACCGACCTTCTTCGAAAGCGATTCGCCCCGAGAAGTAGTGCACCGCCTCGTGGTCGTCGTCGGCGAGCTTCTTCAGCTCGAGCAACTCTTCGCGCGCCTGGGCCAGCTGCCAGTCGGCCAGGTACTGCTCGAGGTTCTGAATCCGGGCCCGCGCTTCTCCCTTCAGCTCGGGGAACGAGTCGGTGGCGGCGCCGGCGGTCGCCGCCAGGCAGCAGCACAGCAGCACCGCAGCGCGGGCCGTCACTTCACCAGCTCCTCGTAGTACTTCTTGTTCTGCTCGCGATACCGGTCCGGCGCGCCCTGCTTCATCGCGTCCATCACGTCCTTGCGCAGCTGCTGCGGAGCCGCGTTGGGATCTTCGTCGGGAATCTCGACCTTGTCTTTCTTCACCCCGCGGCCCCGGCCCCCCATCGCCAGCGGCAACGGCAGCCCGCCCTTCTTTCCGCCCTTCTTCCCACCCTGGTCTTGGGACTGTTCCATCTGTCGCTGCAGGCCCCGCATTCCTTCCAGGGCGCCCTGCTGCTCGCCCAGCGCCTTGCGCGCGTCCTTGCCCTCGAGGCCCTGCGTCGCGCCCGCCATCTTTTGCGCCGCCTGTTCCATCTGCGAGCGGGCCTCGGGGTTGAAGACCGGAGCCCGCTGAGAGATTTCGTCCATCTGCTGCTCGAGCTGCTCGCCTTTCTTCTCGAGCTGCCGCTGCTTCTGGCTCAGCTCTCCAAGCTGCTTCTTGTCCTCGGCGCTCATCATCTGCTGCGGGTTGGGAAACAGGCTCTTGAGCTTCTCTTCGATGTCCGCCGCCTTGTCCGCATCGCTGCGAAGGCGGTCTGCCAGCTGCTGCGATTGTTTGGTCACTTCGGGAGGGTTGGCAAAGCGCTCATCGAGCCGGCGCTGCTCGAGCCCGTGGTAGGCGAGGTCGGACGCGCGGGGAGTGAGCGCCTGGGCCGATTCGGCGGCGAGGTCGAAGTCTCCGGCCTTCAGCGCCTGTTCCAGGTGCTCGAGCTCCTGCAGCGCCTCGGTGCGGGGCCGCTCGAACCGGCTGCCGTAGTGCTCGGTGTCCAGCGACTCGTAGGACTTCTTGAGCTCCTGGGTGCTCTTGAGCAGCTCGGCCTTCAGCGCCTCGCCCTTCTTGGCCACCCGCTGCTTCATCTGGTCGCGGTACTTGTCGCGCAGGGCGCGGGTCTGCTCGGCGGTCTTCGCCTGCTGGCCCACGGTCTCGTCGAGGTTCTGTTTGAACTCTTCGAACTTCTGGGCCAGCTCGGGGTCGGCTTCTTGATCTGCCTCGTCCGAAGCCTGATCGAGATCTTGCAGCATCTCGTCCATCTGCATCGACAGCTCTTGCATCTTCTTCATCGCTTCGTCGACTTTGCCTTCGCGAATCAGCTTCTCCATTTCATCCAGCGCCCCGTTCATGTCGCGCTTGTCCATCAGCTCCTGCAGCGCCTCTTTGTTCAAGTGCTCGTCGCGAATTCCTTTCGACAGCTCGGCCATTCGTTCCATCAGCTTCGAGATGTCGGCCTTCAACTGTTCCATCTGTTCGAGCAACTTCGCCTGCGTCTTCTCGTCCTTGTTGTTGCGCTGAAACTCTTCCATCAGCTTGGACATGTCGCGGCGATCTGCGCGCAGCAACTCGGAGAGCTCCTTCAGCTCTTTGAGCCGCTGACGATCGAGCAGCGACTCGAGGTAGAGGACGCTCTTCTCGGTGCTCAGCACCTCGGTGCTCGCCATCAAAGCCAGGCGCGCCGAGAAGTCGGGGCCAGAGCCTTTGAGGCGAATGTAGACCCGCCGCGCGCCACTGGTGGACGCGACGACTCCACGCAACTGGGCCCCCGCGTTTTGAATCGCATCGACCAACTCGTTGGGTGCGTCCCGCTCGCGGCCCAGCTCGGAGGCCAGCTCGATTGCATCGGAGGAAAGGGTAATCCCTCGTTCGTCCAACGCGGCGCCGGCGCGCACCTCATCGAATTCCCGCTTCGGAGCCTGGCGATCCGAGCTCTCCATCCGGTCGGCGAGGTGGGTCACCAGCCGTTCCCAGAGCAGCTCGGCTTTATGCACCGCCTCGCGCCGATGCTCGGTCGCGCTGTACAGCTTGAGCTCCTGGGTGCGCGAGACCCCCTTCTTCGGGCCCGCGACGCCGTCGTTGTCGACCGCTTCGAGGTAGTAGCTGACGCTCTGACCCGGGAGCAGCTTGAGCGCGCTGGTATCCCAGCGGTATTGCCCCTTGGTGCTGCGGCCATCATCGTGGGCGAGCTTCAGTCGCTGCTCGGCTTTGCCCGGGGCTCGGAAAACCAGTGAAAGCTCGGACAGCCCATAGTCGTCGCTGGCGTCGAACTTCACTGTCACCGCCTGCTCGTTGCCGTCGATTTCCACCCCGTCGGCCGGACCATTGAGTCGGACTTCGGGCGGTGCGTCGGCCTCGATTCGAATGGGCAGCTGCGGCCCCTGGGCCACCACGCTCGTCCCGTCGAGGAAGAGGAAGTGGTACTGGCCGGGCTTGCTCAGCACGACGGTGCCTTCGAGCGCGCGGGTCCCGGTGCGCTTCAGCGGGACGCGCTGCCCGTTTACGTCCAACTCGGCGGTCTCTACGTCGCGGTCGGCGCGGGTCTCGAGCTTCACTTCGGTGCCGGCCAGCGCCGACAGCTCGCCGCTGGTCCCTTCGACGGTGCGCGGACTGAGGCCGGTATACGCGGGGTAGCGGTAGGTGAGCGTCACATCGCCGGTAATCGGCTCGCGGCGCTGGACCTGACGCGCCGCCGCCGGAGCGAACAGCAGGTTGATTCCCCGGGTCGCCCGCTCGCGCCAGATCCCGAGCGCGCCCACGGACAACAGCACGACCAGGGCCATCACCCCCGCGGTGCGGTTGACGGCGCGGGCATCGACCAGCTGGTCCAGGTTGGCCTTCGAGGCGCGCGCGTCGACCTCGCGCAAGAACGCGTGGGCGAGGGCCGGCGAGAAGTCATGGCGTTCCCCCAGCGCGCGCGACAGCTCGACCGCGGCGAGCACGTCCAGCGACAGCTCGGGGGCTCGGGTGGCCACCAGCCGGGCGGTGCGCGCATCGTCTCCCACCCGGAGCCGGGCGAGGACGACGCCGAAGAAGACCACGACCGCAGGGCAGAGCGCCGCGGCGGCCCACAGCACGGTCTTTCCCAGGCGCGGCATTCCGGCGGCCACCAGCAGCGCGGTGATGACCAGTGCGGCTGCGAGCGCGAAGGCCACCAGCCCACCCTGCACCCAAAGCTGGCGGCGCTGGCGTGAACGCACCTGCTGAAGCAGACGCTGGGCGCGCCCTTCGTAAGGCGGCGGAACCGGAAGCGGTGCCGAAACCGGCGCAGAGGTAGGATTCGGTTCGAGCACCGTGTTTGGCCAATATAGAGGCGTGGCCGCTAGACTTCATTGAACGCGTGCAACGCGAATCTCTTCCGTTCATCCGAACCGGTTTTCCCTCCTGTCCATTTCGAGCAAACTCCCCGCTCTGTTTCTGGCATTGGCCGGTGGGGCCGGGCTGGCGGGATGTGCGTGCGAAGGCACCGACCTCGGCCAATCGACCTTCGTCTGCGCGAGCGACGCCGACTGCTCCGGCGGCTATTTCTGTGACCGCGCGGGGGTGTGCGCCGTCAACGGCGACCGGCTGGACGGAGGGGGAGGTGGCAATGAAGTCGATGCCGGCCCGCTGCGGCTGATCCTCACCTCCGCTCCTCAGGCCGTGGGGGTGGGCTCGTGCTCCACCCCGCTGACCTTCGAGGTGCGCAATGACCTGGGAGCAGGCGCGGTCTCGATTCAGACGCCCGTGTCGATCTCGGCGAGCCCGGGCGGAGTGCTCGATTTCTTTTCGGGTCCCGGCTGCACCACGCCGCTGCCCTTGTCGCTCGCCGCGGATTCGGGCGCAGGCAGCTTCTCGTTCTTCGCCGGGGACGCGGGGACGTTCAACATCCTGCTCACCGCTCCCGGGCTCGAAGGGGCGAGCCAGCAGGCGACCAGCGCGTTCCGGCAGGTGAGCGCGCTGGCATTCACCACCGCGGCCCAGACGATTCGGGCCGGCGGCTGCTCAGGCGCAGTCACGCTTGAGCTACGAGACCCGGCCAACGCGCCGATGACCAGCAACGTTCCGCTGACCGTGGCGCTGGGCTCGACGCCCAGCCCAGGAGTCCTTTTCTATTCTGATTCCATCTGCACCCAGCCGGTCACCCAGCTGACCGTGCCGGTGGGGGCCTCGAACGCGACCTTCTACGTCGCGCGCAACACCGGGCTTGCCTACAGCCTGACCGCCTCGTCGGGGACCTTGAGCGCGACCCAGCCGCACACCGTGTTGCCCGTCGTGCGTGCCGGCGCGTGTGTGATTGCCGGCGGCGATGCGGGAACTCTCTGCGCGGTGGTGCCGCCGGTGCTGATGCTGAGCGACTCGTTCCTCGTCTACCAGGTGACCTCTTCGAGCGACGCGGCCGGAGCACTGGCCGTCATCTGCGAGCTGAACGGACTTTCGAGCATCACCTGTCGTCGGGGACGAACCGAGCTCGACGCCTTGATTCAATGGCAGGTGGCCGAGGTGAAAGGGGCGACGGTGCAAAAGGCGCAGATTTTCTGCGACGGCGGGCTCAGCGTTCCCCTCGCCACGGCGGCTCCGGTGGGAAGCTCATTCGTCCTCGCGGCCAGCCGCAACGACGGGACCATCATCGACGAAAGCGACTTCAACTTAGCCCACCTCAACGCCGCAGGCACCGCGGTGGATTTCACGTTTTTCACCACCTGCAGCAGCCCCTACGAAATGGTGGCCCAGGTCGTCACCCTGCCCGGCATCGGGGTCGAACGGGCCTTCACCGACCTCGCCGCTGCGAGCGCGAAACGAACCCTGGTCATCCCCCCGGCGCCCCAATCGGGAGTGCTGCTCGCCCAATGGAAAGTACCCAAAATCGGACCGGGCATCTGCGATCGCGCCCTGCGCCCCGAGCTGGTCGGCACCAGCGTCAACTTCTCGCGCGGCAACGGGAGCACCAACGCCTTCTGCAGCGCGACCGCTCTGGCGACGGTGCTCTACGAGAAGGTGGACTTCAAAGCGACCGCGTCGGCTCAACAGGTGCCGATCGCGATGGGCGCCGGAACGGGATCCACGAGTGTCACCGTCACCGCCGTCGACCGCACCCGGACCCTGGTCTTCGCCGGCGGACAGGGCTCGACCGGTCAAAGCCTGGGGGAAGGAACCCACCCCGGCACCACGAACGCCACCGACTTTCTGGGCGACGTTTCGGTTTCGCTGACCCTGGGCGGAACGGGCTACCAGTCGACTCAGCTCAACGCGCGCCGCGGCTCGATGTTGGGCTCGAGCCGGTGGAGCGCCTACGTCCTCGAGCTGCTTCCCTGAAAGAGCCTTTTCAGCCGAAGCTCAAAAGCGATCGACCTGTTCCTCGATGATCGGCAGTTGGGGCGGGGAGACATTGGCCATCTGGGTCGGCGGCATCACCGGCATGATGGCGGTGAAGCGACTTCCCTTGTTGAGCTCGCTGGTCACCCGCACCAGCCCGCCGTGGCCTTCGACGAAGCTCTTGACGATCGCCAGCCCCAGCCCCGCTCCCCCGTACTCGCGGGTGCTGCTCGAATCGACCTGGTAGAAGCTTTGAAAAATCCGGTCGAACTGGTCCTTTGGAATTCCCACCCCGGTGTCCTCGACGATGATCCGGTAGCCCGCGCCGTTGAGCTCGGGCTGATGCTCGACCGCGGTCAGGCTCGCTGAGACCTTGCCGCCCTTGGGAGTGAACTTCACTGCGTTGGCCAGCAGGTTCACCACCACCTGCCGCAACCGGTCGCGATCTGCGACCACCCGATCGAACTTCGCCGGAACATGGGTCTCGAGCACCACGCCCTTCTTCGTCGCCTGCGGCTTGAGTGACGAGATGCTCGACGAGATGACTTCCTGGACGTCGATCGGCTCGAACGTCAGCCGGACTTTGCCCGCTTCAATCTGCGAGATGTCGAGGATGGACGAGATGAGCTTCAGCAGGGTCTCGCCCTTGTCCATGATGGTGCGCACGTAGTCGACCTGCTCCTGGTTCATCGGGCCGGCCAGGCCTTCGGCGAGCATCTCGCTGTAGCCGATGATGCTGGTCAGCGGGGTGCGCAGCTCGTGGCTCACGGTGGCGAGGAAGCTCGACTTGAGACGATCCAATTCCTTCAGGCGCGAGTTCATCTCGGAAAGTTTGGTGTTGCGGGCCTCGAGCTCTTTGTTCTGCTCCAGCGTCGCTTCGATGTGCAGTTGAGAGGTGAGGTACATCTTCTGCCCCGCCAACAGCAGGGTCTCGAAGACCTGGGCGAAGTGGCTCATCACCCGGGCGACGGTGCTCTCGGGCGCGCGCCGCACTTTCTCGACCAGCGCCTGCGCGCTGCCGACATCAAAGCCCTGAATGTCGGTGACCGAATCGGGAAAGCCCTTCATCTCTTCCGGAAGAAACGGCCCGAAGATGATTCGGCCCAGCATGTCGCCCTCGAAGCGCACCGGCAGAATCAGGTAGCGCAGTCCGGTGAAGCAGGGGGCGGTGATCAGCCCCTTGGGGGCCACTTCGTCATCGAGAATCGGCGCCCGCGCTCCGTTGTCGAGCGCGATCGGCCCGTCTTTCACCCGCTGGACCCATCGGGTGCAGCGCTGGCGGCCGTCCGGGAAGCTGAAGACGTAGCCGCAGAAGTCGCCGTTGCCGATCTTGATGTCGGCCAGCTTCGCGCCCTTGTCGTCGAACACCTTGATCCCGATCCGGTAG
>JAYVCD010000006.1:0-34502 GCA_043750125.1 Archangiaceae bacterium | reverse complement strand
TTCCGGGGGCCAACAAGCAGTTGGTGAAACCCAGCGGGCCGAGGAAGGCCAGCAGCGTCATCACGATGAAGCCGCCGACGCCGAGAATCAGGCCCTGTTTCGCGTGCCACTTCACGAAGTCAGAGTCTTTGACCGTGAGCAGAGGAATCAGCGCGAGAACGCCAAGGTACGACAGCACCAACATGATCTTGTCCTGTTCGCGAACGGTGTCTGTGCCACCCACCGAAAGAATCTGGGCTTGCTTCTGGTCTTGCGGCGTCATTCACGCTCCGTACTGAGGGAAAAACGTCCAATCGCGCGTCGAAAGCCGCGGATTCGTAAGACGCGTCACGATTCAAGTCAAGGCGACTGAGGCACCCCCCCCACCTGGAATTCTTCCAGCGTCTTCAGCCGACGCAGGGCCGCGCGCAGGGTGTTGAGCTCGTCCTTCGTCAATCTTCCTCCGGGAACGTGGCGGACATCGACCTTGGTAATCCCGATGCCGTCGAGCAGCGCGAGTACCGACGCCGCGGTCGCGATTCGGATCCCGACTTCTTCTTTCCCGCCCGCCGCCATCGCATCGATCGTGAATTGCTCGAAGTGCTCGCCTTCGAGCCCGAGGTGGGTTTCGGCGTAGCTGACGGCCCAGCGCTGGATCATGCCCCGGGCGGGCCCCCGGACCCTCGCTCGGGCGACCCGCAGCCACCGGGCCACTCCTTCGATCGTCGCGTACCGGGCCACCAGCTCGAGCCGCTTGCGACCCTCGAGCACTTTGCTGCCCACCACTGCGTCGGCGAGCTCCTCGGCGAAATCAGGGTTGATGAACTCGACCGCCGACAGTCGCAAGACGGTCGCGGGGTGCAGAGCGGTGCAAGCGGCCAGCTGCGAAAGCTCATCGCGCGGGTGCCACAGCGCGATGCGCAGCACCTGTGGCGAAAAGCTGTAGCCCCGGGCCTTGAGCAAGGTGGCCACGTCGCCCTCGAGGGTGACGACGCGCGCCAGCACCGGGTGAGCCAGAAAGGACCCCACTTCGGCGGCCACCCTTCCCGGCTCGATCGACACCGATTCGACGGTGGCCAGCCGGGGCTCCCCCGCCAGTGCCGCATACCGGCCCGCCGGGAGATTGGCGGGAAAGGTCACCGAGTGCAGCAGCCCGCCTGCGAAGCGACATTCGTCGAGGGCCACGATTCCCGCCAGCGGCCCGAGCCACTTGCGGCCGTTGAGCTGCTGCAGCTTCGCGAGCCGCCTGCGCTCGGCACCGGACAACGACCCCTTCTCGAACAGGGCCATCGCTTCCCCTCGGGCATCGCCCCGCTCGAGCAGCCAGTCGCAAAAAACGAGGCGGAGCGCCCGATCGTACGGTCGCTCCGCCAGGGCACTGAAGAATGCGTCTTCGGTCTGCTCCACGCGCGGCGACGCTAGCCGAGCAGGTGCTTGACCGCCTCGCGCTCTTCTTCGAGCTCCTTCAGGGTCGCGTTCATCTTCTCGCGCGAGAACTCGTCGATTTCGAGGCCCTTGACGATCTCGTAGCTGCCGCCGCCCTTGCACAGGCAGGGGAAGCCGTAGACCACGTCCTGGGGGATTCCGTACGAGCCGTCGGAAGGGACGCCCATCGTCACCCACTGCGAGCCCGCGCCGAGCCACCAATCACGGACGTGGTCGACCGCCGCGTTGGCGGCCGAGGCGGCAGAGGACAACCCGCGGGCTTCGATGATCGCCGCGCCGCGCTTGGCGACCGTGGGGATGAAGGTTTCGCGGTACCACTTTTCGTCGTTGACCAGCCCCTTCACGCTCTGGCCGCCGGCCGAAGCGAAGCGAATGTCGGGGTACATGGTCGTCGAGTGGTTGCCCCACACGGTCAGCTTCTCGAAGCTGCCCACCGGCTTGCCCGTCTTGATCGCCAGCTGGCCCAACGAGCGGTTGTAGTCCAGCCGCAGCATCGCGGTGAACGCGGTCTTCGGCAGCGAAGGGGCGGTCTTCATCGTGATGTAGGCGTTGGTGTTGGCGGGGTTGCCGACCACCAGGACCTTCACGTTGCGGCTCGCGTGGGTGTCGAGCGCGGTGCCCATCGCTTTGAAGATAGCCGCGTTGCCCTCGAGCAGGTCTTTGCGTTCCATCCCCTTGCTGCGGGGCTTGGCGCCGACCAGCAGGGCAAAATCTACGTCCTTGAATGCCACCTTGGGATCATCGGTGACCACCATTCCCGCCAGCAGGGGGAAGGCGCAGTCTTCGAGCTCCATCGTCACCCCGCGGGTCGCGTTGAGCGCCTGGGGGACCTCGAGCAGATGGAGAATGATCGGCTGATCTTTTCCGAGCATGTCGCCATTGGCGATGCGGAAGAGCAGCGAGTAACCGATCTGACCGGCGGCGCCGGTAATCGCAACACGAACTGGATTTTTGGCCATGGGTTGGGTCCTTTTTTGGAAAGTCGTGACTACATGTTCTTGATGATCGCTTGACCGAACTCGCTGCACTTCACCTCGGTCACCGCGGCGGCGTTTTCCTGCTTCATCTGGCGCGCGAAGTCATACGTCACCGTGCGCTGGCCGATCGCGGCGTCCATGCCTTTGATGATCAGGTCAGCCGCCTCGAGCCAGCCGAGGTGCCGCAGCATCATTTCGGCCGAGAGAATGACCGAGCCGGGGTTCACCTTGTCTTGATCGGCGTACTTCGGAGCCGTGCCGTGGGTGGCCTCGAAGATCGCGTGGCCGGTGAGGTAATTGATGTTCCCTCCGGGGGCGATGCCGATGCCGCCGACCTGGGCCGCCAGCGCGTCCGACAGGTAGTCTCCGTTGAGGTTCAAGGTCGCGATGACATCGAACTCGTCCGGCCGGGTGAGCACCTGCTGCAGGGTGATGTCGGCGATCGCGTCTTTGATCAGCAGCTTTCCGGCGGCCAGCGCAGTCTTCTGTTCGGCGTTCGCGGCGTCCTCACCCGAAGCGGCCTTGGTCTTTTCCCACTGGGCCCAGGTGTAGGTCTTCTCGCCGAACTCCTTCTGGGCCACCTCGTAGCCCCACTTCATGAAGGCGCCTTCGGTGTACTTCATGATGTTGCCCTTGTGGACGAAGGTGACGTTGCGGCGCTTGAGATCGAGGGCGTACTTGATCGCGGCCCGCACCAGCCGTTCGGTGCCTTCCTTCGAGACCGGCTTGATCCCGATTCCGATGTTTTCCTTGAAGCGGATCTTCTCGAAGTCCTTGGGGAACTCTTTTTTGATGAACTCGAGCATCTTCGTCGCGCCCGCGCTGCCCGCTTCGAACTCGATGCCGGCGTAGATGTCCTCGGTGTTCTCACGGAAGATCACCATGTCGACCTTCTCGGGCGCCTTGACTGGGGAAGGGACTCCCTTGAAGTAGCGCACGGGTCGCAGGCACACATACAAATCGAGCATCTGGCGCAGGGCGACGTTGAGCGACCGAATGCCTCCGCCGATGGGGGTCGTCAGCGGGCCTTTGATCCCTACCAGGTAGTCGCGAAAAGCGGTCACCGTCTCTTCGGGGAGCCAGTTGTTCTTGAGCTTGAAGGCCTTCTCGCCGGCCAGCACTTCCATCCACGCGATCTTCTTCTTGCCGCGGTAGGCCTTCTCGACTGCGGCGTCGATCACATTGACCGACGAACGCCAGATGTCGCGCCCGATGCCGTCGCCCTCGATGAAGGGGATGATCGGGTGATCGGGGACGTTGAGCTTGCCACCGCTAAGAGTGATCTTTTCGCCGTTCGATGCCATGGAAAACAACTCCTTGTGTTGCGTTCAAAGGAAGGTTTCGAGGGCGCGCATACTCTCAAGGGACCGCGGGCCTCGCAATCGCGTTGTCGCTTCGGGGGCAGAAGTTATAGTCGGTCACCAAAATGAATCTGGCCACCGAACCCCTACAGCGCCCCGGAGCCCTGCTTCGCCTCGACCAGGCGAGCGGGACGCTGAAAGAAAGGAAGTATCAGGTGGTGATTGTCGCGGGCCCGGACATTGGCGTGAAGCGGGCGATCGAAGGCAGCATGAAGATCGGCAGCCACCCCGATGCGCAGCTGACGCTCAAAGACACCACGGTCTCGCGCTACCACGTCGAGCTGATGGCGCGGCCCGATGGGGTCCGGGTGCGCGATCTGGACAGCACCAATGGCTCGTACATGCAGGGCGCCCGGATTACCGAGGTGATCGTCGAGGACCAGGCGGTGGTCACCGTCGGAAAGACCTCGCTCAAGATCTCGATGGTCGAGCAGGACCTGGGGCTTCCTGAGGCCCTGAGCAGTTTCGGCACCGTCAAGGGCGCCGCGCCAGCGATGCGGCAGCTGTTCGGGATCCTCGAGAAGGTGGCCCCCACCGATTCGACCGTGATGCTGCTGGGCGAGACCGGAACCGGAAAGGAAGTCCTCGCCCATTCGATTCATGCCCGCAGCAAGCGGGTCGGCAGGCCGTTCGTGGTGGTGGATTGCGGCGCGGTGGCCCCCTCGCTGATCGAGAGCGAGCTGTTTGGCCACGTGAAGGGCGCCTTCACCGGCGCGATCGCCGATCGGAATGGAGCGTTCCTCGAAGCGGACGGTGGGACGATCTTCCTCGATGAATTGGGAGAGCTGCCGCTGGATCTGCAGCCGAAGCTGCTGCGGGTTCTCGAAGGCGGAATGGTGCGTCGGGTCGGCGAAGACAAGCACCGGCGCATCGATGTGCGGATCATCGCCGCCACCCACCGGAACCTGGACGAAGAGATCGAAGCCGGCCGGTTCCGCCGCGACCTGTACTACCGGCTGGCGGTGGTGCTGGTCCAGGTGCCCCCGTTGCGCGACCGCCTCGACGACATTCAGCTGCTTACCGAGCACTTCGTGAAGAACATGGGGCGGGGCGACTTCGAGCTGCCCCGGGGCCTGATGGCGCGGTTCGCCGCCTACCACTGGCCGGGAAACGTGCGCGAGTTGCGCAACCTGGTCGAACGCGCGCTGGCCGGCGCCGATGTCGATCCCCTGCCCAACGAGAGCACCGCCTCGCGCAGCCTGCAGGCCAACGAGGGGATCAACGACCTGCCCTTCAAGGAAGCGAAGGAACGGCTGGTCGAGAGCTTCACCAAGGAATACCTGATGGGCCTGCTCAACAAGTGCAACGGGAATATTTCGCAGATGGCGCGCGAAGCCGGCATCGCCCGGAACTACGTCCACCGCCTGGTGACGAAGTACGGGCTCAAAGCGCACGACTGAAGTCGGCGGTCATCGCTCGTCTGACCGCCCAGCCTCGTCGGACCGAATCATCGCCGGCTCGACGCCTACGACTCACGACCGCCGCGCAACTGCGCGCTGACCGCCGGCGCCGAGCGCCATCATCGCCATGGCCAGGCCCACGACTCACGCCTAACCGGCGTCGCCGGCGTCTGCGCCCCCGCCATCCACACCTGCGTCGGGCGGACCTGCGTCAGGCGGACCTGCGTCGGGCCGACCTGCGTCGGGCGGACCTGCGTCGGGCCGACCTGCGTCGGGCCTACCCGCATCCGGCCTTCCGGCATCGGGCACGCCCGCGTCCGATCGCCCCGCGTCGGGAACGCCTGCGTCCGGTCGGCCCGCATCAGGAACGCCGGCATCGAAGTACGGAATGATGATCGAGCCTGCATCCTTGATTCCCGCATCAATCTCGATCGGCAAGCCGCCATCGGACAGCCGGTCGACACGAAGAACGACGAACGGAGAGAGGTGGTCGACCGTGCCCGACAGAGTGCGACGCACGCGGTCCAGCGGAGGAACCGGTGAGCCCAACGCTTCCCAGTCGGCCGCGCCCTCGTACTTCGTAAAGAGCCGCAGCAGCACCGGGTCGACGCCGCTGTCCGCTTCGAAGAACGATTCGATCTTGAAGGTCACTTTGGCCGGCTTGAGAAATGCGGTCCCCGAAGGTCCGATCTCGTAGCCGTCACTCAGGGCTCCCGGGGGCACATCGCTGGTCGGCGCGATGCGAATCGTCACGGACCGTTCCAGCGCGCCGGGAGGAAGCTCGATGCACACCCGTTGATCAGGAAGGCAGACTTCCCCACCCGTCGGGCCGATGATCGAGGAATTCTGGTTGGTGGGGCCACAGCTTGCGCCCACGACGGCGACCGCAATCGCTCCTCTCAGTGCGCGCATTGGGCACACATCATAGCGCGTCAGGTCTGCGGCGGTCGGCCCCCTCACCCCTCTCGTTCAGCCGTCTACTTGACGATCGCCTTTGAGATGGCAAACCTCTGGGTCGTTGCTCGCGCCCGCCGCTACCGCCTTGCTCGTGCTCGCCTCCCTTGCGGCGGTACGCATTCAACCCGGCAGCGCAAAGCCCGGGGACGCGGTGCTGATCACCGTTCAGGGCACCGACCCCCCGCACGAGCCCCAGGGCCGCCTGGGCGCCTTCGACCTCGATTTCCTCCCCTTCGCCGGAGGCTGGCAGGCTTTGGTCGGAATGCCGGTCGACACCAAAGACGGCGCGTTGGAGCTTTCGGTGAGAATGGTCTCGGGCGCGCAGGAGCTCGATCTGCAAGGCACGCTGGAAATCGTTGCTCCGGAATTCCGCACCAGCGAGCTGAAGGTTTCGAAGAAGTTCGTCTCGCCGAGCAAAGCGCAGCGCGAGTGGTCGAAGAGAGATCAAATCGCTTTCGACGCAGCCTTCGCGCAGGCCCGAGGCGAACGGCAGTTCCTCGAGAACTTCGCCTGGCCTCGCAACGGCGTCGTGACCGCCCCGTTCGGCGACCTGCGCATGTTCAACGGGAAGAAAAAAAGCCAGCACTTCGGGGTCGATCTCAACGGGGCCATCGGGGACGAGGTCTACGCCAGCAACGACGGCACCGTGGTGATGCAACGCGAGTGCTTCGGCTCAGGAAACACCCTCGTCATCTTTCACGGGATGAGCCTTTACACCGTGTACTTCCATCTCTCGCGCTTCGACGTGAAGTCGGGCCAGAAGGTGAAGAAGGGCCAGCAAATCGGCCTGATCGGCAAGACGGGAAGGGTCACCGGCCCCCACCTTCACTGGGGAGCGAAGATCGCAGGCCGCTGGGTCGACGCTCAGAGCGTGTTGCGGCTGGACTTCCAATGACGCCCGGTCACCAGTTCCAGGGAAGCGCCAGGTGCTCGCGCGCTTCCTCGATGTTCATCGGCTCGCGGCCTACGTCCCGCGCCATGCGCACCGCCTTCTGAACCAGCTCGGCGCTGTTCTTCGCCAGTTGGGTGCCCGCGCTGTCCAGGTAGAAGTTGTCTTCGAGGCCGACCCGAACGTTTCCGCCCAGGGCGAGCGCCGCGCCGACCAGCTTCCACTGCACCTTCGAGATTCCGATCACTTCCCACGCATCGCCCGGGCGAATCTGCTTCGACATGTGCGAGAGCGTGTCCGTCGTCGCCGGAGCCCCGCCGAGAACCCCGAGAATGAAGCTGTACTGGGCCGGCCCTTTGAGCGCGCCCATCTGGAACAAAGGCTCGGCGTTGGCGATGTGCCCGACATCGAAGCACTCGAGCTCGGGCTTGGCTCCTCCCTCTTTGATCGCCTGCAAACAGGTGAGGATGTCCCCGAACGAGTTGGGGAAGATGAAATCGAAGACGAAGCTCTTTCGCTTGTCCGAGTACTTCGCGTAGTTCATCGAGCCCATGTTGAGCGCGGCCACTTCAGGCTTCACCCGCCACACGTATTCGAGCCGCTGCTTTTTCTCGTCCTCGCTGTTGACGCCCATGTTGAAGCCGCCGGTGCTGAAGTTCACGATCACCGGACACCGCTTGTTCACCTCGGCTTTGATCTGCCCGTAGGTCTCGACGCTCCAGGTCGCATCGCCCGTCAGCGGCTCGCGCGCATGAATGTGAACCTGCATCGCCCCTGCGTCGTACGCGCGGTGCGCCTCTTCGGCGATCTCCACCGGGGTGTAGGGAATGCCCGGATGCTGCTCACGCTTGGTGAGAACTCCGGTGAGCGCCGCGGTCACCAACACTTTGTCTTTTGAAACGGCCATGTCAGCGATCCTTCCAGTTGGGTTTGCGCTTCTCGAGGAATGCAGTAACGCCTTCAGCGGCATCCTCGGCCAAAACGTTGATCGACAGCTGGGCAGCGAGCATTTCGATGGCTTGCGCGAGTGGCAAGTCTTCCGCCGCAAGGAATGCGCGCTTGCCCAGCTTCAAGATCGCCTGGCTCTTGCTCGCAAGCTTCCCGGTCAGCAGCTCGACCGCCGCATCGAGCCCGGCGGCAGGAACCGCTTGATTCAAGACCCCCAGCTGGACACCCTGGTCCGCTGAAATCCGTTCGCCGGTGAGCAGCAGTTGCATCGCATGCTTCCGGCCGACGTGTCGCTGCAGCAGCGCGAGCAGCATCATCGGAAACAAGCCCCGATCAATCTCGGGCAGACCCAGCTGGGCCTCACTGCTGGCAATTGCAAAGTCGCTCGCCAACACCAACCCCATCCCACCGGCCAGCGCGTGCCCGTTGAGCCGCGCGAGGGTGGGCTTGGAACAGGCCTGAATCTTCAGCAGCAGCGCGCCATAGCCCCGCCGCCCTTCATGGCCCGCCAGAAAGCCGTCGGACATTCCGCTCAAGTCCCCGCCCGCGCAGAAGGCCTTTTCGCCCGCGCCAGTGAGCACCACCACCCGCACCGAAGGGTCGGCCTCGGCCCGGTCGACCCCTTCGCTGAGCCCCAGGACCACCGCGGCCGACAGCGCGTTGCGCGCCGCCTCGCGGTTGATCGTCAGGCGCGCCGCTGGGCCCTGGATTTCGTAGGTGACTTCGCGTTCGTCCATGTTTTTTCCACCCCTGCCCCAAGCGGAACCACACCCCGTAAGAACGTCTCGGCCACCTGATCGCGGGCGCGGTCGAGCACCGAATCGTCCTTCCGGTCGAGCAGCCCGAGAACGAAAGCAGTCAACCCCATCTCGATCGCGCCGAACAACATCGTCGCCGCCAGCAGCGGATCCATTTCGGGCTTCACCTGCCCCTTCTCTTTGGCTTCCTGAAACAGCAGGGCCGCCAATCGAATGACGTCAGAGAAGGCGCTGCCGCGATTGACCGCTCCGCCCGAGGGGCTGCGGCCCACTTCGAGGATCAACACCTTCACGCCCCGCGGATCCCGTTTGTAGGCTTCGAACGCGACCCCGACGACGCCCCGCACCCGGTCCTCGAAGGTGGCCCCTTTGCTGACTTCCTCGGTCAGTCGTTCGACGAAGCTGGCCCACCCGCTGGTGAAAACCGACTCCAGCAGCTCGTCCTTGTTTTTGAAGTAGTGGTAGACGAGCCCGTAGGCGACCCCCGCCTCGCGCGCTACGTCCGCAATGCGACAGCCGTGGTAGCCCTTCTTGGAAAAAACCTCGACGGCAGCCCGGAGAATCGTCCTCCGGCGGTCCTGCTCCCGAATCGACTGCTGCGCCAACGGCTTTTCCGCCATGCCTCAAGGCATATTGATTCTCGAATCAGTAATCAAGGGCGACTGCTTCGCGCTTACTCCACCTTTCCGCGAATGGTGCCGACCGCCATCTTCACTTTGAAGCCTTCCTGCTGCGCGGCGGTGAAGTGGCAGAAGAGGGGCACTCCGAAGTCGATGGGCGGAATCCGCTTGGGCACCTGGTTCGCCACGGGTGCGTTGGGATCTCGCGCGTCACGAATTCCGAAGCCGATGATGGTGAACGGCGGGTAGGTCAACCGGAAGCCCGAGTTGGTCTTCTTCGGAACGGCATTGACCGGAGACTTGTCGTCGTCGCCGCCAATCTCACAGCCGTCGTCGTCGCCGTTCTGCGCGATCGAATTGAACCAGGGGTCAGTGAGAAGGAATTTGGCCGCCAGGGGAATGCGATTGCCGGGGTACGCGGGGTCGTCGATGCCGTAGTAGCTGAGGAAGGGGACGAAGACCGGCCCGACCGGGTCGATGATGCGCAAGATCGGCTCGGAGCCCACCGTGTCTTTGTCGCTGGGCAGGCCCGTCCACAACAAGCGCTCCTGGGTCCAGATCAGGGTGTTGCTGTCCCACTTCTGATTCTTCCCGTCCCATTTCCCGTTGCCGTCGGTGTCGATGTACCGCTCACCCTCGTTCCAGGTTCCGTCGTCATTGCTGTCGACGAACGGCTCGGTCAGGTCGTCGTAGGGCTCGGGGTCGTCCCAGACGCCGTTGTTGTTGGTGTCGACAAACGCCTCTTCTCCAGACGTGACAGCGATCATCGAGACCAGGTTGTCGCGAGGGTTCAAGGTCAGATTCAACCCTGCGCGCAGCGGGTCCTTGCGTCGAGGCTCTTGCAGGTTGGGCACCTGGCCGTACTGGGTGATCGGGTTGGTGGTCCAGCGAAACGGCTCCATCCACAGCGGGACGAGGAAGTCACCGGTGTGAACCTGGTCGAAGGTGGGCTGCCAGGTGAAGACTCCGGGGTCGGTCGCAACGGGCAGGGGGTAGGAGGTCTTGTAGAGAATCTTGGCGTTGCCCACGACATCGACCATCGAAGTCTCACTGGGCCCAATCGCGCCCGCCTCGGCCAGGAAGGACACCAACGCGCCCGGCACGCCGTCGCCATTTCGGTCCGCAACGTGGGCGAAACAATCGGTCTTCACCCCGGCGATCAGGTAGCGGTCTTCGTCGTAGGCACCCAGCGCATGCACACCCCCGGAAGCCATTCCGGAGACCGAGCCGCACTGAAAGGTGAACTGCTTCGCGCTTGCGGCCGAGCCTGCGAACGAGATCGCAGGGCTGAGCACGCTCTTGTCACCGGCGGTCGCGACGATGATCACCGAAGTGACTCGCGAGGTGGCGACGAGCTGGGTCTGGAAGATGCCCGTGCCTTTTTCGGTGGCGCCGCTGGCCGGGAGGAGGCTGATGCCCGTGTTCGGCGATTGAAGCTTGAACGAGATGTTGACGCCGGCTTGAGGCAGGCCCCGGTAGTCGAGCACGCGGAACCTCACGGCGGTCACTTCACCGAGCCTCGGATGCGCGGGCGCGATGTCGACGAATTCGAGGGTCGAGACGGTGTTCCCCCCACAAGAGAACAACCCGACCGCCATCGACAAAGCGGACAAACGCAGGAGCATCGGCATGGGGGGCATTCTTTAGAGGGGCGCCCCTTGCGTCAAGGATGCGCTACCGGGCCACCCCGAATGACCCGAAGCGGGAAATGGTCAGGGTCGCTCCGAAGTCTGGGAATCCGTAGATCGGACCGCCGCGTTGAGTGGCCGTCACTTCAAGGCGAAAGCAATCACAGGCCGGTGCGTAAGAGGCTCCCAGGGTGTGCTGCGCGAGGGCGAGCGCAGTGCGGATCTTCAGGTCGACGACGGGAAGCCGTTGATCGAGCAGCAGAGCCTCATAGCGGACCCCGAAGCCGCCGAAGCGCCAGTGGGCTCCGAAGGAAACCGACTGGGAACGGCCGGTGTAGACGCTGGGCGCGGGAGGAGCGAACAGCAAATCGATGGGCCTTCGCGATCGGTCGGTGCCGTCGTTGATCAGGTTCTCGTAGCCAGCAAAGCCCCCCCTTCCCTGCCCGTCTTCGATCGCAGCAAAGGCAGACAATCGGGTGAGCCGCGCCTGCAGGGGGTCGACGCGGGCGTTGAAGGTCGCCGTGAGCCAGCCGACCCCCGTGCTCAAGGTTCCGTAAGACTCGCCCAGGGTGGGACTGCCGCGGCCCAACTGCATTCCCTGCCCCAGATTCAGACGCAACAGGTCCGCGCCATTTCGGGTCAGGCGCTGGCGAAGCTCGGCCACCCCTTGCAGCTGAGGCGTCGTCCCGACGATTGCGGTGTCGACTTCGTCGTACGGAGCCGGAGCCGACCCGATCACGAACGGAACGCTGCGCACCTCGAGCCCGGGCGCGATGGCATGCCGAACACTTCCAAACGAACGCGACAGCTCGGAATCGAGCCGGGCGCCCAAAACCGGATATCCCCGTTGACTGACGGTTCCGGTGCGCTCGCCCAGCCACAGTCCCTGTCGCCACGCCGCATAGGCAGTGAAGGTCGCGACGGTCATTGGCACGCTGGCCGAGACCCGGGGCATCACGCCAAAGCGCTGCCGAGCCTCGCGCTCGCCGGGCTGCCACACGCCATCGCCCTGGGACTCTTCGACCTCGGCTCCGCAGCTGGGGGTGGTGGCCCCCAACCAGTAAAGCCGCTGTCGCAGGCACTCGGTGCTGACCCCGTCCGAGCGTCCCTCGTTGGCCAGCGTCCCCTCATCGCCCGATTGTCCCCGCGTTGGAGCGAGGCGAACGAAGTCGGCTTGCAGCCCGAAGTTCAGCGGCCCGAGCAGTCGAGACTCGGGAATGGCCCAGGTGATCGCCGGCAACCGGTGGAGCGGGTTGGGTCCGTATTTCGGCTCAGGCGCCACCGCACCGGAAGGGCCGAACAGCGGGTACCCCCCGGAAAGATCCTGCCGGATGCCCACGTCGAGGCCGACCCAATGATCCGGACCGCGATGAAACACCGTCGCGGTCGAGCGCAGGTAACCGGCTTCGCGGGCCAGCACGTCGGACACCAGATCGCGCTGGTAATAGGCGTCAGAAAAGAAGGACGCATCGACCCGATCAAACCACCCGGAGCCCAGCTGCTGGCTGTGCTGCCACGAGCCTTCGCCTCGCAACCCCCGCATTCCGGGCAGGGGCTTTGCGTCGACGGGACTGCGATTGCTTTTCAAATCGAGCAGCAAACCGAGGCTCAGCTTCCCGCTGGTACCGATCGCGGTGGCGTAGCGCAGCTCGGTGAGCAGGCGCGGCCCCCGGACTCCGTCGGGCTTTTCGGTCAGAGCCCCTGGAAGAGTGGCGCCTCCTCCGAAGTACCCCGGGGTCAAGCTCAGATCGAAGCTGCGCCCGAGGGTGATGAACACCGGCTGCTCGATCGAGAAGCCGTTGAGGGCCGAGAAGCCGGGCCTGGGAACCAGCAGCCCGGTTTGCCGATTGGACAACGGCAGCGAAATCCACGGCAGCCAGAGGACGGGGACCCCGTGCACCCGCACTGTCGGCCCCCACATCGAGGCGCGCTGGTTCGAGGTGTCGATCGTCGCGGTGCCTGATCGAATCGACCATGACGGCTTGTCGAAGTTGCACTCGCACGGAACGAGCTCGAGCTTCTCGAGCCGCCACACGTTGCCCTCGCGCTCGAGGTGGTTGGCGATCAGCAACATCGTCGTCTCGCCCGCCGCGTTGAGTCCTTCGGGAGTGGTGATCGCCCTCAGCGCTTCCGCGGTGATTCCTTTCTTGCTCAGCACCTTGCCGTCGTTGACGAACACCTCTCGAACTTCATCGTCTTCGAAACGAACCGTGAGGACGTCCGCGACCACCACCAGCAAATCACCGCCGGTCAAACGCAGCGCGACGTGGCCCACGGCGGTCGCCGAGTTCGAATCGTGATCCCAGGTGATCCGGTCTGCGTGCAGGGCTGCCGCGGTGGTGAAGAGCTCGGCGTTTCCTTCCGCGTAGGCGCGGCGAGTCTGTCCATCGTGAACGATCTGCTCAGCAGACAATTCGAAGACAGCCGGTTGAGCGGTCGCCGCCGCCAGAATGAGAAGCGCCAGGTGCATATTGCGCGCTGGAACCTAAGGCCGGCTGAACTCGAGCAGGAGTTCGGTGCCGTCCTGGCTCGTGCGGTACCCGACCGACTTCTTGAGCTGAATGATGATCTTCACGCTGCCATCGGCGGTCTCTTCCGGTTTGACCCGAGCGACGGCAGTATCGAAAAACGAGGTGTCGAGCAGGCGTTCGTTGTTCGGCAGCCCGATCCGCGCATTCTCGAGCGAGAGGACGACGTTGCGTTGCGCATCTTCGCCGACGCCGAACCGAACCACTTCCGAGGTCCGCACGGTGACGCGGCCAATGCCCTCTTGCTGCTTGAAGCCGACGAAGGTGACCCGAGCCGGAGGACCTGACCGCTTCGCAGCCTGCGCCGGCTTCACGGAAGCAATCGGCTCGGCCTTCACGACTTGCGTCCCACGTTGTTCGATCGCTTTCCTCTCTCGCTCCGCTTTCGCCGCTTCGTCCAATCGGCGTGCTTCCTCGCTGCGCCTTTCCTCGGCAACCCGCTTCTCGTCGGCAACCCGTTTCTCGTCGGCAGAGCGGCGCCCGTCGGAAATGCGCTTCTCCTCACCAATGCGCTGACCGTCGGCCGTGCGCTTGGCATCTGCGATGCGCTGTTCCTCGGCGGCACCCTTTTCCGCGGCCACCCGTTCCGCCTTCAAAGTCCGATCGGTCTCTGCCTGGCCTTTGGCATCGGCGGCCTGTCGGCCCTGATCCGCCTTTCGTTCGGCTTCGGCCGTGCGTTTGGCCTCCGCATCCGCCTTGGCGCGCGCCTTCAAAGCGCTTTGGGCCTCGGCGGTCTGCCGTTTGGCTTCCTCGAGCTTTTCCTTCTGGTCTTTGGCCGCCGCCAGCTTCGCCTCGAGGTCCGCCTTCTTGCGAGCAACCTTCTCTTTCGCAGCTTCGGCCCGAGCCGCCGCGGCCTCTGTCGCCTTGTCCGCGCGTTCCTGAGCCGCCACCTGGGCGGCCGCTTTCGCTTTTGCGTCGGCAGCCGCTTTTGACTCGGCTCGCTCTTTGGCTTTAGCGACCGCTTCGACTTTCGCGTCCGCGATCAGCTGCTGCTTTTCCTCTGCGCGGACCTTGGCCTGTGCCTTCGCCTCGGCCCTCGCCAGGGCGTCGGCCTCGGCCTTTGCTCGGGCGTCTTCTTGTCGGGCTTTGGCGTCGGCCTGGGCTTTGGCCTTCGCTTCGACCTGGGCGAGCACCTTCGCTTCTCTCTCCGCCCGGGCCTTGGCCAGGGTCTCGGCCTTCACCGCTGCGGCGAGATCTTTGCGGGCCTTCACTTCGGCGTCGGCACGGGCTTTCGCCTCGTATTCCGCACGGACCTTCGCTTCGCTTTCGGCTTTCACCCGCGCTTCGAGCTCGGAACGCGACGCAGCCTGGGCCGTGGCGTCCGCTTTGGCCTTTGCTTCGAGGTCCGCGCGAGCCTTCTGCTCTGCCTCGGCCCGCAGCTTCGTCTCGAGGTCCACTCGGGCTTTGGCGTCGCTGTCCGATTTCGCCCTGGTGTCCGCGTCAGCGCGAGCCTTCTCTGCTTTGACCTTCGCATCGGCTTCAGCGTGGGCTTTGGCGTCGCCGTCTGTTTTGGCTTCGGCCTCGGCGCGCGCTTTCGCCTCGCTTCCCGCCCTGGTCTTTGCCTCCGCTTCGGCCCGAGCTTTCGCATCGGCGTCGGCACGGGCTTTCCCTTCCGCTTCGGCCCGGGTCTTCGCCTCGAGCTCAGCGTCCGCGCGCGCCTTGGGGTCTGCGGCCAGCTTCGCCTTCGCCAGCGCCTCGGCCCGAGCCAGGGCCTTGGGATCTCCGGCGGGCAGCTTGACGATCAGCACATTTCCGTTGGTCACCAGGTCCGCTTCGAGATCCTTCTCGAGCCCGATCAAGACCCGGGCGATCGACGCCGAGGCCGACCCATAGGTGATCGTCTTGATCGCGCTGATGGATCCGTTCGAGACGGGGATCTCTGCCGGGACACCTGCAAAAACGGCTTCCGAGATGTCGATCACCAGTCGGGCGGGCTTCGAGAGCGTGAAAGTCGCAAAACTCGCTTTGCGGCTGCCCTGGATCTCGACTGTCGTCCCCTTCACCTCGATCCGACTGATCGTATTGAGCGTGACCCGTTCCTGGGCGAATACGCCAAAGGCCAGGCAAAAAACGACCCCTGCGCCCAGACGCCTCACCACAATCTGGGGGACTGCTCGAAGCTTCATTGAGCGACAGGGTACTCCGCGCCTACACCGGACCAACTTTCCACACGGTGGATATCATCCCCACTGTCCTCAGGGGCCCCGCCTAGCGGATTCGAGGGAGCGACGGCACCCGTCCCCGATGTTGCTTCGCGTATTCGACGAGATTCTTGATGTCGTAACAAATCTGCCGCACGTCGTGGCCCATGGTGACCTCGATGTGGCTGTTGCCTTTCACCGGCCGCCACAACAGGTACTCGCTCTTGGCCGCGCGATAGACCATTCGGGTCGAGTCGACCGAAGCCAGCGGGTCCCGGTCTCCGAAGATGATCGCCATCGGAACCTTGATCTTCGAGAACCCGCGCTTGAAGTCGTACCCGGTGCGGTAGCAGACCGTCTCGTTGTTGCGGATCCACCGAAAGAACTGGTCTGCCACTTTTCGGGGCTCGCGCTCTCCGCCCTCGCGCAGCAACCACCGAATGTCGGTGGCGGCCATTCGATCCTGGCGGGCGAGCCAGTTGATCCGGCTGGCGACGGCCCCAAGCACCGGGTTCTTCTCGGCGTATTCGAGCGCGCTCGCAGCGAGCTTCAGCCAGGTGTCAACCGGCACGTAGCGGTACGACAGCTGAGCGGGAGCTTCGCCGGCGACCTTCTTGGTGAGCTTGTTCAGCGCTTGCCCGGCCAGATGCGACAGCCCGCGTTGGGTGTTGAGGCCCAACAACGAAAAATCGACCGCGGCGTTGATCCCCGGGCCGGCCAGAGCGAGCGCCTTGAGCTGCCAGCTGCCTTTGCCCACCTCGGCCGGCGCGCCAATGGTGACAATCCCCTCGAAGTCGTCGTGAATTCCGGCGTAGCCGTACCCCAAAATTCCGCCCATCGAATGGCCGCCGTAGAAGACGCGGTCTCGTCGGGTGATCCGCTTCACGCCCGCCACGGCGGCCGGAATGTCGTACAGAAAGTAGCTGTCGATGTCCCAATCCCACTGAAGGTCGGGAGGAGGCTGTCGATCAAACCGCTCGCACCGCTCGAGCTGGAAGGCGACCGAGCTCTTGCCGTGGCCGCGCAGCTCGAGGATGTGGATGTCGAGCCCGAAGAACAGCAGGTTCTTGACGAATTCCCCACTCGTCCACGCGTGGCGGTTTTGCGAAAACCCGTGAACCAGCAGAATCGGCTCACCCAACAGCGGCTGGGTGAACGTCTGCGGTATGGGGCGGTAGCGGGTGATGACCAGCGACCAACCGTCGGCGGTCTCGACCACGTACTTCGTCTTTTTGTACAACGCGCGGAACTCAACGTCGTCGACCGTAGGCTCCCGGGGAGTCATCAATGGCCGTTGTAGGCCAAATCTGGGGGCGGGCAACTGAGTCATCGGGTGGTATGTCTCGGCGGCTTTTTTTTAACTGCCCAAAGAGGTTTCGAAGATGGCGCGCATCGTCAAAGGTGGCCTGGTTCAGCTCGCGAACGCCCGCTCTGAGGGTTCAGTCAAAGAGATCGTGCAGGCGATGCTCGACAAGACGCTCCCGTGGATTGATAAGGCCGGGAAAGCCGGCGTCCAGATGCTGTGCCTGCAGGAAATTTTCAACACCCCGTACTTCTGCCCGGCGCAAACGCCCAACTGGTGCGACTCGGCCGAAGCGGTCCCCGGGCCTACCACCGCGATCCTCCAGGAGTACGCCAAGAAGTACTCGATGGTGATCGTCGTCCCCCTCTACGAACGAGAGATGGCCGGCGTCTATTACAACACCGCCGCGGTCATCGACGCCGACGGAAAATACCTGGGCAAGTACCGGAAGAACCACATCCCCCAGACCAACGGCTTCTGGGAAAAGTACTACTTCAAGCCGGGAAACCTGGGCTACCCGGTCTTCCGCACCCAGTACGGCGTGGTGGGGGTGTACATCTGTTACGACCGCCACTTTCCCGAAGGCGCCCGACTGCTGGGGATCAATGGCGCCGAGGTGGTCTTCAACCCTTCCGCCACCGTTGCAGGCCTCTCGCAATACCTCTGGAAGCTCGAGCAGCCTGCCCATGCCGTAGCCAACGGCTACTTCATGGCAGCGATCAACCGGGTCGGAACCGAACCGCCCTGGAACATCGGCAAATTTTACGGGACCAGCTACTTCGTCGACCCGCGGGGAAGCTTTCTGGCGACCGCGAGTGAGGACAAAGACGAGCTGATCACCGCCGAGATGAACTTCGACCTGATCGAAGAAGTTCGGCGCACCTGGCAATTTTTTCGTGACCGCCGGCCCGAAACGTATGGGGACATGGTCAGGCAACTTCCATAAAAGCTGCCCAACCTTTCGTCGCCCCCTGCATCTTTACGAACGAATTGCGCCGCCCGGCCGGTGGCCCGTCACCAGCTTGACGATGCCGAGCAGAACGACTGAACCCAGCAGCGCGACGCCAAAGCTCGCGAAGAGCCCGTTGTTGCCAGCGTAATCGCCAAAAAGGCTCCGGGTGATGAAGCCGCCCAGCACCGCGCCGATGATGCCGACGACAATGTTCATCAGCGCGCCCTGCCGTGCGTTGGTGCCCATGATCATGCTGCCAACCCAACCAGCCAACGCGCCGATGACGATCCAGAGAATGATGCCGTAAGAGGGGTTCATGAGGGTTCCTTGGTGAGAGTTTGAACTGCTCGACCCAGTCACCTTGAGCAACCTCGATGCCAGCCGTAAGGAAAGTGCGTATCGGCTCGAAATTATTCGAGGCCCCTTCGGCCGGCATTGCCCCCCTGCCCCGGTTCAGTGGGCGCGAAGGCGCAGTCCCAACCGGCTGTCGCGAAACGCCACGAGGGCCGGGCGGCTTGCTCTTTACGGGCGTCGCTCGACGCGGGTCGGCTGCGCCAGCGCGTTGCGCGCCTTGATCGCTTCGAACGCCGCCGGGAAGGTGGGCCGGTGGATGTACCGACCGACTCCCTGCTCTACGTCGAGCTTTCCGTCGGCCCAGCACACTTTGCCCTGGCTCAGGGTGTACCGGGCGACGCCGGTGACGGTCAGCCCTTCGAAGATGTTGAAGTCCACTTTCTGGTGGTGGGTCCTGGCCGAGATGGTTCGGGTGCCCTTCGGGTCCCAGAGCACCAGGTCTGCGTCGGCGCCTACGCTGACCGAGCCTTTGCGCGGGTAGAGGTTGAAGATTTGCGCCGCGTTCGCCGACGTGACCTTCACGAATTCGTTGGGGGTCAGCTTCCCGGTCGCAACCCCTGCGTGCCACAGGACGCTCATTCGATCTTCGACTCCACCGGTGCCGTTGGGGATCTTGGTGAAGGCCTCTTTCCCCATCGCCTTCTGTGGGGCGCAGAAGCAGCAATGATCGGTCGCGGTGGTCTGAAGCGTGCCGGCCTGCAGCCCTTCCCAGAGCGCGGCCTGGTGTTCCTTGCTGCGAAACGGAGGGCTCATCACGTGCGCAGCGGCGAAAGCCCAGTCGGGGTTCCGGTACACCGAGTCGTCAATCAACAGGTGACCGGCCAACACCTCGCCATAGACGCGCTGGCCCGATAGCCGGGCCCGGGTAATCGCTTCCAGCGACTGCTTGCACGAGTTGTGAACGATGTAGAGCGGGGCTCCGACCAGCTTCGCCACCGCAATCGCGCGGTTGGCGGCCTCCCCTTCGACCTCAGGCGGACGGGACAACGGGTGCCCCTCGGGCCCGGTGATTCCACGGGCCAGAATCTGCTGCTGCAGCCAGAAGACGAGCTCACCATTCTCGGCGTGAACGGTGGGAATCGCTCCCAGCTCGAGGCAGCGGGCGAAGCTCAAGATCAGGTTCTCGTCCGGAACCATGATCGCGTTCTTGTACGCCATGAAGTGCTTGAAGCTGTTCACCCCGCGCTCGCGCGCCAACACACCCATTTCTTCGCGAACCTGCTCGGACCACCAGGTGATCGCCACGTGAAACGAGTAGTCGGCGCAGGACTTCTTCGCCCACCCCCGCCACTGATCGAACGCGGTGAGCAGCGAGACGTTGGGATCGCCGATGACGAAGTCGAGGATCATCGTCGTACCGCCGGCGAGCCCCGCAGCGGTCCCGGTGAAGAAGTCCTCGCTGGCCACTGTGCCCATGAAGGGCAGTTCCATGTGGGTGTGGGGGTCGATTCCACCCGGCATCACCAGCAGCCCACCGGCGTCGATCACCGAAGTGCCGCTGGGCACTTCGAGCTTCTCGCCGATGGCCCGAATGACTCCGGCCTCGCAGTGAACGTCGGCCCGGTACGTCTGCTCGGCGGTCACCACGGTGCCGCCACGAATGAGAGTGGACATCCACCTTTGCTATCACGCGCCGGCCTCGAAATCAGAAAGGCCGGCGGGTTTCCAGGGGCTGCTTTTTCAGCTCTTCGGCGCTTCTTTTGCTGCCCCGTCCTTCGGGGTTTCCGCCGGAGCTCCGGCTGCGGGAGCCGGCGCTGCTTTCGGCTTCGCCGAGCCTTCCGCAGGAATCGCAGACTTCACGTCCGGGGGCATCGGAGGCACCACCCCGACAAACGCGAACAGGCTGTACTCCGGGTGCTCGAGGTCGGCAGTTCCGTCGTCCTTCTTCTGTCCGGTGCGCAGCGCAGTAAGGTTCTTCAGGCGGTCGGCGTTGCTCGGGTGGTTGGAAAACGTCTTCCCCCCTTGCTCGGCTTTGCGAATCACCTTGTCGAACTCGTTGGTGTCGTAGCCTGCGAACATCATCAGCTCGAAGCCGGCCTTGTCCGCCGCGAACTCGGCATCCTTGCCCGAGCCGAACGTCTTCTTGAACGACAACACCCCGTCGGTCAGCGCATCGACCAGCGCGCTGGAAGACTTGTTGGCCCCCGAGTCCTCGAACGAGTCGGCGAAATTTGCGTACTTCCGCACCGATTCGGGCAGCTGATCGGCGATCCCGTATTTGGCGTAGGCCGCCACCGTCTTGGCCGGGACGCAGATGTTGTGCTTCACCGAGGCGTAGCTCTTCACCACGTCCTTGTTCACCACGTGGCCGATTTCGTGCCCGAGAATTCCGGCCAACTGCGCCTCGTTCTCGACCAGCCGCAGCAGACCGGTGGTGATGATCACGTAGCCTCCCGGCGCGGAAAACGCGTTGACCCCGTCGTTCTCGACCACTCCGAAGGTCCAGGCCAGATCTGGCCGACTCGAATAACTGGCGAGCAGCTTGCCGACCTTGGCGACGTAGGCATTGACCCCGTTCTTCCCCTTCTTCAGGTCGACTTTCACCTTGTCCGGCTTGGTGCCCAGGTCCGGAAGCGTGCCTTCGTACATGAAGTCCCCGTTCTCGTTCGCCATCCCCACCATGATCGCGCCACCGATGTCCTTCTCTTCGGTGAGCGGAATGTTCCCGTCGGCGGACGGACAGGTCTTGACCGCAATCTCTGCTTCCTTCTGCGCCTTCGACAGGTTCGCAGCCGCGGCGGCAGCCACTGCAGCGGCAGCATCGAGGTCCGCCTTGCTGGGGGCCTTGAGCCCGCCTTTGAAGAGACTGCAGCTGCTCAGCGCCAGCACCGTCATCAGGACCAGGATGCGATTCATTTTCCACCTGCCTTGGGAAGACCCTGTTTTGCAGCGTGGTCGACTACGTCTTTGTCCTTAATTTGAGCGTTGATCCCCTCGAGCATCACCACCTGCTTGCCCGCGGTGGTCAGGTCGGGCGTCTTCTCTGCGTATTTTTTTCCGGATTCAGACAACGCGCGGGTGGCGGCGCCGGACGATGCGACCGCCCGGGCGCTGATGCCTTTCCCGTCGCTGCCCACTTCGTCCGAGGGCTTGGAAGCAGTGAGGTTGGCCTGCAGCACGAAACCTTCCTTCGAGCCGGCCTTCACCTTGTGAAACTGTTTGTTTTTGTCATCCGGTCCGTTCCAGATCACCTCGGTCCCCGGTTGAAGCTTGGTGACCACCGGCGCTTTGGGGTCGGCCTTCTTCACCAGCGCCGTGTCCTTCGAGCGGATGTAGAGCATCTCTCCGACTTTCACTGCCCACGCAGGGGATGCAATCACCGCGACGGCCAAAACAAGACGAAACAGTTTGCTGTGCCTCAATGGGGTCTCTCCTTCGAAAACCTGCGGTTCGCGGCGCGCAGTCTAAAGGCGGTTCCGTCTGTGGCAGAGAATTTTTACCGAGGACTTACCTTCGCCCACTTGAACGACGGCTTGGCCGCCGTTCCGTTCGCGTCGTAGTAGCCGAGCATCTTCACCTTGAAATAGGCGCCCTCGCCCGTCGCCACCACGTAGAGCAGGTCCTCTCGGGGAACGAGCTTGTGCTTGCTCAGATCGTAGAAGTACCAGCCGCCTTCGAAGGTGGTGAACACCGAGTTGGCCGCGTCGGCCTGGTAGTTCCCTTCAGGAGCGAGCGTCAGCGAATCCCACGCCACGTCTTTGAGCCCCAGGACCTTCACCTTCCCCGGGCCGCTGCCCCCGCCATTCGAGTTCAACTTGTAGCGCTGAAAGCTCAAGTCCCACTGCTGGGTGTCGAGCGCCGCGGCCGTCTCGAGCTCTTTTCCCGAGTCGAGGTCGAAGTACACAAAGGACGTCTTGTTGGTCGCGTCGACGAGGCTCAAGGTCGAGCCATCGGCCTGAGGCTGATGGGTGATGTGGTCCGCTCCGGGCAGCGCGCCATCGAGGGGAAAATCGTCGCGCAGATCCGGGGCGCAGGCGGCCAGCGGCAGCAACAGCAGGGCAAGTCTCATCAGTACCGAACCTCGATTCCACCCAGCACCCCGCGCGGAGGCCGGGGCAGATAAACCGCGTCCCCTGCGTTGAGCAGGTTGAAGCCGTTGACGTACAGCCGCAACCAATCGCGAAAGGTCCACGACACCTGGGCCTCGAGATCGACGTAGCCTTTGACCCACTTCGTCTCTTCGACCCCGTCGGAATCGAGGTCGACGTAGAACGGCCGCGGCCCGAAGTAGGTGCCGCGCACCAGAAACTCGAGCCCGACCGAGGGGTAGCGCGCGGACAGGGCGGCATTGGCCTTGTGGGCCGCGCGCCCTTCGAGAGCCCGAAGCTTCACGTTGTCGCGCGTCTCAAGATATGTGTAGCCCACGTCGAGGTAGGTGCCGCGCGCGAGGCGGGCGCGGCCCGACACTTCGAGCCCCTGGGTGTACGCGCTCGCGACGTTCCCATAGCGAAAACGGGTCGGGTTGTCGGGGTTGGGCGCGTCGCTGGTATTGATCGAGATCAGGTTGGCGATGTCGGTGTGAAACACGCTGGCGGACACCAGCCACCCCGGCAACCCCGGGCGCCAGTCGACCGCGAAGTTCAGGCTCGCCGACGTCTCGGGCCTCAGCGCCGGGTTTCCTTCGACCACGTAGCCCACCGCCGCGTTGTCGAACAACAAGTAGAGCTCAGTGAAGCTCGGAGCCCGAAAGCCCAGGCCCCACGACGCGCGCAACGTCCACGCCGGGCTGGGGTCCACCTTCACTGCCAACCTGGGGCTGGGCGCGACCCCGAACTGGGTGTCGGCATCCACCCGGATTCCGGGAGCCACCTTCAGCCGCGCCGACCGGGCCTCGAAGTCCCACTCGTCCTGAAGCAGCGCGGCGTACCGCTGGTGGGCCGCGTGCCCGGTCGAGAGCCGCGGCGAGCTGAGCAGCTCGGACAACAGCTCGAGGCCCGCGGTCACCGTGTGCTTGCCCCACTTCTGATCGACCTGCACCCCCGCTTCCCACAGCCGATTCACGTTCTGGGTGTACTGGTCATAGTCGCGCGCGCCCCGCTGATCCTGCAGCAGCTGATCGCGAAACAGGCTCTGTCGACCGCGCACCGTGATGGCTGTGCCTTCGAGCGGAGTCAGCAAGAGCTTGAGCGAAGCGTCGAACTGCTCTTGTCGCCCGCGGCGATCGAAGGTCGCTCCGGTGGGCGAAACGTCGACTGCATTCTCGTCGCGTCGCAGGTACCCGAGCTTCCCGAAGATTTGAATCCACTCTTTGGGAGTGAAAATCACCGCCGCGTCGCCATCGAAGCGTCGAATGCCCGGGCCGCTGGTCGCCGCATCCGAAGGGTCGAGGTCGTACGCCAGCGCCTGGCGATAGCCCCCGCCCAGGCGGACCTCGAACGGGCCACGCTTCATTCCCGCGTGGGCCCGAAAGTCGTAGTCCTCCCGGGTGCCGACCGAGGCGCGAAGGCTGGCTTCCCAGGGGTGGGTGACGCGGCGGGTGATGAGGTTGATGACTCCGCCGATCGCGTCCGAGCCGTACAGCGCAGCCGCAGGCCCTTTGACGATCTCGATTCGCTCTACGTCGCGCAAAGAGTACCGGCTCAAATCAATGGTGTTGCCGATGCGCCCCGCCACGCGCTCGCCGTCGACCAGAATCAGCACGTATTCCGGGTCGAGCCCCTGCAGGCGAATGCCCACCCCCCGAAACGAATAGACGAGCTCGACCCCCGGGTGCTGCGCCAACACCGCCGAAAGATCGTTCGCTCCCGTGGCGTCGATTTGTGCGCGGGTAATCACTTCGGTGGGAGTGACCGCGTCCTCGAGCCGCCGCTCGGTGCGGGACCCGGTGACGACGGTTTGAGGAGCGACCGCGTCAGCCGGTTCGGCCTGGGTCAGCGCCGCGGCCAGGACGGCGAAAAAGGGAAAGCTCACCCGCGCTGTTTGCCACGAACCGCGAACGGCTCAACGCCTGCGTGACAGACCAATGACGACCAGCCCCAGCCACCAGAAGGCGACCGGGTCGGGCACCGCGCCGCAGCCAATCGCCGAAAAGCCGGGGGTGCCGGCGTTGGTGGCGATGATCTTCCGACGCAGCTGGGCCAGCTCGTCGCAGGGCACCGGAGGCAGCCCCTTGGGGTACGTCTTGCAGAAGCCCTCAGAGAGCCCGAGATCGATGATTCGCTTCTGCGTCTCACCGGGAGGAGCCGTCGCTTCCATCGTCGCTCCCGGGTTCTCGACGTGATCAAAGCCCACCGCGTGGCCGATCTCATGGGTCAGCGTGTTCTGGATGTCGGTCGCAACGCAGGTCACCGCCTCGGGCCCCGGCGTGCAGGGCGGCGAAGAGATGGTGGTGAAGAGGAACCGGGCGTTGTCGACGTGGGGAGCGGCATTCAGCTCGATGTCCGCGTCGTAGATCGCTCCGGTCTTGGTGCTGAAGGTGGTGGTGGTGAGGGCGATGGTGAAGTCGGAATGATCCCAACAGTGGAAGCGGTTCGCGCATGAGCCATCGGACTGGCAGGGGTCTGCCGGGGGCGCGGCGGTGCGGCAGGACTCTTCGCGAAAGACGATCACATTGCTCGCCTCGGTGCCGCGGCCGATCTGAACGTTCGGTTGTCGCACGCCCTGCACGAAATGGAAGTCGCTGCAGGTGTCCGAGACCGCCTGCCAGCTGGCGAACGCCGCGTCGACCGCGAAAAATTCTGAGTCGCCGGGGGTGCGAGAGCTGCCGGCTGAATCGACCACGTAGGTGAACTCGCGCTTGTTCCACGTCACGCACAGCGGCCCTTTGTCCTCGCGGCCGGGGACCTGGGTGCGAATGAAGGGCTGCGCCCACGCAAGGCCAGAACCCAACAGCGCGAGCACGATCATCGGTCTCATCGCGAGGCCGTTCTCCGCCTGCAGCGCGCTGCGCCCATCATCGCCAGCGCGGCCCAGGGCAAGCCGGTCGAAGTGTCACAGCCGCAACCCGCCGGCGGCCCCAGGGTTCCATTGAAGGATTTGATGACGCAGTCCTTCGAGGGCTGCCCTTTGGGATACGTCTCACAGACGAACTGCTTGCTGCCCGAATCGAGGACCCGCTTTGAGAGCTCGGTCGGCACTGCGCTCGCGTACATCGTCGAGGCCGGGACGCAGTTGTGGGCGAGGCCCAGTGAATGGCCGAACTCGTGGGTCAGGGTGTTCTGAATGTCCGTCGCCACGCAACCCTGATTGTAGTTGGGCTTGATGCACAGCGGCGCGTCGACGCTGGTGAAGATGAAGTTGGGAGTATTCAGCTCTACGTCGGCGTCGAGGATCCGCCCGGTGCTCGGGTCGAAGTTGGTGGTGGTGATCGCCAGCGCCCCCGGGTTGTGTTGCCAGCAGTCGTAGGTGTTGCCGCAGTTGTCGTCCTTCCAGCAGCCGTCGGTCGCTCCGACCGTTCCACTGCACAGCTGGAATCGCCAGAGCACGACGTTCTGATTCTCGCCCCCGGTCTTGGCGTAGTCGGCAACTCGGGAAGTCGTCCGGGGTCCGACGGTCAAGCTCAGCGAGCCACAGGAATCGAACTCGGTCTGCCAGGTCGCGATCGCCTTCTCGACGGCGGTGAATTCGGTCTCGCCCGTGGTTTCTGGGTTGCCCTGGGTGTTGACCCGCCACTCGATGTGGCTGTTCTCACGCCAATACAGACAGTGTGACTTGGGGTCGTTGTCGTCCACCTTGGTGCGGGTGTACGGCGGGCAGGTCGCCTGGGCCACGAGCAGCGCCAGAACCCCCGGAAGAATCATGGGCCGACTCGGTTGAGGACCGGCCGAGTGGGTTCGACCGCCGGAGTCACGGGGGCGACCAGCGCCGCGGCGATTTTGGTCTTCAGCTCAGTCAGAGGCATGGGCTTGAGCAGGCTCGACGACTCTTTCTGGGTGAGCGGGTCGATCAGCATCATCGAGGCCCCGGCTTCGGGAACGGCGTAGGCCGCCTTCCCATCACTGGAACGCTCGACTTTGAATTTGCCCTGGGACATCGCGGTGACCGCGAAACGTTCGCTGCCCCGGCGATCGAGGAACACCACCACTTCGTCGCCGACCGAGAAGTGCGCAGTGCCTTCGACGCGCTGACCCACGTCTCCGACGATGCCTCCCGGCTGCATCACCACCACGCTCACTGCGTTGACATGGCCCTTGAGCACCTCGGAAACCTGGATCTCGGTGTCGGTGATGATGCGTCGCCCGTCCAGAGTGAGGCGCGGAGCCGAGGAACGCACCACGCCGAGGACGATCAAGTCGGCGCTTTGACTGAGCCCCGAGATGTCGACGGCGAGAAGCGTCGTGCCGAAAGCGGCAGAAGCAAGGACCAACATGAACAAAGCAAGGCGCTTCATGATTGCCGGCAACTTAACCCCTCTGGTAGTTGCCCGCGACATGGGCCCCCGCGTTCGCTTCGCACCGTCTCCTACCGGTTACCTCCACATTGGCGGTGCCCGCACCGCGCTCTTTAACTGGCTCTACGCCCGAAAGCACAACGGCACCTTCGTTTTGCGCATGGAAGACACCGATCAAGAACGCTCGACGCCGCAATCGGTGCGCGCGATCCTCGACGGGCTCGAGTGGCTTGGCATCGATTGGGACGAGGGGCCGCGGGTCGACGGCAAGTTCGGGCCGTATTTCCAGATGCAGCGGCTGGACAGCTACAAGAAGTCCGCCGAGCTGCTGCTCAAGGCCGGCAAGGCCTACCGCTGCTACTGCACCCGCGAAGAGCTCGACGCCCGCCGCAAAGCGGTCGGGGTCGAGTACCGCTACGAGCGCACCTGCCGCGAGCGCAAAGACACTCCGGACAAGCCGTCGGTGATCCGGTTTGCGATGCCGTTGGGAAATGGGGTCGCGTCTTTCGTGGACGAAGTGCTGGGGCCGATCAGCAAGACCCACGGAGATCTGGACGACTTCGTGATGATGCGCGGCGACGGAATTCCGCTCTACAACTTCGGCTGCGTGGTGGACGATCACCTGATGGAAATCGACCTGGTTGGGCGAGGCCAGGAGCACATCAATTCCACCCTGCCCCAGCTGATGCTGTACGAGGCGCTCGGTTGGAAGCCGCCGAAGTTTGCCCACTTCCCGCTGATTCTCGGGCCGAACCGCGAGAAGCTGAGCAAGCGAAAGCACCCGGAAGCCGACGTGATGGTGCATCGCAAGAATGGGATCCTGCCCCACGCGCTGCTGAACTTCATCGTTCGCCTCGGCTGGAGCCACGGCAACGACGAGCTGTTTACCCGCGCCCAGATGATCGAGTTCTTCGACTTCGCCCACGTCGGGCACAGCTCGGGAGTCTGGAATCCCGAGAAGCTGACCTCGGTCTCGGCCCATTGGATCAAGACCACGAGTCCGTCAGAAGTGGCGAAGTACGCCCTGCCCTTCTTCGCCGAAGAGGACCTCGAGACCCGCGATGAGGCGAAGGTGATGCGGGTCTGCGCGGCGATGAAGGAACGGGCGGTGACCCTGGTCGAGCTGGCGCAGAAAGCGAAGGTCTTCTACGGCCACGGGGTCACCATCGATGCCGCCGCGGGCGCCAAGCATTTGACCGAGGAAGGCAAGGGGGTGCTGGCCCAGGTTCGCCTGGTGCTCGCCACGACCGACTGGAATGCGGCCGCGCTGGACGCGGTGGTGAAGACGGTCAGTGAGACCTTGAAGATCGGCATGGGAAAAGTGGCGCAGCCGGTGCGGGTCGCGGTCACGGGGACGACGGTCAGCCCCGGAATCGGCGAGACGCTCGAGCTGATTGGCAAAGAAGAGTCGCTGATGCGCATCGATGCGGCGCTGAAGTTCAAGGCGCCGTAAGAGTGCTGCTCGCCCGGGCTCGCATGTACCTGCGGGACCTGGGCAACGAAGCCACGGTGATCGTGTGCTTTGGCAGCGCGCTGCTGGTGATTTCGCACCACCAGGCGAGCACCGGGTACTTCCGGGAAGTCTTCGGGACGACCTTCGACAAGCACCCGGCGATTGGCGCGCTCACCCACTTCTACTGGTTCGGGGCGAGCTTCGTTTTGTACTGCCTGATCCCACTGCTGATCTCGGCGGTGACCCGGGGAAGCTTCCACCGGATGTACGGGCTGGGGCTGGGCGACTGGCGGGCGGGCCTGTCGATTTCGGGTCTGTTCCTCGCGGTGATGCTGCCGTCCGTCTACGTCGCTTCGAAGATGGCCGCGTTCAAGGGCATGTATCCGCTCGCGGGGTCGGCGGCCTACACCCTTCACACCGACGGAGTGCCCGACGTCATCAGCTGGAAGCTCTTCGTGCTCTACGAGCTGGGCTATCTGTTCTACTTCATCGGCTGGGAGTTCTTCTTCCGCGGGTGGATGGTCAACGGACTGCTCCCGAAGTTCGGCCGGGCAGGAGCGCTGTTGTTGCCGGTGGCGCCGTTCGCGGTGATGCACCTTGGCAAAGCCGAGCTCGAGGCGCTGGGCTCGATTCTCGCGGCGCTCGCCCTGGGGATCCTCGCGCTGCGCACCCGAAGCTTCTGGTACGGGGCGATGATCCACGGGCTCGTCGCGGTCTTCATGGACTGGCTGTCGGCGCGCAGCTACCTTGCCGGGCCATGAAACGGTGGTTCGCCCTCGCAATTTTGGTAGCAACCGCGGCCGCGGCAGAGCCCGGGGTGTTTCCGGACTCTGCCCGCAAGGTCGCCGAGAACCGGTACAAGGCGACCGGCGACCTCGAGTCGGTGATGAAGTTCTACAAGACAGCGCTGCCTTCGAGCGCGTACCCCCGAAAGCAGATCGTCAACCAGCCCGGAATCAAGGCCCTGCACATCGCCAACCCCAGCGGTAGAGGCGGTTGGGAAGGGCTCAACATCTACGAAAACAACGATGAGGTTCGCATCTATGTTGTTGTAGGGGCTGAGTCTGGTAAGAAAAAGAAGACCAAGTAGTTTTTGGGGAATCGTCCAACGGTAGGACTCCAGACTCTGACTCTGGCTATCTAGGTTCGAATCCTAGTTCCCCAGCTCGAAGCACAGTAACTTAGAGGGGTTGCAGTGCAGTGGAGTGCAGCAGAACGCACTCAATGCTGTGTAGCTGCTGTGTAACCGGAGTGACGAAGAAGGCTCGTGAGCGAGCGGACACTCGACCCGAAGCCTGAAGTCGCCGCCGCGCTCAGTCTTCGATGGCTTCGACGCCAAGCTCCGCGAGTCGCGCGACGCGGTCCTTCATGGCCTGCAACTGCTCAGGAGCGTGTCCCTTCCAATCCGTGATTTCGCCCGTGACGCGCAGCGGATCCCGAGTGCGGTAGGACTTCGTCGGATTGCCGGGGAACTTCTTGTCCGTCAGGTTGGGGTCGTCCTCCATCGGACCGATCGGCTCGACGACGTAGATCCTGCCGTGCCCCTCGCCTGTCGCCAGCTCGGCTCCCCAAGTGGCAGCGTCCAGAGTGGCGGTCAGGTACACGTAGGCCGCCTTCTTCCTCTTGCCGAAGTTGGAGTTCCAGCCAGCCTCGATCAGATCTCCTTGCCTCAGATCGGCCTTCGTGCCGTGGAAGTACCGCTGCGAACTCGGAGCGTCGATGACCGCCATCGGCCCAGTTTCGGACGCGCCGAAGATGTCGGCAAGCGTCATGGGCGGCGTGAGCGAGTACGAGGCTCGCCGCGCTCGACGCGAACGCCGCCACGAGCCAGTTGGTCACGCTCTGCACTGAGGTCGCGAAGGGCGGAGACATCCCCGCCGCGCAGAGTGTCCGTTGTGGTGACGCCTTCCTCGCTGAGGGTCAGGCAGCGCTCGCAGCCAAGCGCCCCGCCGACGCACTTCCACTTCTGGAGCGTGCTGTAAAGCTGGTGTCGAAGAAGGACGCCGCCCAGACGGCGCTGAACGACGCCAAGGCGCAGACCGCCTTGGTCACTGCGACCGCGTCGCTGACCGAGTCGGAGAAGAAGTTCGCCGCCGGGGATTTCAAGGGCGCTTCGGAATCAGCAAAGACCGCGCAGCGCAACGTGACCGAGGTCTCGACGAGCAGGCCCGACGACGCCGCCGTTCGAGAGCTGCCCATCCCGAGCGCTTCGTCCACGGCGTCCCATTACCGCCGCAACTGCCCACAGCGGCGTGGATCAACAAACCCTCACAACCGGAGGCGAGCATGAACTTGGTTGTCTAAATTCCGAAAGCACGTTGTCTCATTTGCGTTGTCAGGTTCCGGCGAGTCGAATGATCGCGGCCAGATAACTGCGAATGGAACCCACACCTGCGCCTCTACGACTTCAACGATGTGGGTATTGGCGCTCTCTTCCGGGGGCCGACCCCCATTACGGAGCTCCACAGCCCGCCCACTCGGCGAGCTGTTTGCGTTCGCTCGGCGTCGGCGCTGGGCTGCCGGTTGGAGGCATCTGGGTCCCGATCCCGGCTTGCGCGATGACCGGGTCGGCGTTGAGCGCGACTCCGGCTTCGCTCGTGAGGTCTACTTTCTTTTCGACGCGCGTGCCGCCATGACAGCCCACGCAGTACGAAGTCATGAATCTTGAACCGAAGTTCGCCCACGTCAGCCCGGTGCCCGCGTCAGGGCAATAGCCGTTGGTCGGCAAGCCCGGACCGCAGGCGCTGAGGGCAACCAGCAACAGCAACGTCAATCGACCTGGCCCATTCATGGTGTCCTGTTCGACCCGAGGGGTCCGCGCGCGCGAAAATCGGGCGAGGTGTCTGTCTTTGACCCGGCCTTGTCCGAAATCCCACTTCGATAGAAGGAAATCGACCGCTCGTACCGCTTGAGCGTTTCATCGCGGTCCTTTTGGGCGAGAGCCAGGTCGAGCAACTCGACGATTGCAGCGTTGAGATGTCCCCCAGCGTGAAGCGTCAGCGCGAGGAACACCCGGGCTGCGCCGGACGAAGGAGCCTCTTCTCGCAGCTGGCGAAGAACCCGTTCGGATTCTTCGAGACGCCCGACGTTCTTCAGGGTCGAGCCGTACCCGATCATAAAGCCATGCTTTTCGGATGCCGGCAGGTCGAGCCCGAGCTTCCAGGCCGCATCGTAGAAGGCCACCGCTTCGCTCTCACGCGCCTGGTTGTCACAGGCGTAAGCGGCCCGAAGCTGAGCGGCACCGTCCAGGGGCCGCTGGGTCGCATCGAGAAGCAGTGAGTCGATGTTGGACGGGGTTGTCGATTCCATTCCCGAGGCCATAACTCAACCTTCCAACAGTGGGGAACAGGGGCTTGCGGTGCTTCGCGCCTTCCGCCGAAAGTGCGACAGTCGCAGGCCCGCTTCCGATGCCCGTCCGAACCCGACCCAGCTCCCAACGACCTTCGACCGGCGGCCCTCGCGCCCTTTCCCCAGTCCTGCTGGTGGGCGCCGGAACGGGTGAGGCCACCTGCGGGATCCTCTACCTGGCGGGGTACCTGCGCCGGAATGGGATCGAGGCCTACGTCCGGCTGTTCGACAGCGATGAGTCCGACGCCGAAGTGGCCCGCTCGCTGGCGGGCCTGGTGGCCCACGTTCGGCCTCGGCTGGTTGGCATCAGCCTGAAGTGGTTTCACCACGTCGCTCGCGCGCTGCTGATCGCGAAGACGCTGCGAACCATCGACCCCGAAGTGCAGATCGTCCTCGGAGGCAACACCGCCTCGTATTTCTGGCAGGACCTGGTCGGGTGGGACTGCGTCGACTCGGTGATCCTCGGCGACGGCGAAGTTCCGCTGCTGTCGCTGTGTCGTGGCGACGCGACACCTCCCAATGTCGTCACCCGATCTGCTCTCCCGCGGGCCACCCTGGACTACGTGCAAGGGGCCTCGAGCAGCGACATCCACTACTCGCACTTCGATGACATCTTCCTCAGCCGATTGGACCTGCACTCGTTTTCGGGCTGGGTCGCTCCGGGAAAAGGGTGCGGCGAAAATTGTCTCTACTGCAGTGGCACCCGCGGGATGCAGAAGGCGACTTTCGGGCGCGCGAAGCCTTTCCTGCGGCCTGAAAAAAGCGTGCAAGCCGACCATCAGGAAATCGTCCCCCGCACCTGGCAGCTTCGCTACGACTTCGCCGGCAGCACCGCAGAATTTCTCGAGCGCACCTGGGCCGGAGTGGATCTCTCTCGCCACTCGACCACCTACTTCCTCTGGGGCGTGCCCCCCCCGCAGTTGGCGCAGACGCTGTCGAGGGCGTTTCAGCGCGTCTACATGGTGCTCGACATCGGGTGCTTCTCAGAGCTGCAGCGGCTCGAACAAATGGGCCGCGGCCTGCTCAAGCCCTGCCCTACCGACCCCGAGCTGTTCAAGGTCATCGAGGCCTGCCGGCGCCACCCCAATCTCGAGCTCGAGATCTCGGGCATCGCAGGGCTGCCCTTTGCCACCGAGCAAACCCTCGCCCAGGAACGTCGCCTCGTCGAGCGCGTCCTCAGTCTGGGCTGCACCGTGGGTTACCAACGCCTCGAATCGCAACCCGGAGCGCTGGTCACCGAGCACCCCGAGCGCTTTGGAATGGTGAGCGAGGCGCGGACCTTCGTTGAGTTCCTCGACTACTTCGCCCGCCTGGATCCAGCCGAAAAAACGGTGCCCATGGTTCGGTTCCTGGACCCTGCTCTCGAGCAGGCAGTTCAAAGCACGTCTGACGCGGTCGATCAGATGGTGTGGCAACGCGCAGCTGAGCTCGGAAAGGTCGAGGTCAACGGACGCACCCGCCTGGTGAATACCTCTGCGGCGACTTTGCAGTTCGAGCTCGGTGATTGGTTGGGCCGCTATCGCGTTCCCGTCCGAGTAGCGAAGGAACCGGTGACGGTCGTGCGGTCCATCAATGGAACAGGCCTGGCGTGTGCCCCGTCGGTCAACCCCCGCAAGTTCTCCGACCCGATGCTCCAACAAGGCGATGACGGTTCGGCCTTGCTCGAGGTTCTGGCCGCATTCGAGCGCCCCACCGCCGTGAACACCGCGCTTTCGAAGCTTTCACCGAAAGGTCCGCTCGACCCCGAAGCTGCGCGAGAGATCATCGACCACCTCGCCGCCGGGCGCTTCCTCCAGCCCGCCTGAAAACGCGATAACTGAACGCGCTTTCAGTATGGTGTTGGGATGAAGCCGGTCCCCATCGCCAACCCTCCCAACCCCTGGTCGAGCACGTCGGTGCAGTACCTGGAAGAAGTGCCGCTCGCGAAGGTCGAGGTCTACGAAGACCACACCCGGGAAATCGTCGCACGCAACACCAGCCCGGATCTTGGTTTTCACTTCAGCGTCAACCCCTACCGCGGCTGTAACCACGCCTGCGCCTACTGTTTTGCCCGGCCCACCCATGAGTACCTGAGCTTCGGAGCCGGCACGGATTTCGACACCAAGATCATGGCGAAGATGAACGCCGCCCAACTGTTGCGAGACACCTTCGAACGACCGTCGTGGAAAGGAGATCGCCTGATGTTCTCGGGCGTCACCGACTGCTACCAGCCGCTCGAGGCTTCGTTGAAGTTGACCCGCGGGTGTCTCGAGGTCTGCGCCGAGTACCGAAACCCGGTGATGATGATCACCAAGGGCGCCCTGGTCGAGCGCGACCTCGATCTGTTGCTGACGTTGAACCGTCAGGCCTCGGTGAGCATCGCGATCAGCATTCCGATCTGGGATCCAAAGTTGGCGCGGGCGATTGAGCCGGGCGTCCCGACTCCGCAGCGCAGAATGGAAGCGGTTCGAAAGCTCGCCGCCGCCGGAATTCCGGTCGGGGTGATGGTCGCGCCCATCATTCCAGGAGTGAGCGACGAGGGAATGGCGCTGGTCCTCGAGGCCGCGAAGGACGCTGGAGCACAGTTCGCAGGGTACGTGCTGCTGCGCCTGCCTTCGACGGTCAAGGCCGTCTTCGAGGAAAGGATTCGGGCCGCTCTTCCCCTGCGGGCCGACAAAATTCTTCATCGGGTGCGCGAGACCCGCGCAGGCAAGCTCTATGACTCGCGTTGGGGAATTCGCGGCACCGGAGAAGGCCCCTATGCCGAGATGATTGCCCGGGCCTTCGAAGTGACGGTGAAACGGCTGGGGCTGGTGGGTCGACTCGGAGAAGAGCCGCCCACGACTTTTCGGCGGCCCGAAAAATTGAAGCCCCAGCTTTCCTTGTTTTAGCGGTCGGCGAGCAGATCGGCCGCGGTCAGGTCGGGCGCGGCCTTCCCCATTTCGTATTGGAGCAACCCAAGCTCGGCGTACTTGGGCCGGATGCGATTGCTGAGCAGCCCGATGCGCTTGAGGTTGGGAATGACGCGCTTGAACATCGTGCGACGGAACATCGCCATCATTTCAGGCTCTTCTGGACTGTGTGTGGGTCGAATCGAGCGTGAGTTGAGGCGATCAGTGAGCTGAAGACGCGCGCGGCAACGATCCCGTAGG
>JAYVCD010000005.1:0-5003 GCA_043750125.1 Archangiaceae bacterium | reverse complement strand
CGCTGGATCCGCGGCCCGCTCCCCCCTCGGTCCGCCTGGTCATCTGCGGAGGCGCGCTGCTCACCCGTGAGCTCCGCGACCGCGCGATGGCGCGCTTTTCCTGCGCGATCGCGAACCACTACGGGCCCACTGAAGTCACCGTCGATGCCGCGCGCTTCGACGCCCGCACAGAGTTCGCCGGGTCGACGGTTCCGCTGGGGACTCCGGTGTCCAACGCCGCGGTGTACGTGCTGAGCGCTGGCTTCGAGCTGGTGCCGGTAGGGGTGATCGGAGAGCTCTGGGTGGCTTCCCCCGGCCTCGCGCGCGGCTACCTCAATGATCCCGTGCGCACGGCCGAACGCTTCGGGCCCAACCCATTCAGCGCCATGCCCGGCGAGCGAATCTACCGCACCGGAGATCTCGGCTTTCACGATGAGCAGGGCCTGCTTCACTTCACCGGGCGCATCGACAAGCAGGTCAAGGTGCGAGGCAACCGCGTCGAGCTCGAAGAGATTGAAGCGCGCTTGAGCCGACACCCCGCGGTGTCTCGCTGCCTGGTGCGGCAGCTGAAGAACGCGTCCGGAGACGGACCCCTGGCTGCGATTCTCGAGCTGACCGAAGAGGTGACGCGGCCTTCACCGACCATCGACGGCTACAGCCTGTTCACGCTGGCGCAACGGCCCGAGCTGCGGATTGGATTGGACGCACTTCACGCTTCGGCCTGGCCCGCCTACTTCTCGGGGGCCGAGGTCTTGCGCAGCCATTGGTCTCAGCTGGCGTCGGTCTTTCCGGCCTTCCAATACGGAATCGTCGACGAGGCAGATCGCGTGGTCGCGGCGGGCAACGCGTTGCCATTGCGTTGGAACGGCGAGCTCTCAGACCTTCCTCGCGGTTGGGACGATGCGCTGGTGCGAGGCTTCGATGAAGCGGCACGCGCGGTGGTCCCCAACACCTTCATGATCCTCACCGGCGTCGCCGACGAGACCGCGCAGGGCAAGGGCCTGAGCCAGATTATTTTGCAGGGCTTCAAGGGCGTGGCACATGCGCTGGGCCTCGAGCGCGTGATCGTCGCAGTTCGGCCGACTGGAAAAAGCGCGCGTCCCGACTTGAGCTTCGAGCAGTGGTGCGAGCTGCGAAGGGAAGACGGTCTGCCCGTCGACAACTGGCTGCGCAGCCACGCGCGCGTCGGAGGAAGGGTCCTTCGCCTCGAGCCTCGCTCGCAGCGCATCGAGGCCTCGGTTCCCCAGTGGGAGCTCTGGTCCGGACAGAAGTTCCCCACCTCGGGCGACTACCCGGTCAAAGACGCGCTGCAGCCGGTGCATATTGATCTCGAAAAGCAGGTGGGCGTGTACTTCGACCCCAGCGTGTGGATCGAGCACCCCGCCTCGGCCGACGCACACGCCGGCGGCTGGCAGCACATCGACGCCACGGTCCTGCGTGAGTTCCTCAGGCTCTCTGTGCCCGACTACATGATTCCCGAGCACTTCCAATTTCTCCCCCGGATGCCGATGGGCGTCAGCGGAAAAATCGACGAGACCCGCGCCCTGGCGGCCTGTCATTTCGGCAGTGCGCGCCATCGAGACCACGTGCCGGCGCAGACCGCCTTGCAGAAGAGCGTCGTCGTCCTGTGGAAAAATATTCTCGAAGTCGAGCGGGTCGGGTTGACGGACGACTTCTTCGACCTCGGGGGCCATTCGATTACGGCGATGCAGTTGTTGGCGCGGATCAGCGATGAGTTTGGCGTCAAGGTGACGCTCAAGCAGTTGTTCACCGACCGGACGGTGCAGGCGATCTCACGGCTGATTGAAAAACAGCGAGGCTCGTAATCTTCAGCGTTCCATCTGCGTGACCAGGGCCTCGAGCTCGGCGGGGTCCAACCCTTCGAGCCAATCCCACTCCGAGGTCACGGGAATCACCGCAGCGTCCAGCACTCCGGGAGTCGTGCGCAGGACAGCCTCGACCTCGCCCGGCTCGACCCGCGCTCCGCGCACCTTCAGCTGCTGGTCGGTTCTTCCCCCAAACTCGACCACTCCATCGGCACGGAAACGGCCGCGGTCTCCAGTGCGGAACAAGCGGCCACCGGGAAGCAGCGCGTGGGGGTTGGGGACGAAGCGTTCGGCGGTGAGGTCCGGCTGGGCGAAGTAGCCGCGGGCCAGGCCGCTGCCTCCGAGGTAAATCTCGCCCCACACGCCGATCGGCATCGGTTGAAAGTGCGCGTCGAGCACGTAGGCCTGCATGTTGTCGATCGGCCGCCCGATGGGAGCCTTCGCGCCCACCTTCCCCGGCTCACACTGAAACCAGAGCGCGTCGATCGACACTTCGGTCTGCCCATAAAAATTGTCGAGCGCCTTTCCGCCCTGCGCGAAGAAGCGATCGCACAGGCTGCCCTCGAGCGCTTCGCCCGCGCAGACGACCCGCTTCAGCTTCGACAGCGCGTGAAGATCTTCTTCCTCGAGCAGCGCCCGCAGCAGCGACGGGACGAAGCCCGCTTCGGTGATTCCCTGCTCCGACATCATGCGCACCAAAGCGGTGTGATCTCGGGCGAGGTCCGGGCCGGCAATCACCGACGCCGCGCCGGCGATCAACGGGCGGAACGTTTCCCAATAGCAGGCATCGAACGCGTACGACGCCAACTGGAGCACGCGATCTCCAGGCCCCAACGGAACCGCCCGCTGTTCCCACGCCAGCCGATGACAGATGCCCTCGTGGCTCACCATCACCCCTTTGGGAGCACCGGTGGAGCCCGAGGTGTGAATGACGTAGGCCAGAGCGTGGGGCGGAAAAAGGGTGAGCGGAGCCGCCGCAGGTTCCCGGACCAGCGCGTCGACGCAGAGCAGCTGCGTTCCGGGGAAGCTCTCGGCGAGGTCGACCGGCATCGGCCCGCACACCAAAACCCAGCGCGCGCCCGTTTCCTGAACCAGCAGCGATTGCCGGCGAGCAGGCAGACCCTGGTCCAGCGCGAGCACGACGCCGCCTGCGCCCAGCACTCCGAGGAAAGCCGTCACTGCTGCAGTCGAGCGCGGCCCATACACGGCGACCGTTTGTTCAGGGCCAATTCCACGGGCGATCAACCCAGAGGCCACCGCCCACGCGCCTTGCCGAAGCTGGGCGTAGGACATCTGCGAATCTGCGTCGATCAGCGCGACCGCGTCGGGAGTGCGCTCAGCCTGCGCTTCGAACCATCGAAACACGTTGGGCTCGAGCGGAGCCTCGGCAGACGTGGAATTCCAATTCACCAGGACCTGTCGACGTTCTGCTTCGGACAGCAGCTCGAGCTCAGAGAGGCGGCGGTCCGGGTGGGCGACTGCATCCTCGAGCAGCGTCACCATCTGCCGACCCATTCGCGCGATCCGCGTTGGGTCGAACAGGTCACAGCTGTATTCGAGCTGCCCTTCGAGCCGGTCGCCGCGCTCGACCCAGGTCAGGGTGAAGTCGAACTTCGCCACTTCGGAATCACCTTCGATCAACTCCAGCTCGAGACCCGGCAACGCCACCCGTCCCAACGGAGTGTTCGGAACGGAAAACATCACTGAGAACAACGGCGGCAGTGACAAGTCGCGGGTCGGCTGGAGCGTGGCCGCCAACTTTTCCAGCGGCAGATCCTGATGATCAAACGCTTCGATCGTGCTGGTGCGAACCCGGCCCAACAAGCTCGAGAACGTGGGGTCACCGCGGGTGTCCGAGCGCAGCGCGAGCGTGTTGACGAAGAAACCAATCAACCCTTCGAGCTCTGCCCGCGGACGATTCGCGACCGGCGTTCCAATCGTGAAATCGTCTTGCCCCGACAGGCGCAACAACAGCACCTCGTACGCTGCGAGCAACACCATGAACAACGTCGTGTCATTGCGCTGCGCCAGCGCCTTCAGGCTTTTGACGAGTTCAGCGGGAAGGAACACGTGCTCGACCCCACCCACTGAAGTCGGCGTCGTCGGGCGCGGACGGTCGGTCGGCAGGTCGATGGTCGACGGCGCTCCGTCGAGCCGCTTTCGCCAGTACGAGAGCTGTTTCTCGAGCCGATCTCCGGAAAACCAACTGTGCTGCCACTGCGCGAAGTCGCCGTACTGCAGCGGCAGCGCCGGCAGGGGTGAAGGAACCGCGAGCAACCGCGCCGCGTACAGCGCCGACACTTCCCGCACGAAGACGCCACTCGACCAGCCGTCCCACGCGATGTGATGCGCGGTGAACAGCAGCAAGTGTTCCTGACCCGACACCCGAAGCAGCGTGCCGCGCAGAGGCAGCTGGGAATCGACCTTGAAGCCCAGGGCAGCATCTTCTCGGGCGAGCCGGGCGATCAGCTCTTCCCGATTTCCCGGCACAGCTGAAATGTCGGTGAGGGGCAGCTCGAGCTCGAGCTCGGGGTGGTAGCGCAGCGTCGGCACTCCATCGAGCGAGGCCAGCGTCGTTCGCAACACGTGATGCCGACGCACGACTTCCTGAATGCTGTGGGTGAGCGCCTCGACGTTCAGCGTTCCGCGCATCCGGATGACGACCGACACGTTGTAGTTCGCGGTGCCCGGATTCAGCTGTTCGAGAAACCACAACCGCTGCTGCGCAAACGAAGCCACGGCCGGCGGCGCCTCGCTCTTCTTCTTGAGCAGCAGCTCGCGGGCACGCGCTCTCTTCTCTTCAATCGTCAGCTGCGCCGAGGGCTTCGGTGCGTTCACGACCGCGGCTCCGTTTCCTTCTCGAGCTCGGCCAGCAGCGCGTCGAGCTCTTCAGCAGAAAGGTCATCGACGCGGTTCAATTCGACGTCTACCCCCGCCGCCCGCAGCTTCGGGCCGTCGTCGAGACTCGAAGTCTGCTTCAGCTGTTCGACTCGCGCGGCGAGGGCAGCAATCGTCGGAGTCTCGAAGAACGTCCGCAGCGGAAGCTCGACGCCGAAAGATTGTTGGACGCTCGCGACGGCCCGCGTCGCCAGCAGCGAATGTCCGCCCAGGGCAAAGAAGTTGTCGTGAATGCCCACCCGCCCCAGGTGCAGCAACGTCGCCCACGAGGCCGCCAACCGCTGTTCGACCGGGGTCCTC
>JAYVCD010000004.1:0-27949 GCA_043750125.1 Archangiaceae bacterium | reverse complement strand
CGGACGAAGATTGGTACGTGCTCAAGTCCGCCCTGCCCCGCACCGTCGAGCTCAGCGTCAGCTGCCCGCCCGGTGCGGACATCGCGCTGGAAGTCATGGACGAAACGCGGACCTCGCTGGCGGTGATCAACGCGGAAGGAATCGGGCGCCCCGAACGGCTTCCCAACCTCGATGTCTCGGGCAAAGCCTTCGTTCGGGTCATGGGCGTGAAGAAGGGCGCGGGCGGCGCATACACGCTGACGGCGGTCTTCAAAGAACGTCAGCCGGGCTTCGAGCTCGAGCCCAATGATCGGCGGGTCGACGCGACCGCCGTGCCTTTGGGCGCGGGGATCTCGGGCTTCGTCGCTCACCCCAACGATTCGGACTGGTACCGGTTCGAGCTGCCTTCCACGGGCGCGGCGGTAGAGGAAGGCCCGGACGCAGGAGGGGCGGACGGGGGCGGAGGTGAACCCGATGCCGGGCTGGCAAAGGAAGCGGCGCGGCTCGCGTTGCGGATCGAGGTCTCTGCGGTCGAGGGCGTGTCCTTCGATGTCCAGGTCATGACCGAGGCCGAGGCGGTGCTGTTCTCGGCGAAGTCGAAGGACGGAGCGGGCCTGAGCCTGCGCAACGTCGGCGTTCGGGAAACAGATCGGGTGATCTACGTGGTGATCAAAAGCGCCTGGCAAGGGGTCGGAAAAGAAGCCCGGCGCGGCTTCAACGCAGGCACCTACTACACGCTCAGCGTCGCCCAGGAAGAAGCGGGAGCCAATTCCGAGTTCGAGCCCAACGATGACTTGAGCCACGCGACCCCGATGACCGCCGACAATTACCGGGAAGGCTTCCTCTCTTCCAAGGGCGACCTCGACTGCTACCGGCTCGAAACCAGTGGCCCGTCGCTCGCGAAAGTGACCGTCACCGGAGTGGAGAAGATCGATCTCGTCCTCTCGGCGATGAAGCCCGGCGAGAAAGGCGACGAGGTGGTGATCAAAGCCAATGACGGCCAGGTGAAAGAGCCCGAGATGCTCAACAACGTGGCGTGCGACAAGGTCTGCTACTTCCGAGTCGAAGCGGCGCCGCGAAAGGTCGACGGGAAGTGGATCAAGGACGACGAGAACGGCGAGATGTCCTACCGGATCTCAGCGGTCGTCACCGCCGACGACGGGTCCGAAGAGCGCGAGCCGAACGGGACGCTCGAGACCGCGATGCCGGTGAAGCTGGGTTTGCCCATTCGGGGCACCATCTTCCCGAAGAAAGATGTCGATTACTTCCTGGTCGATCTCTCGGCCCGGCCGGTGAAGACCCCGCTGCGCGCGACGGTGACGGGGATATTGAAAGTCGACATCGGGCTGTACGTTCACCGGGTCGAAGAAGACGGAAAGTTGACGCTCGTGCAGACGTCCGACGGAGCGAAGGGCGACAAGCCCGAGACGGTGCGCTTCACCGCCGAGCCGGGGCGCTACATCTTCGAGGTGCGCGACGCGAAGAGCCGCGACGCAAACTTCCAGGATTCCTACCAGCTGACCGTCGAAGAAGCGGGCGAGTAAGCGGCGCTTTAGTAGATGGCTTGAGACAGCCCGTCCTGGCCGGCGCCCGCGGCTGAGCTGCCGCCCACTCCGGGAGTTCCCAACGCATAGGTGGTGGCCGCATCTGCCGTCCAGCTCGAGCCGCCGGCACGGACGATTCCGAAGACCGCGCCGCCACCGCCGGCTCCTCCGGAACCCCCGACGCCCCCGTTGCCGCCCTTGCCTCCCTTGGCGCCGTTGCTGCCGTCGTCCTGATTGCTCGAGCCGCTGTATTCGTTGCCCGAGCCATTGGAGGCCACCCCGCCGTTTCCACCGGGGCCCGCAGGCCCTCCGCTTCCGCCATTGCCGCCCCCGCCCCCGTTCCCCGTCAGCACCTGGACCCCAATCGACGTGACGGACGAGCTGTAGAGAAAGACGCCGATCGACCCTCCGCCTGAAAAGCCCCGCGAGCCGCCTCCTCCGCCGCAGCCCCCTGCTCCGCCGCCGCCACCTCCACCTCCGTAGCTGTCACAGTCCACAACGCCGCCGCCGCCTCCTCCGCCGCCGCCTCCCCCGTTGCCGTCGAGTCCGGCGAAGCCGCCGCTGGCCAGGGACACGACGTACCCAAAAGAGCTCAAGGTGCCCATGCCCGCGCCCGAGCTGCCGCTGGGTCCTGCCGCCCCGTTGCTCGCCTGGCCCCCGACGTACGGAGCACCGAGGTTGAAAACGTTGCCGAGCCCGTTGGCGACGCCGGACCCACCCGCGGTGCCGCCGACGCCGATGCTGCCGGGGTTGCCGAAGCTCGAGTCGTGCCCGGCAGAACCGCCCCGACCTCCGGTGCGGCCACAGCTGCTGGTGCCTCCCAGTCCGCCCAGCGGCTGGCTACAGCCCGAGCAGAAGCCGCTCGAGTTTTCGCAGCCGGGGATGCCGACACTTCCGTTGCCGCCCGTCGCGCCTGCCGAGCCGACGACCCCATTGGCTCCGGCGGTTCCGTTTCCGGCGCGAATTTGCAGGGCTTCCAGGGTGACGTTGGTCGAGAGGCGGATCATCGCTCCGTAGGCCGTCGCCGACGAGCCCGAAGGCGTGGTGCCGAGGAAGTTCATCAACTGCACCGTGACGTTGCCGACGTTTTCGATCAGCAACGGTGAATTGACGTTCAGCACGTTGACGATGTTGGCCGTCGCGCGGGTCCACGTTCCGGGCGCGTAGGCGCCGAAGACTCCGACGTTCGAGGGCATCGAAATCTGGGTCGGGTAGTTGCCGATCGAAACCAGCACATCGCGCTTGCTCTGCGCTGCGGCGGCATTCAAGCCCGCCTGAATCGTGGCCTTCGGCTGGGTGCGGGTGCCCGGGTTGGCGTCGTTGCCGATGGCTGAAACGAAGATCGAGTTGTTGATCTCCCCGTCGATCCCATCGCAATTCGCGTCGACGAAAGCGAGATCCGGAACGTCGGTCGTAGAAGTGACGGTGCACGAGTACTCGCAGCCGTTGGCCGGGTTGTTGTCGAGATCGATGAACCCCGGCAGACACTGCAGCACGCAGACCCCTGCGGTGCAGGTCCCGACCGAGTTGAGGCCTCCGCACGCGGCGTTGCAGGCCCCACAGTTTGAAGTGCTGGTCTGAATGTTCGTCTCGCACCCGTCAGACGCCAGGTTGTTGCAGTCGGCGAACGGAGCGATGCACGCCATCACTGCGCAGGCTCCGTTGAGGCAGACCGGCGTCGCGTTGGGGACGAGGCAGACATTGCCGCACAGGCCGCAGTTGGTCAGCGAGGTCTGCTTGTTGAAGCCTTCGTCGACGGTGCCATCGCAGTTGTCGTCCTTCTCGTTGCAGATTTCGATTCCCGCATCGCCGGCGACGCACTGCCCCGCGACGCCGCCCACGCAGTTGTCGACGGTTCTTTTGCACTCGCCCAGCCCGCAGGTCGTCTGGCCGAGCTTCTCGTCCGTCACCCCATCGCAGTTGTCGTCCATTCCGTTGCAGACCTCTTGCGAGGGCGTGCGGACGTTGCAGTTGCTAAAGCCCGTCTGCTCGCAGGTCTGCAGGCCCATGCAGACTCCGAAGCTGTTCGCCTTCTCGCAAGGCACCGTCTGGCCAATCGTCGATGGAGTGCAATTGCACGTTCCGCTCACCGGCTGGCACTGCACCCCCACCTGGTTTCCCTGCAGGTCGAAGCCGGGCTCACAGCGGTAGCCGGCCGGGCACTTCGAGTCGAACCCGCAGTCTCGGCCACAGAATCGGGTCCCCCCCACGGCCACGCAAATGTCGGCCGGGTACGGGCATTCGGCGCTGGTCGCGCAGCTCTTGCAAAGGCCCTCGCGCTCGGGGACGCAGGCGAACTTGTTGGGTTCGAGGGGGGTGCAGATCTCATTGGCGCCGCAACCGGCGATGCACCTTTGGAGGCAGATCTTCGAGGCGCCATCGGGCAGCTTCGCGCACAACCCGGTCACACACTCGTCGTCGATGTCGCAGACCTCTCCCTTTTCCTTCAGCTTCGGGTGGGTCGCAGGCGCGCCGCACTGACAGCCCGCCAGCGTCGAGACTGCAACGAAACAGAGGAGGATGCGCAGAGGTCGCACGGTGGGACTCCTACGAAGCAGTCGGCCGGCGCGGAGTGTATGCCGAAACCCGGCAATCACGTTAAGAGCAGCCGCATGGACTTCGAGCAGGAGATTGCGCGGCTCAAGAAGGAAATGAACGCGGTGATTCTGGCCCACTACTACCAGGAGAGTGAGATTCAGGACTCGGCCGACTTCGTGGGCGACAGCCTCGCGCTGGCCCAGATGGCGGAAAAGACGACCGCCGACGTGATCGTCTTTTGCGGCGTCCACTTCATGGCCGAGACCGCGAAGATCTTGAACCCCGACAAGCTGGTGCTGTTGCCCGACCTCAACGCGGGTTGCTCGCTGTCGGACCGCTGCCCGCCGGACAAGTTTGCGGCGTTCAAGGCCAGGCACCCCGGCGCCTTCGTCGTCACCTACGTCAACTCGTCGGCAGCGGTGAAGGCGATGAGCGACGTGATCTGCACCAGCAGCAACGCGGTGAAGATCGTCAACCGCATTCCCAAAGACCGCGAGATCATCTTCGCGCCCGACCAACACCTGGGCCGCTACGTCGCCAAGCAGACCGGTCGAGAGATGATTCTCTGGCCGGGCAGCTGCATCGTTCACGAGATCTTCAGCGAGAAGAAGCTGGTCCAACTGAAGGTCGAGCACCCCGACGCCGAAGTCGTCGCTCATCCGGAATGCGAAGAAGCGGTGCTGCGCCACGCGGACTTCATCGGGAGCACCAAGCAACTGCTCGACCGCACCGGCACGAGTCCGAAGCTGAAGTTCATCGTCGTGACCGAGTCGGGAATCCTTCACCAGATGCAGCAGCGCTCGCCGCAGAAGACTTTCATTCCGGCTCCCCCGGACAACGGCTGTGCGTGCAACGAGTGCCCGTACATGAGACTCAACACCATGGAAAAGTTGTACCTGTGTATGAAAAACAAGACTCCCCGCCTCGAGATGAATCCCCTGCTGTGCCAGGCCTCGCTCAACCCGCTCAAGCGCATGCTGGAGTGGAGCTGATGATTCGCTTTTTCGCCGCGCCCGCCTGGGAACTGGGAAAGCCGAGCGCCGAGACACTCGAGCCCCAGAACATCGAAACCGAGCTGGTGACCGAAGCCTTCTTGCGTTCGGAATACCGGGGCGAACGGCCGCTGGACAAGGCGAAGAAGGTGCTCGAGGCCCCCAGGGGCCCTCCCATCTTCGCCCAGCCTCCCAATGACCTTCCCGCGCTGCTGCGCCTGGCCGATCAACTGGTGATGCTCGCCCGGCAGGACGCAGGTGAGCGGGCGAAGGTGTGGCGGTGCGAGTGCGGCACCCGCTACGCCGTGCCGGTCGCGCTGCTGCGGCCGGTGTCGATCAAGTGCGAGCGGTGCGGACGCACCCTGGACCTCGAGCTGGGGGCAAGCCTGGGAGACGACCAGCTGGTCGAGCCTTTTCAGGGGCGAGTCAACTCGACCCGCAAAGGCCTGTCGGACTTCTTCCGCGAAGCGATGGCGCGGGGCTGGCCGGTGTTGGTCGCGCAGCAGTAGCTCGAGCCAATGCGTCGAGCCACGCTGGACATTCTTCGCTGCCCGCGGTGCAAGAACGGCGGGCTGGTACCGGAAGATCCCGTCGCTGAGCCGCGGCTGATCTTCGGGCCCGTGCGCTGCGTGGCCTGCGGTGCGCGGTTTCCAGTCGGCGAAGGAATGCTCGACTTCGTCGGCGATCGCGATCGACCGCAGGGGCTGCAAAGCGCACTCGAGACGCCCTGGGTGGCCCGAAACTATGAGCGCTACGTGCGACCGGCGCTCGAGATGTTCCTCACCCGCGGGCAGTTCGACCGGGCCAGCGAATATCTGATCTACCGATCGCTGCTCGCGCGGCCTTCGGGGGCGGTGGTGGACCTGGGCTGCGGCACCGGGTTGTTTGCCCGAAGGCTGGTGCGCGATCTCGAAGCCCAGGTGGTCGGGGTCGACGTGAGCAAGCCGATGATCGAAGAAGCCATCGCCCAGGCTCGAGAGGCGGCGGTCGCGATCGATTTCGTGCGGGCCGAGGCTCCTTCCCTACCCTTCCAAAGCGCGTCGGTCGCCGCGGTGTTGCAGGCAGGCTCGGTGCACTTCATTCGCGATCTGAAGAGCCTGCTGGCCGAGATCGCCCGGGTGCTCAAGCCGGGTGGGCGGTACGTGGCCAGCCACCTGCTGGTGCCTCCGCTGCTGGGACCGTTTCACTCGGCCGCCGGAGTCCACCCCCGCAGCGAACGATTGCTGCGCGATGCGACCGAAGCGGCGGGCCTCGTTCACTTCGAGCGGGTCAAGCTGCCTCAGGTGGTGATGTTCAAGGTCGAGCGGTCGTAACGCAGCGCTCGACCTTTCGACGGACCTAGATGAACACGCCGCCCGTCGCATCGAGGCGCGCGGTGTTGGGCAGCTTGGCGTCCTGCGGCTTGAACGATTCGAACATTCGGGTCGCGTTCTTGTGGCCGCACTTCGGGCACTTGCACGAGCCCTTCTTGCAGGTGCAGTCGGCCGCGCTGCCACACGAGCAGGTCGCGTTGAGGCCCAGCGAATCGAACAGCCCCGAAGTCGGAGCGCCTGAGGCAAGGACGCCGGTCGAGAGCAACAGGGCTCCAGTGGCGACCGCCTTGAGAATGGAAGAAACAGGCATAGAGCTCCTTGGGACCAAAACGGGGAGCGACATACTTCAAAAAGGGGGCGTTTGCCAAACCGGTGGGCGCGCCTAAGGTCCGCTCAACTCAGTGGAAGGCCGGAATTTCGAGCGTTTGGTGTACGCGGTGGCGCTCTGCTTTGGCGTCGCTCCCCTATGGGCAGCGCACGCGCTGCCGCTGGTCGATCTGCCCCAGCACCTGCATCTGATCTCGGTGCTTCACCGCATCGACGACGCCACCACCCTGTACCCCGAGTACTTCGCTCGAAGGCCCCAGCTGACGCCGTACCTCGGGTATTACTACTCGGTCAGCGCCCTCAACTGGCTGTTCCCTCTCGAGCTGGCGAACCGCATTTTCTTATCGCTCTACGTCGCAGGCCTGCCGCTGTCCCTCGCCTTCCTGCTCGCAAGCCTCAAGCGTCCGGTGTGGCCCTCGTTGCTGTCCTTGCCCTTTGCGTACGGCGACAGCTTTGCCTGGGGCTTCGTCAATTACTGCTCGGCCCTGCCCCTGGCCTTCGTCACCTGTGGGCTCTTCATCCGCGCGATCGAGGATCCCCCGCGGCGGCGGGCGTGGGCGGTGGGGGCGGCGGCCGCGCTGGTCTGCGTGTTGTTGTTCCACGTTCAGGTCTTTGGATGGCTGGCGTTCGCGCTGCCCCTGTTGCTGATCACCACCCGCGCACCGTCGGACGCAGAAGGTCTCGTCGCGCGACTCAAAGCGCGACAGGCCGCGTTGCTGAGCGTCATTCCCGGAGTCGCGTTGTTCTTCGCGTGGGTCGGCCTGCGGTTCGGCCAGCCGGAAGAGATCGTCCCCGGGCAGCCGTGGAAGTCGTGGGGCCCGATGTTGTCGGCGGAAAATCTCTCGTACAAAACGTTCGATCAGAACAAAGCCGATTTCGTCCCGGTGTTGAGCGGGATGCTGCGCGACCAGAGCGATTCCTTCGCCGTCACCGCCGCATTCGTCGTCGCGGGGGTCGCGATCGTCGCCGCGCTCGTGACGGGAAGAGACACGCGGGAAGGTCACCTCGAGCGCTGGCGAATCGTGGGCCTCGCCGGGCTGGCGCTGGTCCTCTACTTCACGCTGCCCTTCGATATTCGGGGGTACATGTATTACCTCAACACCCGCTACGCCCATCTGGCGGCGGCGCTGTTGGTCTGCGCCGTGCCGGCCTTGAAACCGAAATTCACGCGGGTGGGATTGCTGCTGGCCGGGGCGGTGGCCCTCGCGACTGCACTGCCGCTGTGGAAAGCGTTTGGGCAATTCGATGCCGAAGCGGCTGCCCTGACCGAGCTTTCGAAGCACGCCTCGGAACGCCCGAAGGTGATGGGGCTGATTTTCAACACCGGCTCGGCAACCATGACCCACCCGGTCTGGCTGCACGCCTCGACGGTGATCGCCCGCGAGCGCGGCGGAATCACCAACTTCACCTTCGCCCTCACGCCGCACTCTCCAGTGATGTACCGCGAGGGAAAAACTCCTCCCTCGTTCGCCTCGGAATGGCGCCCCGACACGATGGACTGGGCGACCCAGGGCGCCGCCTACGATCACTTTGTCATTCGCGGAATTCCGCCCGAACGGGTCTTCGGCCCGCAGCTGTCGAGCGGACTGCTGCAGGTCACCGCGAAGGCCCAGGACTTCTGGCTCGTCACGCGGACCCCCAGGTAATAGAGACGCGCTCATGGATCCCCTCAACCAGTCAGTGGCCGACGTAGAGAAGCTTCCTGAAGCGCAGGCCCTCGAAGTCCTTGCCGCCCACGTGAAGGCCCGGCAAACGCAGCTTCCCGAAGCGCTCGCGGGCTCGAAGAACAAAGCGCTGGCCCGGGCGGCGAAGAAGGCGCTCTACCAATTGCGCTCGAGTGGAGTGGTGCTCAAGGATCCGGTCCTCGACCCCGTGGCCGCGCCCGCAGCGGTCGACACTTCCGGCGAGCTGATGGGCCTGTTGTCTCCGGTGTTGGGCACAGGCGAGCAGATGCTGTTCTTCGGCCGCGCGATGCGGGCGGGAGGCGTCGAGTTCTTCCAGTGCGTGATTCACGATGAGTTCGGCGTGCAGCAGCTCGACCGCGCCGAGACCAACCGTTCGCGGTACCGCCGGCAGCAGCGCGCCATCGTGCAGGGGCGCCAGGTCATCGAAGTGCCGTTCCAACGCGTGCTCGAAGAGCTGGCCCGCGCCTACGGCCAGAACCTTCGCGCCAAGAATGGCCTTCCCGAAAACGCCAACCAGAACCTTCGCGCGCTTCGCGTGACGCCTGACGAAACCCAGCTCGAGGTCCCTTCACCCGAGGCGGCCGACGCAGACCTGGCCGCGAAATCAGGAGGACTTCACGATCAGCCCGAAATCCAGACCTGGCTTCCGGCCGAATCGCAGCTGGCCCTTCTCAGCCAGGAGCTCGATCTGCTGCGAGCCCAAAAGGCAGAACAGTCCGCGATCGATCTGAAAGTCAAAGAGCTGACCGACGGGTACTTCACCCCCGCGGTGCGCGAGCTCTACGCGCGCCGGCTCTGGCGGCAAGGCGAATTCTTCGCGAAGACCGAACGCCCCGAGGCCGCCCGAATCGCGCGGGCCCAGGCCCGGCGCATGTTCCATCAGCAGGACACCGGGCCCTTCGGCCTGCGGCTGTTCCAGAAAGTGATCGCACTCTCCGAGCAGGCAACGCCGGTCAGCGGCAGCTGAGCGGGATCACCTGGCCCTCGGCCTGGTTGTGCTCGATGGTGACCGAGGTATTGATCGCGTCGCTGCCCCGCTTCCCCTTCTTCGGGCAGCGGTAGATCAAGGTGAAGCTTCCCGGGAACAGCGGGTAGGCCTTGTTCGGCTCGAACGAAGCGTTGTCGTGGGTGATGACGGTGCCCGCCGGCGCTGCAAACCGCACCAGGGTCTTGCCCGAGCCGCTGAAGTCCCCGCCTGCCTGGGGGGCTTCTGGGCCGGGGGACGCGTCGCCCGAGACGTGGGGGGCACCCCGCCCCGCTCGCTCGGGTCGGGCCCACAAGATCAGCAGCAACCCCAGAACCAGCACGGCCAGGAAGGCAAAGACCGCGATCAGCCATGGCTTTCGCACCAACAAACCTTCGATCGAAGCACCCGCCTTCGGGCGTCGCACCGGCTTCAATTCGGGGGTCGACCCCGAACGAAAGTCGATCGTCGAGACCTGGTCGCCCGCATCGTAGGAAATCGGCTCGTCGGCGTCGGCGTCGGGGTCAGTGTCGGAAGGCTTGGGGCCGGCGCGCGTGTCGCCATCGACGGCGGGCCCGGTGACGAGCTGCCCCGCTCGGGGGTTGGACGGCCGCAGCTTCTCTACCGGCGGCTCGGGACTCAACGAGGGCACCGGGGGTGGAACCCGGGCGGTGTACTGGGGGAAATCGCGGCTGCGGCGCAGCGCAGCGCCGACCGAAGCAGGCAGAGGAACCAGAGGGCTGGGCGTGAACTCGATCACCGCTTCGCGACCGACCGGCTGGCCGGCCTCGCTGACCGCGGTCGGCTCGAGGCGCTCGTTCACCTCGGACTTTCGGGCCACCGGGGAACCTGGGCCCGCGCTGTCTGTGATTTCCGTTCGCCCCGGAACAGACATCCCCAGGGCTTTGCGCTCGGCCGAAGGCGCGTTGGGCAGGGTGACGACCGAAGGGTTGGGGCGACCTCCCAGCGCTTTGATGATGTCCAGCGGCCTCACCCGGTCGGTGCGATTGTCCTCAGCCGACGCGGCCATCGAACCGGACGAAGGCGTCGGTCGCCTGCCGATCGAAGGGCTGACGGAGTCTTCGATTCGCTGAGTCGCAATCGGCTTGGTCGTCTCTTCATTGATGTTCTTGAACGGGCCCAGGGGAACCGTCGGGTGGGAATTGGTTCGCGGGCCTTCGAGGCTGGGCCGACGCTTCGGAATTCCGTCGGTCGCGGTCCGCTCGCTTCCCCGCGCGTTGGGCGGAATGAAAAGCGAAGTGCGCTCTTCCTCGTCTCCGAACAGCTTGTCGACGTAGTCGACGACCGTCTTCATCGAGGTCGGCGATTCCTTTCGCATCCACGCCTCGAGGTCGGCGTGGACTTCGCCTGCCTGCTGGTACCGCCGGCTGCGATCTTTGAGCAGGCACCGCATGATGATGCGCGACAGCTCGGCGGGGTACCCCTTCTGGGTCAGGTGCGGCGGCGGAGGATCCTCGGCGCGAATCGCGTAGATCACCGCCTCGGTGCTCGGCTTGTAGAACGGGCTCTTTCCGGTGGTGACCTCGTAGAGCATCGTCCCCACCGCAAAAATGTCTGCGCGGTGATCGATGCGGTCTTGCGAGAGCTGCTCGGGCGAAAGGTAGAGGAACTTGCCCTTGATCACCCCAGGCTTGCTGCGTTCCATGAAGCTGGTGGCCTTCGCAATGCCGAAGTCGACCAGCTTGACCTCGCCCTGGTAGCCGACCATCAGGTTCTGCGGGCTCACGTCGCGGTGGATGATTCCGAGCAGCCGGCCGTCGGCGCCGAACTTGTTGTGCGCGTAGTGAAGGCCTTCGCACAATCGCGCGGTCAGCCAGGCCGCGATGTCCGGAGGAACCACCGACCCCCGCTTCTGTTCTTGCTGAAGGATCTTCCGCAGGTCGACGCCTTCGACGAATTCCATCGCGATGAAGATCGAGCCCTCGAGGTGACCCAGCTCGTGCATCCGGATGATGTACGGGTGGTGCAGCTGGGCGGCGATTCGCGCCTCGTCGAGGAACATCCGGACGAACTCGGTCTCCTGCGCCAGGTACGGCAGGATTCGCTTGATCACGACCAGCGAGTCGTTGGCCGGATCCTTCGCCAGGTAAAGCTCCGCCATTCCGCCAACGGCCAGCCGCTTGAGCAGCAGGTACTTCCCGAACGGAACCGCGTTTTGAGGACCAGTCGTCAATACTTGTAGAAGCCTTCCCCAGACTTCTTCCCAAGCTTACCTGCGCGAACCATCTTCTTGAGCAGCTGGGGCGGACGGAACGTCGGAGAACCAAGCTCGGCGTAAAGGTATTCGGCGATCGCCAGCCGAACGTCGAGCCCGACCAGATCTCCCAACTTCAACGGGCCCATCGGGTGGCCGTAACCCAGCTCCATCGCGCGATCGATGTCGGCAGCCGACGCCACTCCTTCTTCCAGCATCCGCACCGCTTCCAGGCCGATCGCAATCCCCAGGCGGGTCGAGGCGAAGCCGGGCGAGTCCTTCACCACCACCCACTGCTTTGCGATCTTCTCTCCGAAGGCGCAGGCGGCCGCGATCGAGGCGTCCGAAGTCTGGTACGCGCGGACGACCTCGAGCAGCTTCATCAGGTGCACGGGGTTGAAGAAGTGCATCCCCACCACCCGCTGCGGGTTCGTCGCCGCGGCCGCGATCTCGGTCAGCGACAGCGAGCTGGTGTTGCTGGCCAACAGCGCGTCGGGCGCGCAAATCGCCGAGAGTTCTTTGAAGACCTTCTGCTTCAGTTCCATCTTTTCGGGAATCGCTTCGATCACCAGTTGGCAGGGCGCGACATCGTTCAACGTCGAAGTGGCGGTGATCGCCTTCAGGGCCGCATCACGCTCCGCGGCAGTCACTTTTTTCTTCTCGACCCCGACCTCGAGGTTCTTCCGGATTTTGTCCACCCCGGCCTGCGCCATCGCGAGGGTGACATCGTAGAGGACGACCTGGAGCCCCGCCGTCGCGCAGACGTGAGCGATTCCATGCCCCATGGTGCCGGCACCCAGAACTGCAACGTGCGTCATCGTGGTCATCAGGGTTTCACTCCGGCGCAAGACGGTAGCAGCGACCGGGGCCGGCTACTTCTTGTTTCGCTTTTCGAGAAAGGCCGTCATCCGGGTCCGTTTCTCGGGCGAATCGAACAGCAGCGCCTGGCCCAGACGCTCAATCGAGGTCGGGTTGTCGCCGCGGGCCAGCGCATTGAGGGACACCTTGGCCACCTGCAACGCGAGCGGAGCATTTTTCGCGATCGCCCCTGCCAGCTCGAAGGCCGCGCTGAGCGCATCGGTGTCGACCAGCGTCTCGAACAGCCCCCACCCGTGGGCCTCTTCGGCGTCCACGACTCGCCCGGTGAAGACCAGCTCTTTGGCCCGCCCCAGGCCCACCAGCCGCGGCAGTCGCCAGGTGCCGCCGGCGGCAGGGTAGATGCCCAGGGTGACTTCCGGCAGCCCGACCTTCGCCCCCTTCGAGGCGACCCGCAGATCGCAGGCCAGGGCGAGCTCGAGTCCTCCCCCCAACGCAAAGCCGTCAATCGCGGCGATCGTGGGCCGGGGAAAGTCTTCGAGCTTTTGAAACAGCGTCTGGTTCACCCCCCAGAAGCTCTCGACGTGGGTCCGCTCGCGCAGCTCGGCGATGTCGGCTCCACCCGCGAACGCCTTTCCGCCAGCCCCGGAAACGACGACGCACTGCACCCCGTCGTGCACTGCCCACGCGTCGAGCTGGGCATGCAGCGCCTGGATCATCTCGAGGTTGATCGCGTTGCGCACCTCGGGCCGATTGAGCTCGAGGTGCGCGACCCCATCAGGCCGAATCGTGGCGTTGACGATCGGCACGGCGCGCTACTGGCCCGCGTCGTACTGACCCACCAACTCGGTGCAGTCGGCCGGGTAGAGCACGTAGGTGAAGTCGTTGGTGGTGCCAGGCACGATTCCCGCGTTGCGGCGGGCGGTGGCCGGACAGCTGGTCCCGCCGTCCTCGCACGAGGCGTGCGAATAGGTGTCGTAGACGGCGGTGATCCCGTTGGGGAACACCACGCTGCCCCCGTCGAGCATCATCTTGCGGTAGTCGCAGCGCACCTGCAGACCGGCGTCGGCCTGAAATCGGTCGAAGGTGTTGAAGTTGTTGACGAGAATCCCGCCGGTCACTTCGAAGCCGAAGTAGGTCGTGTCGGTGGGGTCGAGCGAGACGCGCTTCAACGCCTGGGGGCTGGGGTTGGTGATCGTCAGCGGGCCCGGGACGAACACCCGCGCCGACCGGTAGTCCGAATTGGCCTTGACCGTTCCGCCCATCGCGTTGCCGAAGCCCGCGGGAGCCATCGGCGCAGCAGGCAACGTCCCCGCGTCGATCAGCGTCACCGTGAGCGGCCCGGCCGGGTTGTAGAAGCCGCCGTCCGGCCCGATGCAGCTGAATTGGCTCTTCAGAGTCACCCGGTAGGCGATGCGGTCGGTGAACTTCGACTGCTTGAAGGTGTACCCTTCGATGTCGACGATCTGGCCCGTCTTCGGCTCGAACTTCGCGGGAATGCTGGGGTCGGTGAAGAACTTGTCGACGTAGATTCCGTCTTTCAATTTCGCCGGATCTCCGACCCAGAACTGGGCCTGGTAATCGCCGGCCGTCCCCGCGAACGAGTTGGCGATCGAAGTGATCACGACGTTCTTCAGCTTCACTTTCTCACTGCAGAACGCCGCGCCCCGGATCGCCGAGATGGTCGTCCCGCCGTCGTACGCAAAATTGCCGGTCCCCATGCAGGCGCCGCTGACGCAGACGTTGCTTCCGCCGCAGCTGGAGCAGCTTCCGCCCCCGACTCCACAGGCGCCCTTGGTGTTGCCGCCCAGGCAGGCGCCGGTCGCGTCGCGGCAACCCGCGCAGGTGCCTCCGGTACAGACGCCCGCGTCGAGGTTGCACGTCGCCCCGCCGCTGGCCGCGCAGTCGAGGCACGCGATGCCCCCGCTGCCACAAACGGTATTGCTCAGCGTGCTCTGACAAGCCGCCGCCAGGGTGCAGGTGGCGCAGTTGGCCGTGCGACAGGCGTTGCTCACGCAGCTCGCAGTCGCCGCACACGAAGCGCAGCTTGCGCCGCCGATTCCACAGGCCGCCCCGGCGGTGCCCAGCTGGCAGACTCCGGCCGAATCGCAGCACCCGGCGCAGCTCTGAGCGCAGGTGAATGGGGTGCCGCCGCCCTGGCCACCACCGGATCCTCCGCCGCTGCCCCCGCCCGCTGCGGTGCCTCCGCCGGTGCCGCTGCCTCCTCCTCCTCCTCCTGTCGCCGTGCCGCCTCCGCCGGCCCCTCCGCGCGCCGGACCACAGGCGACCAGGACACTGAGGGTCAAAGCCGCAACGAACATCGAGAGCGAACGAGCCTGCATCGGGGACTTCTCCTGTGGATTTTCGACAGGCGCCCTCTTACAAGCCGCAATCCCGGGCAGCAAGCCACGCAAGCGTGACGGCCGCCCCTTGAAGCGTGCGCGAGCGCGAAGGAACAAACATGAAAGCGGTGGGTTTTTCCCGGCACGGCGGCCCTGAAGTGTTGGAACAGCTCGACCTCCCCATTCCCGAGCCCAAAGCCCGCGAAGTGCGGATCAAGGTGAAGGCGGTCGCGCTCAACCACCTCGATGTCTGGACCCGAAAAGGTTGGCCCGGACTGAAGCTGGCCCTGCCGCACGTGCTGGGCAGCGACATCGCCGGGGTCGTCGATGCGGTCGGCGCCGAAGTCACCGACGTCGCCCTGGGGCTCGAGGTGGTGGTCAACCCCGGGCTGTCCTGCGGGGCCTGCGAGCGGTGCCTGCGCGGCGAAGACAACCTGTGCCGGACCTATAAAGTCATCGGCGAGCACGTCGCGGGCGGCTACGCAGAGTACGTCTGCGTCCCCCGGCAAAACATTCTTCCCAAGCCCAAGGGGATGAGCTTCGAGCAGGCCGCCTGCCTGCCGCTGACCTTCCTCACCGCCTGGACGATGTTGGTTCGCCGCGCCCAGCTGACCGCCGGCGAGACCGTCCTCGTTCAGGCCGGAGGTTCGGGAGTCGGCAGCGCGGCGATCCAGATCTCGAAGCTGCTTGGCGCGAAGGTGATCGCCACCGGCTCGACGGAAGCCAAGCTCGCGAAAGCCAAAGAGCTCGGCGCGGACCACGTCATCAACTACGCCACTGCCGACTTCGTCGAAGAGGTCAAACGGCTCACCCAGAAGCGGCTGGTCGATGTGGTGTTCGAGCACGTCGGAGGCGAGACCTTCGAAAAGAGCATCGCCTGCCTGCCCTACGGCGGCCGCCTCGTCACCTGCGGAGCGACCAGCGGCAACGAGGTGAAGCTCAACCTCACCGTCCTCTTCTACAAGCGCATCTCGCTGCTCGGCTCGACGATGGGCAGCAAAGGCGACCTGTTCAAAATTCTGCAGCTGGTCGAGGAAGGCAAGCTGAAGCCCGTGCTCGATCGCACCCTGCCGCTCGAGCAAGCCGCGCAAGCCCACCAATTGCTCAGCAGCCGAGCGAGCTTTGGCAATGTCGTTCTCACCGTGAGCTGACCCCATGCCCAACGTCTTCGTCATCGATGCAGTTCGAACCCCGATCGGGAAGCACAATGGCGCGCTGCGCACGGTGCGGGCCGACGACCTGGCCGCGGTTGCCATTCGAGCCCTGATCGAGCGCACCGGACTCGAAGGGGCCAGAGTCGACGAGCTGTACTTCGGCTGCGCGAATCAGGCCGGCGAGGACAACCGGAACGTCGCTCGCATGGCGCTGTTGTTGGCGGGGCTTCCCGAGTCGGTGCCCGCAGCGACCGTCAATCGCCTGTGCGGCAGTGGGCTCGAGGCGGTGATCGCCGGCGCCCGAATGATCCAGGCGGGGGACGCCGAGATCGTGATCGCCGGAGGAGTCGAGTCGATGACCCGGGCCCCCTGGTCGATGCCCAAGCCCGCCGACGGTTTTCCGACCGGGAAGATGGAAATCTTCGACACCTCGCTGGGCTGGCGCTACCCGAACCCCAGGCTCGCCGCGCTGTTCCCCCTCGAGCAAATGGGCGAGACCGCCGAGAACGTGGCTGAGCAGTGGAAGATCTCGCGCGCCGATCAAGACCTCTTCGCGCTGCAGTCGCACCAGAAGGCGATCGCCGCGCAGCAAGCGGGTCACTTCGCCGCCGAACGGGTTCCGGTCGAGGTGGTCCAGAAGAAAGGTCCCAGCGTGCGGGTGGACGCCGACGAAGGTCCGCGCGCCGACTCGACGATCGAAAAGCTCTCGACGCTCAAGGCCGCATTCCGCGAAGGCGGCAGCGTGACCGCCGGCAATTCGTCGACCCTCAACGACGGGGCCTCGGCCATGCTGCTGATGAGCGAGGCGGTCGCAACGACGTTCGGCAAACGCCCCCTGGCCCGCTACGTTTCTTCTGGCACTGCAGGAGTCAGCCCCCGGTTGATGGGGCTCGGCCCCGTGCCCGCCTCGAAGAAGGCGCTGGCCCGCGCCGGGTGGACAGCGGCCCAGCTGGATCTGATCGAGCTGAACGAGGCCTTCGCGGCCCAGGCGCTGGCCTGCATTGCAGACCTCGGTCTCGACCCGGCGAAGGTCAACGTCCACGGGGGTGGAATCGCGCTGGGTCACCCGCTGGGCTCGAGCGGCGCGCGCATCGTCACCACGCTGCTGCACGCGATGAAGGCGCGCGGATCGAAAAAAGGTCTCGCCACGATGTGCATCGGCGTCGGACAGGGAATTGCCGCCACCTTCGAAGCGGTTTGAAGAAGACCCATGACCGACAAGCCCGATTGGACGAAGCCGTCAGAGCAGTTGCTGGTGGAATACGCGGTACACAAAGGGGTCGCGCTGTTGACGCTCAGCGACCCTCCCGCCAACACCTACAGCTACCCGATGATGCGCCAGCTCGACGAGGCGATCTTGCGCGCGCGGTTCGACGAAGGCGTTCACGTGATCATGATCACCGGCGCGGGGCCAGGTTCTTCTGCGCCGGCGCGAACATCCAGATGCTCGCAGACGTGACGCCGACCTTTAAGTATGCGTTTTGCCTCCACGCCAACGAGACGTTGCAGCGCCTCGAGCAGACTTCGAAGTTGGTGATCGCCGCGATCAACGGTCACTGCGTCGGAGGGGGCCTCGAGGTCGCGCTCGCCGCAGATCTGCGGTTTGCGGCCAAAGGGAACTTCAAGGTGGGCCTGCCCGAAGTGAACCTGGGCGTGCTGCCCGGCACCGGAGGAACCCAGCGACTGGCCCGCCTGCTGGGGAAAGCAAAAGCGATCGAGCTGATGATCGAGGGCCGCACGTTCGCAGCGGCCGAAGCGCTGGCGCTCGAGCGGGAGCTGCAACAGCGGCTGTTCACCAGCGACGACGCCACCGAGGGAATTCGCGCCTACAACGAGAAGCGGGCCCCGGTGTTCAAAGGTCAGTGAAATGAAGCACCCCTTCTTCAACGGGCTGCGCGCTCCGCTGCACATCAGCCACCGTGGGGGCGCGGCCCTGATGCCCGAGAACACCCTGCCCGCCTTCGAGGCCGCGGTGCGGTTGTGGCGCACCGACATGCTGGAAATCGACATTCAGCTCACGAAAGACGGCGAGTTGGTCGTCGCCCACGACGAAACGGTAGATCGCTGCACCGATGGCGAAGGGCCCGTCTCGTCCTTCACCTACCCCCAACTGCAGCAACTGGACGCCGGGTTCCGGTTTTCGCCCAACGACGGGAAGTCGTTTCCGCTGCGCGGGTCGGGGGTGAAGATTCCCCGGCTGGTCGAGGTGCTCCGGTTGTTTCCAAAGCTTCGATTCAATATCGAGCTCAAGACCCTTCAGACCCTCGATGGCTTTGTCGAAGTGGTCCGCAACGAAGGCGCTGAGAACCGAATCTGCGCCGGCAGCGAGCACGACGAAATCGCCTTCATGTTGTCGGCGGCGATGCCCGAGGCGGTGCTCTTCTACCCGCGCGACTGCCTGACCCAGTTCATTCTTCCGTTGAAGTCCGGGGAGCCTCCGGTCGACGACGCGCGCTTCACCGTTCTCGACATGCCGCTGTACTTCCAGGGGGTGCGACTGTTCGACGCGGCGCTGCGCGACGAAGCGGCGCGGCGCGGAAAATGGATCAACGTCTGGACCATCGATGACCCCTACGAGATGCGGAAAGTCATCGGCCAGGGCGTCGGAGGCGTGATGACCGACCGCCCCGACCTGCTGCGCGAAGTGATGCGGTAAGCGAAAAACCTATCGCGGACCGTCGACCAGCAGCCGCGGCACCCGGGCTCCGAGGCTGCACAACACCTCGTAGTGCAGCGTCTGGGCGAGCTCGGCCAATTCCTCGGCGTCGATTTGGTTTTTCCCCTGGGCCCCCAAAATCACCACTTCGTCCGCCACCTTCACTCCAGGAATGTCGGTCACGTCGATCATGCACATGTCCATCGTCACCCGCCCCACCACCGGCGCCCGTTGCCCATGCACCAGCACCGAGGCCTTCCCCGAATACACGCGGGAAAAGCCATCTGCGTAGCCGATGGGCAGTGTCGCGATCAGGCTCTGCCGCCGCGCCACCCAGGTGCCGCCGTAGGACACTGCGGTGCCCGGCTCAATCTGCTTCAGGTGCATCACGCCCGTCTTCCAGGCGATCACCCGCTGCAGCGCGACGTGGCCGCCCAGCCAGGCGTCCGGCAGCAAGCCATACAGCAGCAGCCCGGGGCGAACGAGGTTGATGTCCAGCCCGTCGGTCAGCGCTCCCAGCGCGAGCAACCCCGCCGAGTTCGACAGATGCCGAAACCGCGGCTTGAAGCCCGCATCGCGCACCCGGCTGAGCCCTTCGCGAAAGTGGGTGTTCTGCAGCTGGGTCAGCGCGTTGTTCTGCAGATCGGCGTTGGCGAAGTGAGAGAGGAACCCTTCGAGCTCGATCGAGTCACGTGCCGCGGTGAGCAGGCGAAGAAACTCGGGCAGCTCTTCGCGCTGGATCCCCAGACGGCTCATCCCCGTGTCGAGCTTCAGGTGCGCCGTGGCGGGCTTTCCGCTGCGCTGCGCCGCGGCGGCCAACCCTTCGATGTGCTCGCGCCGGAACAGCGTCGGGGTCAGGCGGTGCTCGACCATCAGCGCGTAGCCGCCCTCGTACGAGCCGCCCATCACCAGAATCGGCGCCTTCACTCCCCCTGCCCGCAGCTCGAGGCCTTCCTCCACCAGCGCCACCCCCAGCATCGCCACGCCTTCGTCTTCGAGGACCCGCGCCACCTGCAGCGCTCCGTGTCCGTAGGCGTTGGCCTTCACCACCGCCATCACCCCCGCGGGGCCCGCCAGCTTTCGCGCCACGTGAAGGTTGTGCCTCAGCGCCGAAGCAGACACCTCGGCCCGGGTGGGTCGAATGAGGTTGTCGAGGGCCCGTCGCCTTGGAATATCGAAGTTCATGGGTGTGTCACTGGGGCCGCAGGTGAGGCAGATACAAGGCGACGAAAGAATCGGAAAGGTGGTAGAGCAAATTTCAAACCATGGCTACGACGCACAAGACGGGTGGAGAAGTCGACGCTTTCTGCAGTAAGTGCAATCTCAACCTCGCTCACACCATCCTCGCGCTGGTGGGTTCGAAGATCGCTCGGGTGAAGTGCAACACCTGTACGAACGAGCACGTCTTTCGCGGAATCCAGACCGCGATGCAGGCAAACTCGTTCACCAAGCCCCGAAAGTCGACGCGCATGTCTGCCGCCGACCGAGTCGTCATCGGATTCCAGGAGCGCATCGAAGGAAAGGATGCAGCGAAGGCGCGGACGTACAGCGCTCGCGACACCTACTCTCTCGATGAGCTGATCAACCACCCGACCTTTGGTCTGGGGATCGTCAGCGATGTTCGGGCCGACAAGGTGACCATTCACTTCAAAGCCGACGAGAAGACCCTCGTTCACGGCCGCGGGGCGGGAACGATCGCGGCCAAGCCCGCTTTCAACAACCTTCACCCCAGCGCGGCGCGCCCTCAGGCGAAGCCGGCCGAAGAGCCCGTCGCACCCGCCGTCGAAGAGTAAGCGGGTGCTGCACCGCGGCGCGCGCCCCCTGCTCTAGAGAACGTGCGCGTCGCCCTCCTTTTCATCGACGGCGTTGGAATTGGTTCGAAGAATTCCCCCGACAACCCACTGACCCGGGGGGAATTTCTGGTCTCTCGCTTCGACGATGGCACCGGCACTGCCCTGCCCAACGGGGGGGCCTGGGCCGCGGCCGACACCACGTTCGGAATCGAAGGCCGACCGCAGAGCGCATCGAACCAGACGGCGATCTACACCGGGCTTCCGATTCCCAGGCTCACCGGGGAACACATTCTCGGGTATCCCGACTCGCGGCTGATCGCGCTGATCGAGGAACACTCAATCGTGAAGCGCATCGAGGCCGCGGGAAAACACGCGACCTTCGCCAACGCCTACCCCGCCGCGTTGCTCGAGCACATGGGCGTGCCGCGCCGCCCCTCGAAAGGCCCCGACCTCGAGGTGCCCTCCGAGCTCAAGCGACGGGTCCGTGCGTCGGCCAGCACGCTGGCGATGGCGGCCGGAAAGGTCCCGATGCGGACCTTCGATGATGCCCGGGCCGACGCGGGGTTGACCCACGACATCGATGGCTCGATGGCGCGGGCCCGGGGCATGGACGTCCCCCTCCGCACTCCTGAAGAAGCGGCCGCGATCTTCTGGCGCCTCTCGTTGGACTTCACCCTCTTCGAGCACTACCTCGCCGACGAAGCCGGCCACGCGCGCGACATGGCAGCGGCGGTGACCGCGTTGTCGACCTTCGACCGCTTCGCCCGGGCGGTAGTGGCCTCCCGGCCGTCCGACGCGCAGCTGTTCATCTGCAGCGACCACGGCAACGTCGAAGATCTCTCGACCCGCAGTCACACCCTGCGTCCGGTGCCCGTGCTCGCTTTTGGACCCCACGACGCAAGCCGAATCCACACGGTCGCGGACGTAGGGCGTGAGGTGCTGCGCCTCGTCGGAGTGGACTGAAATTCATGATCCGCGCCGCCGCGGTCTGGATGCTGTTGTTGTGCTCGGGCTGCCTGCTGCCCCTGGCGGGCCTGCGCCAACGCACTTCCTTGACCACCGAAGCAGGGCCCTTCGAGGTGAGCTCGGACCCAAACGAAGAAGTCGAGCTGCACCGCCTCGAGCGCGCGATCTCTGCGGCGAGCAAGAACCTGGTTCGCTGGGGCACGCTCGACCAACGCGTCAACTTCTACCTCTTGCCTTCCCACCTTCGTCTCGCGAGCGCGGTCGGCCGCTACGGCTATGACTGGCTGCACGCCTGGGCGCGCTACGACGAAGTTTATTTCCAATCGCCCGCCAGCTGGGGCGACCCCGTCAGCGACGCCGACGTGAACGAGCTCGTCCTTCACGAGCTGACCCATTGCCTGATGTACCAACGCGCCGCCACCCGCCAGACCTGGGTCGACAAGCAGATTCCCCTCTGGTTTCGCGAGGGCATGGCGACGTGGACGGCGAGCCAGGGCGACCGGTTTCCCAGCCTCGAAGATCTGGCCCGCTTCTACGAGAACAACCCCGACTCCGATCCGATCGAAAAGCCCGACCCGCTCTACAAAGACAACAACGCGATCGTCTATTCGGCGGCCTACCACGCGTTTGCGTTTCTGATTCGCCGAAGCTCGCAGGCCGCGGTCGTCCGGCTGCTCGACTCGATGCACGAAGGTCGAACGTTTCCTCAGGCCTTCTCGTTCGTGACCGGGATCACCGCCCAGGCCTTTGCGGCCGAGTTTCGCCATTACATCGTCTGGCGGGGCTTTCGCGGAGACGGCAGGCGGGTGCGTTGAAGTCTCTACGGTTGCTTTGACGACGGGCTCGGCAACAGGGGCGGCCGATCTTTGCCTTCCACCGCGCGCTGCAGCTCGATTTCCTGCAGCAGCGTGGCAGGCGCGACGGTCGAGACCGGCACCATTCCACTCTCGGCCCCGCAGTAGCCGTTGAAGACTCCTGGAGTGGGGCCGGTCGCCATCACCCGGTTGATCGACGACAGCAGAGTCCCCACAATCTCGACCCCGCGCACCAGCGACTCTTTGCCGTCGCGCACGTCGACCCGGTACACCATGCGGGGAATTCCCTTGAACGCCTGGTAGCCAAACGTCGAGGTGTTGGTGTTTCCCCCCGTGATGTCTCGAATCACCAGCCCGTACGGTTTGCCCTGCCTTCGGGCCTCGGCGATCAACATCTTCTTCAGCTCGAGATCGCTGACCGTCTTCTTCGATTCGACAATCAGGTTCGCCATTCGCGCCACCGGCTTTCGGTTGCCCTGGCTGCGGCCGTGACCGTTGCTCTGGGCAAACCCATCGACCGGGCGCCGGGAAAGCAGGTAATTCTTCAGCACCCCGGCCTCGACCAGCGGCACCCGCTGTCCGCGCACGCCTTCTTCGTCGAACAGATAGAACCCGTTGAGCTGGACCCCCTTTCGTTCACGCAGTGTCGGGTCGTCGTAGATGCTCAAGAATGTCGGCAGCACCTGTTTGCCGACCTGCCCCCGAAACGTCTTCCCCTCGGCGTCGCCGTCCTGGCGCTCACCCTCGAGCCGATGGCCGACGGCTTCATGAAACAGGACGCCGGCCGCATCGGGCTCGAGAATCGCCGGCCCGGTGTACGGATCAATCGCCGGCGCGGCCCGGAGCGCGATCAGCTCAGCCACCATCGTCGCGGCAGCGGCGCGAATCTTCGCATCGTCGGGCAGCTGCGCTTCGGTAGGCGCGTAGTAGTCGCGTGAGTTCTCGAGCAACTGCCCGTCGTCGGCCCGGGTGAAGCCGTTGACGTGGAAGCCGAACATCGCCTCTTCAGTGATGATCCGGGTGCCCTCGGTGCTCACGAAGTACCGCACGATCTTGTCCGCCGTGAAGCGCACTTCAGAATCGAAGACTTCTTTGTTTGCCGAGACCAGGCCCGAAATTTTTCGGGTCAGCTTTCGCCAACGTTCGCGCGAGATCTCGAAGGGCACCTTCTCTCCGAGGTGCACGACCGCGGTCTCTTTCGAGAAGCTGGGAGGGCGCCTGGGATCCTCGATCGTGTAAACTTCCTCGCCTTTGCGCTTGAGGTAGTTGAAGAGCGCGCCTTTATATTTTTCATCGGTGATGAGCCAGAGCGCGGTGCGAAGGGCCATCGGGTGATCGTCAAAGGGCGCGTTCTTCCGGGTGATGTAGCTGTTGCCTTTCATCGAGAAGCTGAAGTCCATGTCGTCGCTGATTGCGCTGTCGTAGGTGTAGCTGCCCACGCGCGCGTCTACGAACAGCTTCCGGTCGTGCCATTGCTGGTCGACGAACAGGGCTCCGTACCGAGCATTGATTTCAGACTGGTCGAAGTCCTTCATCTGGTAGCTGATGAAATAAGGCGGCTTGCTCTCGTTGAGCTTGAGCTCGACCCGGTTGCGTTCCAACTCGACCACCATCGCGTCGAGCAGGTCCTGACGGACGTCCGGGGGAGGCTTGGCGGCCAGTGACGCGATCAAGAACAGGGTGAGCATCGGGGCGGGCAGACTACTTGTTGAAGGGAGGGCTCGGCGTGCCCCAGTCGACAATTTTCCAGCCGCGTCGGTTCGCGTGCCGGCGCAGCCTCGGGTCGGGGTTCACCGCCACCGGCTGCCCTACCGCCTCGAGCACCGACACGTCAGAAAACGAGTCGGTGTAGAACGCGCAATCGGCCAGTCGCACCTCGTTCGCATCTGCTTCGGCGCGCGCATGAACCAGCTTCCCTTCGCCGTAACAGATCGGGCCCATCGTCCGCCCCGTCAACAGCCCCGCCAGGTCGACTTCCATCCGGTTGCAGAGGATCGCATCGAGCTTGAGCTCGGCGGCGACTTTGTCGGCCAGGAAGTGCGACGAGGCGGTCAACAGCACGACCCGATCTCCCCGGGCACGGTGCGTGCGCAACGCCGCCAGCGCACCCGGGCGGAAGAGCTTGCGCACCTGGCGCTGGTAGAAGCTCTCAGTGCGCGCTGCGACGTCCGCTTCGATCATTCCGGCAGTGGCGCCGATCGCCCTCGACACCAGCTTCAATCCCCCCAGCCCCAGCTGATATTGCGCAAACCATAAAGCCGCCTGCAGTGCGGTTCGCTTCGACAGCTGTCCCAACGCCAGCTCTCGCCTGATCCACAGCTTTCCGCTGTTCGCAGCCAGAAGGGTGAGATCGAGATCGAAGAACGCAATGGTCACCTTCGAACCATAACGGGCCCTCTGGTGGTTTGGAGCGGTCGCGTGGCCCGTGCTACTGGGTTGCTGCATGTCGCTTCGACACTTCGTTCTTGGCGCCCTGCTCGGCTTCATCGTCGCTGTGGGTCCATCGTGCGGCACCCCGAATGGAAAACCCGCCTGCAAACCGTCGAACTGCGGGGGGTGCTGCGACAAGAGCGGCGATTGCCAGCCAGGAGACCAGGCTCTCAACTGTGGCACCCGCGCCAACGGCTGCGTCGAATGCACGCAAGATCAGAGCTGCTCGAAGATCGCCAATTCGACCGGCGGTGAGTGCGCCGGCACGGGCGGCGGCTCAGGCAGTGGGACGGGCGGAGGGACCAGCTGCAGTGCCACCTGCCAGGGGTGCTGCACTTCCGACGAAGTCTGTCGCGGAGGAAACACCAACCAGACCTGTGGAAAAATGGGCGCTGCCTGCGTTGCGTGCGCGGCCAGCGAAGCCTGTCAGATGGCCGCCTGCGGCGCGGTCCCCTGCACCACAGGGTGCAAAACGAGCGCGGGCGCCTGCCTTGCGGGCAATGCCGACACCGCCTGCGGTTCGGCCGGGGCCAGCTGTACGTCCTGCGCGATGGGGTTGGCCTGCTCCAACGGGGCCTGCATCGCGGCCTGCAATTCGACCACCTGTGCTTCCGGCTGCTGTGACGGCAGCACCTGTGTGACGCCTCCCACTGCGCTGAAGTGCGGCCTCACCGGCGGCGCGTGTCAGAGCTGCACTTCCTCGACGAGTTGCGTGGCCGGGGCGTGTCAGGCCGGAACCGGCGGTGGCGCCGGTGGTGGCGCCGTCCCGACCTTCTGCGACTCGACCAACTGCCTGGGCTGCTGCAAGGGGATCACCTGTATGGCGGGCACCGCGCACGCCAACTGCGGGATTCAGGGCGAGGCGTGCAAGGCGTGCTCAGCGATCCAGGTTTGCTTTCTGCAGGTCTGCTTTCCTTGAAAAGAGCCGCCCCCCGGTGGATCAGAAAGGTCGATTTCTACGCAGCGTCGGGTGCTGTTTTCCCGATCAAGCCCCGCTGAAAAGTTGCGGGGTGGATCCAGAAGATCAGGATGGCGCGCATGACGCCCTCTCTTGGATCTGTGAACGCGACCTTCTTCTTCATCACCGACGTCCGCTCGACCAACCCCAGCTGCCAGGCCCAGCCTACCGGCCAGGCCTCGAGCAGCACGCTTCAACCCTGGCGCTACGCCGCTAGTTCACGCAAAGCATCTTGATGTCGATCGAGATGTCGTCCGCCCTCCGCTTGCACGTCGCCGAGAAGAAGACCTTTCCCGCCGCGTACGAGATTCCACCGTTGGCGATCGTGCAGGTCTGAACCGTCTTGTCCTTTCGAACGAGCCCAATCTTCATCATCCGGGGGTCAGGAACGTTTCGCACCTCGAGCGTCTGGGTGATGTTGGCCAGCCCCGCGATGGTCAGCAGCGTCTCGCGGTAGCTGTCGCGGCAAATCGAATCGAGGTTGGCCAGCGTGGAATCGAAGGCCTCGGCCATCGCCCGATGACGTGAACCCGGCTCGTTCGAGGTGGGGCAGTCGATGTTTCGCACCTGACCTCCTTCAATCACGGCCAGCGCCGCCTTGTTGCTGCGCGCCACGGGTGCGATCGCCGACCAGATGATCTCTCGAGTGTTGCCGTTGGAGTCCTTGAGCTCTTGCGTAAAAATCCGGTGGTATTCCAAAACCGGAGTGAGGCTGTTGCCCTTGAGCCCGCAGTAATCGACCAGGGGGTCCTCGCCGACGGTCACGACTGAAGGGCGGGTCTTTTCGCTGCAGTCATCCTCGTCGCTGACGACCACCACCAGCAGCCGGGCCCCATCGCGAAGAAAACCTCCGTTGCCGCCCATCGCGAGCGGGATCTTGTTGAGGTCCAGCAGCGCGAGACGAATCGCCTCGAACGGGGTCTCCTGTCCTGAGCCCCGAATGCCCTGCTGGACCAACCGGCTGAACTTCGCGACCAGCAGGGGATCATCGCCATTGAGCACCCGTTCGGTTCCGGTGCCGAGCAGCACGCCGCCATCGCCATCCGAATCGGGCACCGGCTGCAGCTTGCCCGCCTGGGCCGGGTACTCTTTGTTGAAGTCGATGCCGCCGCTGAAGGTGTGTTGGTAGACGGAAGTCGTGATCACGCCGACATGAAAGTCCTGCGCGACGCCGCCCCCTTTCTTCAGCTCGTCGATGAACGCCGTCAGCTCTCGAGAAACCGCCTCTTGCTCTTCTCTCATCGAGCTCGAGTTATCGATGACGAACAGCACGTCGAGCTTCTGCGCTTCGGGCGCGAGGGCCGCAGACACACAGGACGAAGGGAGGTTTCCTCCATCTCCCGTACCCGGAGGGACGCAGCCGAAACATCCGGAACAGCTGCTGACCAACGCAAACATCGCAACGGCCAGGATGTGGAGGGAGTTCTTCGTCATTGGGGACCAACCTTAGGCTGTAACCGGCGCGCCCCATTGTGCCCTACCCGTACGGGCGGGTCGAAAACAGGGCAAAACAATGGGTTGCAGGTGATCTTTTCATTGCTACCCTATGAGCCATGTCCGACGAAAAGAAGAAGGGCGCAGCCGCTGCTCAGGCGATGGCCGCTCCCATGAGTCCTCCCGGTTTGATCAACAAGGATGACATTCCCCAGGTCCTTCCGATCTTGCCTTTGCGCAACTCGGTTTTCTTTCCCGGAGGCGTGCTCCCGCTCGCCGTCGGTCGCCAGAAGACCATCGCTCTGATCAAAGACGCGGTGCGCGACGATCAAGTGATCGGCGTCGTGACGCAGCGGAAGGCCGAAGAGGAAGATCCCGGAGCGGCCGACCTCTACTCGATGGGGACCGTCGCCCGCATCGTCAAGCTGCTGAAGATGGGAGAGGACAACTACTCCCTCGTCGTCCAGGGGTTGGCGCGCTTCCGCGTGCTCGACCTGGTGCAGGAAGCTCCGTACCTCAAGGCGCGCGTCGAGGCCGTCGAGGATAAGACCGCGTCCGAGAACGTCGAGGTCGAGGCGCTCGGAATCAACTTGAAGAAGCTCGCCCGGGAAGTAATCGAGCTGATGCCCGAGCTTCCCGCGGCAGCCACCGAGCTGGTCGAGTCGATCACCCACCCAGGCCACCTGGCCGACCTGATCGCCGCCAACGTCGACGTCCCGATCGAAGAGAAGCAGGCGGTGCTCGAGACCGTCGATCTCAAGGCTCGGATGAAGCTGGTCCTCGAGCTGCTCAACCGCAAGCGCGAGATCCTCAAGCTGTCGAACAAGATCGACTCGGCCGTGAAAGGCGAGATGTCGAAGACCCAGCGCGAGTACTACCTGCGTCAGCAGCTGAAGGCGATCAAGGAAGAGCTGGGCGAGATGGGCGAAGAAGAGGAGGAGCTCGACGAGCTCGCCGAACGGCTGAAGAAGGCCGGCCTGCCCCCCGAGGTCGAGAAGGTCGCCAACAAAGAGCTCAACCGGTTGAAG
>JAYVCD010000003.1:0-21980 GCA_043750125.1 Archangiaceae bacterium | reverse complement strand
TGACGAGGCGGCAGGCTTCACTTGATGTTGCGGCCCGCGTTGTTGCTCCCTTCGCACGGCTTTCGCCGCTGAAGGCTCTTGACGCCACGCTTCACCAGTCGGCCTCTGGGCCTCAGGCGGTGGTCTGCTACCGGGCTCTCCGGCGATTACCCGGACGGGACTTTCACCCGCTGGAAAAGCGCAGCGCGGCTCTGACCCCTCGGGCTCTGCTCCTCCCGCTGAGTCTTTGCCTTCACGACGCACCATGGGCGACCAGCCTAACTCAAGGCACCGCGGCAAGCGGCCGCAAGCGCGAGCTCCACTGAGGCATTCTTGCGAGCGCGCCACACCCGCCCCCCAATGGCAAATGCCCAGAGATCCACGCCGATTTTGCGGCCTCCTCGTTGCACAGCTTGCCGGCCCATGACCCTCCACACCATTGCCCGCCACGCAGTCCTCGGTAGTCTCCTCCTGACAACGACCGCGATCGCACAGGTCGCAGAGCCGCTGACCCCGGTGGTCGAGCCCCTGACGCCCGCGGCCGAGCCACCCCCACCCTGCTACTTCCGCGATCGACCCTGCTCCTTCCCCCACCTCACGTTGGGCTTTGAAGGAGGCGTCGGGGCCTTCGAAGAGGGCAGCCCGTTCGGGTTCGGAAAGGGCACCGGTTCCGGCGTCTCGCCCGGCCCGTCGTGGGGCTTTCGCATCGGGTGGGAATTCACCCGGTGGCTCGCGGTCGATGCCCACTACATGGGGACGATCAACCTGATCGGAAAGGACTACTCGCCCGCGGGGCCGGCGCGCCTGGTCACCAACGCCGCGCTCGCCGAGGTTCGCCTCACGCTCCCGCTGAGCTACGTCCAGCCCTACCTGTTCGTGGGCGCCGGGATCTACGGCACGTCGATTTCCGGCGCGACGGCTGAAGCCCGCCTGGGCACGGCGTTCAACGGCAGCACCGAGCCTGGCGTCCCGATGGGCGTCGGAGTGGGCATTCCGATTACCGAGCAGTTCAGCATCGGCGCCGAGGCCACCTACCATTTCTTCATCGGCGAGAAGTTCTCCGCCGACGAAGACATCGCGGGCGGCGACGTGACGACCTTCAATGCGGTGCTGCGCGTCCGGATCTAGAAACCCGGGCTCGACCCTTTTTTGAGCAGCCCCGATGAGAAACCCTACGAAGACTCAGATCACCCTCGAACGAACGTTCAAAGCCACCCTCGAAGACATCTGGGATCTGTGGACCACCCCAGAGGGCATCGAGTCCTGGTGGGGACCCGAAGGCTTCGAGGTGAAGGTCCACGCACTCGACCTGACCCCGGACGGCCAGATGCTATACGCGATGACCGCGACGGGTCCGGATCAGGTGGGGTTCATGAAGAGAGCCGGGCTGCCGCTGACGACCGAGACGAAGGTCACCTACTCGGAAATCGTCCCCCAACAGCGGCTGGCCTGGGCCACGGTTGCCGACTTCATTCCGGGCGTCGCGCCGTACGAGGTGGCTGCCTCGGTCGAGCTGACCGCCCATGCTCAGGGCGTTCGCATGATGCTGACGCTCGACGCGATGCACGATGCGACGTGGACCGAACGGATGGTTGCGGGCTGGAAGGGTCAGTTGGGCAAGCTCGAGAAGGGGTTCGCGGCGTCAAGAACGGCCTGAGCGGGCGCCCCGATGAACCCGCCCGACCCGCTGATGTTCCATGTTCTGCGCGACCTTCAGTGAGATCTCGGCCGAAGCCAATCGCTCGGTGAGCCAGAGCGCCAGGTCCGAGGCCATCGATTTTCCGGTCGCACGCAGGGCGCGCAGCGCGGCGGTCAGTTCCCCTCGTTGAATCTCGGCCCACGCGCTGCGGGTGTTGCGGCTCACCCAGCCTCCGCCCGGGACTACGATCCAATCGAACGACGACGGGTCCTCGGCTTCGACCACCACCCGAAGGCCGTGACTGGCCTCGAAAGTACGGGCACCTTCGAAGGAAAAGAGCACCGTCTCGAACGGAGCGCCGAACTTCGCCGCGCTGCGCAGCACTTCCCACGGCCCGACGACGTCGAGCTCGTCAAAGCCATCAAACACCACGATTCCGAATCGGATCATCTTTAAACCCCCTGGCCCGGTGGTTTCACCGCAGGGAGCATCTGACGAGCCGGCCACGGGTTGGCGATTCGACGATTCATCGCTCGAACGTACCGCCAGATTTCGGATTCTTCGCGCTTCGCTCTTCCCTTCGCCTAAATTCAACCATACACATATACACATAAATGTGCTCCGACCCCGAATCGCAATTCTAACGTACGCGGCACTTCCGGATCTCTTCCTCGAAGAACAAGCGTCCACCCCCGCTCTTGCCGCCGCGGGGGTGGACTACTTCGAGCGCATCGCCGAGCTCAAAGCCTGGCTCGATCGGGTGGAAGCCTCAGGGATTCCGTTGGTCAACTCGGCGTCGTTGGTCCGATGGAATCTCGACAAGGTCTACCTGCTCGAACTTGCGGCGCGGGGGGTGAAAATCATTCCGACGCTTCACTTCAAAGGAGGCCCGAGCCAGAACCTCACCGAGCTGCTCGAGCAGGCGGGCTGGGACCGCGCGGTGATCAAGCCCGCGATCTCGGGCTGCGCCTTTCGTACTTACGTCGTCGATCGCGGCACGGCCGCTGTCCACCAGGCCGAGGCGCAAGCACTTCAAGCGTCCGTAGGGCTGCTCGTTCAGCCCTTCCTTCCCGAGATCGGGCGCGTCGGAGAGCACTCGCTCATCTTCTTCAACGGAGTCTTCAGCCACGCGGTCCTCAAGAAGCCCGTTCCCAACGAGTTTCGCGTTCAGATTCAGTTCGGAGGAACCGCGAGCGGAATTTCGCCCACCCCGAAGATGATTCAGAGCGCTGAGCGCGTGCTGGCGGCGCTTCCCGAGGCTCCCCTCTACGCGCGCGTGGACGGCGTCGTTCTGGGCGAGGAGCTGCACTTGATGGAAGTAGAGCTGATCGAGCCCTACCTCTATCTGGACGCGGCGCCTGGGTCCGCCGCCACCTACGTCGCCACCCTCGCCCGGACCGCGTACGCGATGGGAGCCCGGTTTCAAAAGCGGAACGAAACCGGCTCTTGAGCGATCGGCTGCAACGCTTTTCGCGGTGGGGGCTCTGTAGGGGTTGAACCCTCACCCTGGAGTCCCCATGTTCGATTTTTCGACCCGCGCCGTCCTTTGTTCCGGTCTGCTTTCCTGCCTCGCGTTCGCCGCTGCGCCTGCCGCAAAGGAAGCAGCCAAAGCCAAACCGACCGACCCGCAGATCGCCGCCATCGTGGTCGCCGCCAACGCGGTCGACATCGAAGCGGGCCAGTTGGCGAAGAAGCAGACCACCAACCCCGAGGTCACGAAGTTTGCCGAGATGATGATCACCGATCACACCTCGGTGAATCAGAGCGCGTCAGACCTGGTGACGAAGCTGGGAGTGACGCCCGAAGAGAATGACACCAGCAAAAGCCTGCGCGAGGGAGGAACGCAGAACCTCGCCAAGCTGAAGGACCTCAAGGGCGCGGCGTTCGACAAGGCCTATGTCTCGCACGAGGTCGACTACCACGTGGCGGTGCTCGACACGATCGACAAGGTCCTGGTACCGAACGCGAAGAACGCCGAGCTCAAGGCGTTGATCGTCAAGGTGCGCCCGGCGATCGCCACCCACCTCGAGCACGCCCGCACCCTCAACAAGACGCTCGCCAAATGAGTTGGCGGCTGTCGACATTCGCCACAGCCGTAGCGCTATTCACCGTGCTGGCCGCGGCCAGGCCCGACGCGCCGAAGGAACACCAGGTCGCGATTCGGGGGATGCACTTCGTCCCCGCCCAGCTCACCGTTCACCGCGGGGACAAAGTCCGGTGGACGAATGAGGACCTCGTTCCTCACACCGCCACGGCCAGCGACAAACGGTTCGACTCGGCTCTCATCGCGCCGAGCGCGAGCTGGGAATGGACGGCGAGCGAAAAGGGGCAAATTCCCTACGGCTGCACCGTTCACCCCGAAATGAAGGGCTCAGTGACTGTCCGGTGAACGACCGTCGAGCTCCTCGAGCCGCTTGAGGACGGCCACCGCGACCCGGTTGCAGCGCACGGCGGGGAAGGCGTACGCGTCGGGCGCGTCCTGATCGATCCAGGACGAGAGCGTTTCCTGCAGCCGTGCCCGGGCCCGGAACAGCCGGGTCTTCACTGTCTCTTCGTGGACGCCCAGCACGCTGGCTGTCTCGGCCACCGAGCAGCCTTCGACCGCGCGGAGCATGAAGACTTCCCGGTAATCATCGGGCAGCGCGTCGATCGCGTGCTCGAGCGCGACCTTCAACTCGGCGCGACCGGCGTCCCCTTCGGGGCTCGGCAGTGGAGAGGCGGGATCCAATGTGTCCAAGGCAACCTCCGAGAACGGCGAGGTGCGTACGCGACGAACGCGATGAAGCGCTTCGCGAAACGCGATTTGGCGCAACCAGGTAGAGAGTGCGCCCGCTCCGGCCAGATCCTTCAGGTGAGTGAAGGCATTGACATACGTGTCCTGCATCACGTCTTCGACCGCCGACTCGTCTCGAATCACGCTGCGGATGACCCGGTAAACGGACCGGTTGTGCCGCCTCATCAAGGTGACGAAGAGGCTGGCGTCTCCTTCCTGAATTCGTGAGACCAGCGCTTCATCGGGAAGTATCGATTGTTGTTCACCCATTGAGTTCATGGGCTCTTGAACAGCACCAAACGGGCCAGAGCTGCGTTCAGTGGCTGACATTGCGACCCCGGTGATTGAAGCGCCCTGTTCCTTTCTGTCTCAACCAAGAGGTCGCCAGCCTCTGAGCCGTTGCAGGAAATCGTTCGAGCGAAGGTTGCTGACTTTTGAGTGTCACCTTTTTTCCTACCGCGGCTCCTTAGAGACACACCCGCTCGTTCTCAAGGAGAGAACCCATGGCCTTACCGATCTCGATGACGAAGTCCTTTTCCACCGGCGCGCTCTCGATCGCGCTGGGGGTCAGCCTCATGGGCTGCGGAAAGTCCACGGTTGAACCCCCGGTCGTCGACGCGGGGCTCGACGCAGCGCTGGTCGCCCAGGGGAAGGACATCTTTCGCTCGGACACGTTTGGCGATGAAACGTTCTGGACCGGAACTCTGAAGCTGAACGAGGTCATTCAGGCGGCGGTCGACCCGAAGACCGCGCTGTCGGTCGGTCTGAAGGTGGACGCCGAGGCGCTGCCCGAAGCGGTGGTGAGCGGAATTCAATCGGGTGCGATCAGCCTGACCGACCCGGCCACCACGGTGGCGTTGCTCAAGCTGAATGCGGTGGTGGGGTTGAAAGGAAAGGTCGAAATGGTCAATGGCAAGGACACCCTGACCAGCGTCGGGATCACTTGCGCGCTGTGCCACTCGACGGTCGACGACTCGTTCTCGAAGGGAATCGGCAAGCGCCTCGACGGCTGGGCGAACCGAGACCTCAACCCCGGAGCGATCATCGCGCTGTCCCCTGCCCTGCCGGCCGCCACCAAGGCCATCTACAACTCGTGGGGCCCGGGCAAGTACGACCCGCGGTTCAATCAAGACGGGAAAAACGGGCCGCAGGTGATTCCTCCGGCGTATGGATTGCTGGGGATGACGCGCATCACTTCCACCGGTGATGGGGACAAGATCGCGTACTGGAATCGCTACGTCTCGGTCACCCAGATGGGTGGTCACGGAACGTTTGTGGATTCTCGGGTCGCAGTGAACGTGACCAACGGAACCGACGACCTGGTGTCCACGAAGCTTCCGGCGCTGCAGGAATATCAGCTGAGCCTACCCGCTCCATCGGCCCCGGCCGGCTCGTTCGACGCGGCGAAAGCGGCGCGGGGAAAAGAGGTGTTCACGGGCGCGGGGAAGTGCGCCGGCTGTCACACCGGAGAATTGTTTTCGCAGGCCGTTCTGCATGACCCGAGCGAAGTGGTCAGTGAGCCCGAGCCGAATGGCGCGCCGAGCTATGCGTCGCGGACGGCGACGAAGCAGTACCGCACGGCGCCGCTGCGCGGACTGTGGCAACACCCGCCGTACTTCCACAACGGCACCGCGGCGACCCTCGACGCGGTGGTCGAGACCTACAACACCAGGAAGTCTCTTGGGCTGAGCGCGGACCAGAAGAGCGATCTGGTCGCGTACCTCAAGTCGCTTTGAGGGTCGGTCAATCGACCAACCAGCGGTACGGGTCGTTCTCGGTATGACGCTCCGTCAGCTCGACCTTCTTCGGGCCGATCTTCGCGCCTGAAGGCGTGAGCAGCTCGATCTCGTGGGCACCGGCCTCGAGGTCGAGCCGCTTGGGCGCAAAGCCGTAGCTCTTCGACCGACTGCGGAAACCTGGCCCTGGAGACTTCAGTGGCGCTCTCGGCCAACAACCTGGGACAGCCCTCGAAAGAGATCGCCGATCAAGCCGGAGTGGTCCGTTGCGTCGCCGGCGCCTGAGACGACATCGACAGCTTCGCGCGGACGATTCGCCCGCCCAAGGGCCGCAGGCCGACTCCGGTCGGAACGCTGGATCCCACCGCGGTGGCACGGGGAGCCCTGTTGTTCCTCACTGGGCCGACCACGGGCGGCCGCGCCCAGGGACGCGGTGGCTACAACGTGCCTTCGCTGTACGGGATGCAGGTCGGCGCGCCGCTGCTGCACCACGGTCAAGCCGCTTCGCTGGACCAGCTGTTCACCGACCCGAAGTTCATCGGTCACACCCAGGCGGGCAACGCGAACTTTCTCCTCGGAGCGACTGCGGCACAGGACCGTTCGGATTTGATTCAGTACATCTGGTCGATCGACGCCACCACGCCGGAAGTTCCGATTCCGCCCGGGTTCGACACCGGCTGTCAGTAGGTCTTCGGTCTTCAGGGCAGTCGTCGTCAGCGGGAGCGGCCCATTCGGCGCGCCCGCTTTTTCTTTTCCCCTTCAGTCTGGGTCCGCGACCTGGGCCGCAGTCCACAACTCGCAATACTTTTCCCTCACTGACGGGTCGAGGCTCTGGGCCAGCTCGAGGGGAAGTCTCATCGCGCGCGCCAGTTCCAGAACGTCGGCGAGATCTTTGAGCCGATGCGGCGCGCTGATGCCCGACGCAAGCTTGAGCTCGATCAATTTGGGCAGGGGGATCAGCGACAGTCTGCCGATTCTCTGCCCCACCAAAGCGGGGTCGGGAAAGACGACCGCCTTGGGCTTTCCGTCTCCGGGATAATCGCCCGCGATCAGAACATCGATCGTCACACCGTTGACCGTGTCGCGCAAAGCTCGGCTACCGGCAAATTTCTCGACGTACCCCCGACCCACCGCCCGGCCTTTGAAAGCGGCGTGCCCTGCCGGAGTCAAAAGCAGGTCGATGTCTTCGGTGAACCGCCGGTATCCGTAAAAGTTGAGGGCCATCGCCCCCACGAGGCAGTACGGAATCTTTTCCTCATCGAGCAGCTTCGTGACCGCTTCCAGCGCCAGGTCGACTTTCGATTCGCCCATGAAGAATCGCGCCCCTTCGCGCACCGCGGCCCAGATTGGTGCGTCCGACCCATCCTCGTGAAGCATTTTAAAGAGGGTAACACGCGGGTTCCGCCCATTTTAACGAGGTGGATTACAGCGGCGCGCACCTGGGCACGGGGCTTGCGTCACCGCGCGAAATGAATCCGCACATTCAAGCTGGCCTCACGACTCAACCCAATCCCTCACACTCCGCAGCAACGACGGCGACTGATCCCGTCTGCAAGATGACGGTCGACCCGAGCTCCCCGGGAAGAGGAAAGATCTCCTGGGAAGGCTCGACGTACTTTTTCTGCAGCGACAAGTGCCTGAAGAAGTTCGTCGCCGAGCCCGGGAAATACCTCGTGCCGGCTTCGCCCGTCGCCGCGACCCCCGGACGAAAGTACACCTGCCCGATGCATCCGGAGATCATCCGCGACCGCCCGGGAAGCTGCCCGAAATGCGGAATGGCGCTCGAGCCGATGGATGTCGCCGCGGGCGGCGAGGAAGACACCTCGGAGCTGCGCTCGATGACCTTGCGATTCTGGGTCAGCGCGGCGCTGGCCGCTCCGGTGCTGGTGCTGGGAATGTCGAAGGAGGCCCTGCCCTTCGCGGGCTCGAATTGGATTCAGCTGGCACTCACCACTCCGGTGGTCCTCTGGGGCGCCTGGCCGTTCTTCGTTCGGGGGTGGCGGTCGGTGGTGCAGCTGCACCTGAACATGTTCACCCAGATTGCCCTCGGAATTGGCGCGGCCTTCGCGTTCAGCGTCTTTGCAACGCTGCTTCCTTCCGCCCTGCCGCAGGGTTTTCTGACTCACGGCACCGCTCCGGTCTACTTCGAGGCGGCCGCGGTCATCACCGCGCTGGTGCTGTTGGGTCAGGTGCTCGAGCTGCGGGCGCGCAGCCAAACGTCGAGCGCGATCCGGACGCTGCTGGATCTGAGCCCCAAGATGGCGCGCCGGCTGGAGGCCGACGGCACCGAAAAAGATGTCCCGCTCGAGCTCGTCCACCCGGGCGACCGCTTACGGGTTCGACCCGGAGAAGGGGTGCCGGTCGATGGGGTGGTGCTCGAAGGGAACAGCAACATCGATGAATCGATGGTCACCGGAGAATCGATGCCCGTTGCCAAGAGCAATGGAAGCCGGCTGACGGGAGGAACCCTCAATGCCACCGGGGCCCTGGTGATGCGCGCCGAGCGCGTCGGAGCCGACACGTTGTTGGCGCAGATCGTCCGCCAGGTCAGCGCGGCCCAGCGCAGCCGAGCACCCATTCAGAAACTGGCCGACCAGATCGCCCGCTGGTTCGTGCCGATCGTGCTGGGTGCCGCCGCTGTCACCGCGCTGGTCTGGGGCGCGGTGGGGCCGGACCCGCGCCTCGCCAACGCGTTGATCAACGCCGTCGCCGTGCTGATCATCGCGTGTCCGTGTGCGCTCGGGCTTGCGACCCCGATGTCGATCATGGTTGCGACCGGCCGAGGCGCGAGGGCCGGGGTCCTGGTGCGCGATGCCGAGGCGCTCGAGCTGTTGGCGAAGGTCGACACCCTGGTCATCGACAAGACCGGAACCCTCACCGAAGGCAAACCGAAGGTCGTCTCGATCGTGCCGGGAGAAGGCTACAGCGAGCAGACGCTGCTCGGGATCGCAGCCAGCATCGAGCGGGGAAGTGAACACCCTCTGGCCGCGGCGATCGTTGCCGCAGCGAGTGCGCGCGGCGCCACGATCGCAGCGGCGGTTTCGGTGCGGGCAGTGACCGGCAAGGGAATCACCGGACAGGTCGGTGGGAAGGACGTCTCATTGGGAAACGAGGCGCTGCTCGCGGACTTGAAGGTCGCTCCGTCGGCGCTGCTCGCCCAGGTCCAGGCGCTGCGGGAGGAAGGTCAGACGGTGATGTTCGTGATCGAAGGGGGTCGGGTCGCGGGCCTGCTCGGCGTCGCGGACCCGATCAAAGCCACCACCGAACAAGCGCTGCGCGAGCTTCGTACCGAGGGCCTTCAGGTGTGGATGGTGACCGGTGACAGCCGCACCACCGCCAACGCAGTGGGCAAGAAACTCGAGCTCGACGGGATCGAGGCTGAGGTGCTTCCCGAGGGGAAACTGGCGATCGTGAAGCGGTTGCAGCAGCAGGGGCACGTCGTCGCCATGGCCGGAGACGGCGTCAACGACGCACCGGCGCTGGCCCAGGCCAATGTCGGCATCGCGATGGGCACCGGAACGGATGTGGCGATTCAGAGCGCCAGCGTGACGCTGGTGAAAGGAGATCTCACCGGAATCCTGCGGGCGATTCGATTGAGCCGAGCGACGATTCGCAACATCCGCCAAAACCTGTTTTTCGCGTTCGTCTACAACGTCCTCGGGGTGCCGATCGCCGCCGGAGTGCTCTACCCGGTCTTCGGCCTGCTGCTCAGCCCGATGATCGCCAGCGGGGCGATGAGCGTGTCGTCCGTCTCAGTCATCCTCAATGCATTGCGGTTGCGGCGCTTTCGCATCGACCCCGCCGCTGTCCGTTGACGGCCCTCTTCAGCGGTCGCGCAAAGGCTGCACCCGCAGCGAGGGGCTGCAAAGCGGTGCTGACCCGGGCGGCGCGTTCGCGGGCATAAAGGCTGGGCGTGGCCTTTGCACCGGGGTGATCCGTTTTGAATCGTGATCGGCCGCGTGGCTCTATGGCGGCCCGTCCGGCAGTGGGAGCAATTTCGCCACATGTGACACACAAATCGAGCGCGCCCCTTCCCCCGGCGCTGGTGAACATCGCGTGCAACCGGATCTCAAGACTCCCGCCGCGCGCCGCTTCGGGCGGGTCGTCCTGCTGTTGGCATTGGCCGCGCCCGGGGTTGCGCTCGCCGCAGAGCCCGGCACCCCGCTCAACGAGGACCCGGTGCTCCTCGGGTTGGTTTCACAGGCCCTGGAAAAGCGCCCCGAGGTCTCCCAGGCGCGAGAGGTGATCGAGGCAGAGCGCGAGCGCGTGCCCCAGGCAAACGCCTTCCCCGACCCCTCGCTCACGTTTGGAATTCAGAACGACAGCTTCACGAAGATCCAGATCGGTCAGATGGAGACCAGCTGGATCACCCTGATGGCGACCCAGACGGTGCCCTGGTACGGGAAGCGGGGGCTCCGTTCCGAGGTGGCGAGCCTCGCGGTGGATCAGTCGAAAGCAGATCTTCAGCGCGTGCTGCTCGCCGTTCGCGCCGAGGTCGAGCGGGGCTACGTGGACCTGCTGCTCACCCGCGATCAGCTGCGCCTGCTGCTGAAGCTCGAGGCCTTGTGGCAGTTGTCGGAAGGTCTGGCCCGCACCCGCTACGAGGCTGGGGAAGGCGCGCAGTCTGACCTGTTGCGCGCCCAGCTCGAGAGAAGCCGACTGAGCCAACGCAGATGGGTGCTCGAGGCCGAGGAACGTCGGCGCGTCGAGGTGCTCAATCGGCTGCGCGGCTACCCACTGGGTGAGGCGATCGCGACGACCCGAAGCCTGGCCGACATTGCGGATCCTTCGATTGAAGGCCGGGAAACCGACGATTTCGAGACCCGAAGTCCCGAGCTGCAGAAGGCAGGGTTGGTGATCGCGCAGTCCGAGAAGCGCGTCGCGCTGGCGCGAAAGGACTTCTTCCCCGACCCTTCTTTGAGCGCGGGAGTCATGCCCCGGGGGAAGCTCGAGCCGATGTGGCAGCTGAGCGTGTCATTCAGCATTCCGATCTGGGCCGCTTCCCGGCAGGCCCACGCTGTGTCCGAAAACGAGCTTCGCAAGAGGGGGGCGGCAGATGGGGCAGAAGCGGTGCGAGGGCTGCTGCGCCAACGAATGCGGGAACGCAGCTTGATGCTCGACGCGCTGGTGCAAAGCAATCGCCTCTATCGGGCGGGGTTGTTGGTGCAGTCGGAAAGCACCGTCACCAGCACCCTGGCGCAATACCAGGTCGGAAAAGTGACGTTCGCGTCTGTACTCGAAGCGCTCGCGGGCTACTTGAACGACTTGAACGGTTTCCTCGAGTCGGCGGCCACGACTCAACGCCTGGCGACGGCGCAGCGCGAGCTCAGCCTCGACCCGGTCGGTGGTGTTCTGGCGCCCGGCATGGGCACCGGCGTCCCTGGCGCCAGTGCGATGGGCGCCGCACCCTCGGGATCCAGCGGACCTGCGTCTCAACCCGGGGAACAAGCCGGAATGTCGTCCCCCGGAATGTGAGGAGAAACAACATGGGTACCGAAATGACTGTCCCCACGACCGCGGCACCGACCCAGGCGCCCCGGGGGAACCGGAAGATTCCTCCGCTCGTGATCGCGCTGACGGGCGCAGCGCTCGGGCTGATCCTCGGCGGCGGCAGCGTGTGGTTCGCCATGCATCGCAGCGCTCCGCCGGCCACCGCGAAGAGCGCGGGTCCGGGCGAGCGCAAGGTGACGCTCTACCGTTCGCCGATGAACCCGAAGCAGACCTCTCCGGTTCCGGCGAAGGACGAGATGGGCATGGACTACGTGCCCGTCTACGCCGATGAGTCCCCGGCTGATGCACCCACGGTCAAAGGGTTCGCCGCGGTCACCATCGACTCTGCGCGGCAGCAGCTGATCGGCCTCCACACCGAAGCGGTGAAGCGCGGAGACGTCGGGGGAAGCTGGCGCACCATCGGCCGCATTCAGGTCGACCAGACCCGGGTGCGGAAGATCAACGCCAAGGTCGAAGGGTACGTCGAGCACCTCTTCGTCGACTTCATCGGAAAACCGGTGCGCAAAGGCGAGCCGCTGTTTTCGCTCTACAGCCCGAGCCTGCTGTCAGCGCAGAACGAATACGTGCTCGCGCTCGAGACGCAGCAAGCGTTGGCTCGGGGCGGCGCGCTGTCGAGCAACGGCGATAGCCTCGTCGCGGCCGCGCGACGCAAGCTCGAGCTGTGGGACGTACCGACGAGCGAGATTGATCGCCTCGAACGGACCCGACAACCCTCGAAGAGCCTCACCTTCGTCTCCCCCATTTCGGGCGTGGTCACGGCGAAGAACGTCGTCCAGGGAGCCCGGATCGCCCCGGGCGATTCTCCGTACGAGATTACGGACCTGGGCGTGGTCTGGGCGATGGCCGATGCGTACGAGACCGACCTGGCCAAGGTCCACATTGGAATGGGCGCCACCCTGATCGTGCCCGCCTACCCCGACCAGCCGTTCGAAGGCCGGGTGCAGTTCATCGAGCCGCTGCTCGATTCGAAGAGTCGGACGGTCAAGGTCCACGTCCACATTCCCAATCCAACGGGCGAGCTCAAGCCCGAGATGTACGGGGAGGTCGAGTTCAAGGCCAGCCCCCGTGAAGGTCTGCTCATCCCCCTCGACGCCGTCGTCCATTCCGGAACCCGCGACCTGGTCTTCGTGGCTCTGGGCGACGGCAAGTTCCGGCCCCAACCGGTGAAGCTCGGGGGGAAGGCCGGCGATCAGACCGAAGTGATCGAAGGGCTGGACGAGGGCCAGGACGTGGTGACCCGCGCCAACTTCCTGGTCGATTCCGAATCGCAGCTGCGCGCCGCGCTCTCGGGGCCCTGAGCGATGATCGAGCGCGTCATCCGGTTCTCGGCCGAGAACAAGTACCTCGTCATCGCCGCGACGCTGGTCGCGTTGGTCGGCGCCTTTTGGACGATGAAGAACATTCCCCTCGATGCCCTGCCCGATCTCTCGGACACCCAGGTGATCGTCTATTCGCGATGGGACCGCAGCCCGGACATCATCGAGGACCAGGTCACCTATCCGATCATCGCGGCGCTGCTCGGGGCTCCGAAGGTGAAAGCCATTCGCGGCTTCTCGGACTTCGGCTTCAGCTACGTCTACATCATCTTCGAGGACGGCACCGACACCTACTGGGCGCGATCCCGAGTGCTCGAGTACCTCTCGAAAATCTCTTCGCAGCTGCCCGCTGGGGTGAAGACCGAGCTCGGCCCGGACGCCACCAGCGTGGGGTGGGTGTTCCAGTACGCGCTGGTCGACAAGTCCGGCAAGCACTCGAGCGACGAGCTGCGCAGTTACCAAGACTGGTTCCTGCACTACGCGGTGCAGAGCGTGCCCGGAGTGGCCGAAGTCGCCACGGTCGGGGGCCAGGTGCGCCAGTACCAGGTGACGGTAAATCCCACCGCGCTCGCCGCCTACAAGCTGCCGCTGGACAAGGTGATCGAGGCCGTTCGCCAGGGAAACAACGACGTCGGGGGTCGGCTGATCGAGCTCGCGGGCCGCGAGTACATGGTGCGCGGGCGCGGCTACGTCAAGACGATCGGCGACCTCGAGAAGCTGGTGCTCAAGACCGAAGGGGGGACGCCGATCACCCTCAAAGAGGTCGCGACCGTTTCGATCGGCCCCGAAATGCGGCGCGGCATCGCCGACTACGACGGTGAAGGCGACGTGGTCGGCGGAATCGTGGTGATGCGACAGGGCGAGAACGCGCTGAAGGTGATCGAGCGGGTGAAGGCCAGGCTCGAGGAGCTCAAGCCGTCGCTTCCCGAAGGCGTCGAGGTCGTCACCACCTACGACCGTTCGCTGCTGATCCAGAGCGCGATTCACACCGTCAAAGCCAAGCTGGTAGAGGAAATGATCGTCGTCTCGCTGATCATCCTGCTGTTCCTGTGGCACTTCCCCTCGGCGATGGTGCCGATTCTCACCATTCCCACCAGTGTCGCGCTGGCCTTCATTCCGATGTACGCGATGGGACTCAACGCCAACCTGATGTCGTTGGCCGGGATCGCGATCTCGATTGGAGTGCTCGTCGACGGCGCGATCGTCGAGGTCGAAAACGCCTACAACAAGATCTACCGCTGGCAGGCCGCGGGCAAGAAGGGCGACTTCCACCAGGTCCGGCTCGCGGCCCTGCTCGAGGTCGGGCCCTCGGTGTTCTTCTCGCTGCTGGTCATCGCGGTGGCCTTCCTGCCGGTCTTCACCCTCATCGATCAGGAAGGCCGCCTGTTCAGGCCGCTGGCCTATTCGAAGAACCTCGCGATGGCGATCGCGGCGCTGCTGGCGATCACCCTCGACCCGGCGATTCGAATGCTGTTCGCGCGGATCGAGCCGTTCCGTTTTCGGCCGCGACCCCTGGCGTGGGTTGCGACCCAGCTCTTCGTCGGCAAGTACTACTCGGAGGAACGCCACCCGATCAGCCGCCTGATGCATCGGCTCTACGAGCGCCCCTGCCGCTTCGTCATTCGTCACGCGCGAGCGACGATCGTCACCAGCCTCGTCCTGGTGGCGGCGACGATTCCCATCTACCTCGCGCTGGGCTCCGAGTTCATGCCTCCGCTGAACGAAGGCTCGCTGCTCTACATGCCGTCGGCCGTTCAGCCCGGAATGTCGGTGGCCGAGGCGCAGAAGGCGCTGCAGGTGCAGGACAAGATCCTGATGACCTTTCCTGAGGTCGAACGAGTCTTCGGGAAGGCAGGCCGCGCGGGCACACCCACCGACCCGGCGCCTTTCTCGATGATGGAAACGACGGTGCTGCTCAAGCCCCACGAGCAATGGCGGGGGAAGCCCCGCTGGTATTCGGGTTGGCCCGAGTGGATCAAGCCGCTCTTTCGCAGCGGGTGGAGCGATCGGATCTCAGAGCCCGAGCTGATCGCCCAGCTGGACGCCGCGCTGCAGCTGCCCGGGATCAGCAACGCCTGGACGATGCCAATCAAGGGACGGCTGGACATGCTGTCCACCGGGATCCGAACGCCGGTGGGAATCAAGCTCAGCGGCCCGGACCTCACCGTCATTCAAGCGACCGCCCTCGAGATCGAAGCGGCGATCAAGAAAGTGCCGGCCACCCGCAGCGTCTACGCCGAGCGCGTCGCGGGTGGATACTTTCTCGACTTCGTCCTCAACCGCGACCAGCTTGCCCGCTACGGGCTGTCGGTCGACGACGCGAACATGATGGTGATGACCGCCGTCGGTGGCGACAACCAGACCACGGTGATCGATGGACGGCAGCGGTACGGGGTCAACGTGCGTTACGCGCGCGACTACCGCGACGATCTCGAAGCGCTCAAGCGGGTGTTGCTGCCGCTGCCCGGAGGCCAGGGGCAGATACCGATGTCCGAGATCGCCGAGGTTCGCCTCGCAGAAGGCCCGTCGATGATTCGCGACGAGAACGGGTTGCTCGCCGGCTACGTCTATGTGGACTTCGACACCGCAAAGGTCGACGTGGGCCACTTCGTCGACGAGGCGAAAGCAGCGGTCGCGGCGATCAAGCTTCCGACCGGGTACGCGCTGAGCTGGAGCGGGCAGTACGAGAACATGCTGCGGGTCAAAGAGCGGCTGAAGCTGATCTTGCCGATCACCCTGGTGCTGATCTTTTTCCTGCTGTTCATGAACACCAAATCGGCCTTCAAGGCTTCGGTGGTGATGCTCGCGGTGCCGTTCTCGATGATCGGCGCCGTCTGGCTGCTGTTCGTTCTTGGCTACAACGTCTCGATCGCGGTGTGGGTGGGGATGATTGCCCTGATGGGCCTCGACGCCGAGACCGGGGTGTTCATGTTGCTGTTCCTGGACCTCTCGCATCAGGAAGCGAAAGACGCCGGCCGGCTGAAGACGACCGGAGACCTGGTCGAGGCGATCATCCACGGCGCGGTCAAGCGGGTTCGGCCCAAGGCGATGACGGTGTTCGCGGCCTTCAGCGGGCTGCTGCCGATCATGTGGTCCACCGGAACCGGCGCGGATCTGATGAAGCGGGTCGCGGCCCCGATGGTCGGCGGCCTGGTCACTTCATTTCTGCTCGAGCTGCTCGTCTACCCCGCCATCTATTACCTCTGGCGCCGCAAGGAAGTGGTGGAAGGAGAACCCACTCCGGTCGAAGCGATTGCGGTGGCCGCAGCGAACGGATGACCGCGAGGGCCCTTTCAGGGTGCCTGGGCCAGAAACGCCTTCAGCTGCCGGTACGTCACGAGGTAGTCCTTGCGCTGCTCGAGGGCGGGCGCCGCGGTGCGCGCGAGGGCGAACGCCGGGGCCCGCTCGCCAGTCTGAAGCAGCGCCTGGGCCAAAGCGAAGCGGGCGCGGGCGATTTTCGTCGAGCCCGTCGCAAGCTGGGCCAACCCCAGCGTGGTCATCGCTACGGGGTGCAACACTCCACACTGGATTTTCTTGCACAGCTCGAGCGCCTGCTGCGCCACCCGGTAGGGGTGCTCGAGCTCTGCGGCGTCGAAATACTGCGCCGCACGGCGATAGGCGACCAGCGCGTCGACCGGGCGGCCCTCGGCGCGCAGGGTCTCTCCGATGTTGATCAGCGCGGCCCCCGAGGCGGATCCTTCCTTTCCCAGCGCCCGGACGTCGCCTTCCACCACGCTTTCGAATTCGGCCCGCGCCAGGGCGAACTGTCCGTTGACGGTCAATGCATTGCCCAAAGCGATGCTCAAATAGCCGACGGTGAAGTTCTCGGGCGCAGCCGAGGTGAGCGCAATCTCTTTCGCCCACCGCGCCATCGCCAGGCCTTCTTCGGCCCGCCCGACTTCCAACAACGCCGTGGAAAGCGGCCCCAGCGCGGCGACCACCGAGGGGTGCGAGGCTCCGAGCAGCCGCGACGTTCGGCTCAGCGCCTCTTCCAGCGGCTTCACCGCGAGGCGCATGTGTCCGCCCTGCAGGTAACTTCCTCCGAGACCCGAATAAGCGGTAATCAAGATCAGGTCGTCGTCGGGCAGCGACCGCATGCTCCAGGCTGGTGGCCGAAGGAATGAACTGCCCGTCGGTGGTCAGCGCCGCGGCGAGCGCCAGGTGCGAGAGCACCCCGACGCGCTCGTCTCCAGTTCGTTCGGCAGCCAGCACCGCTTCCTGCAGCGTAGAGACCGCCTCGACCACCGACGGGGCCGAACGCCACTGGGCTTCTCCCTGCAGTTGCAGCGTCTCTGCCAGCACGTAGTCGTCGCCGGCCGCGCGCGCGTCGGCTGCGACGCGTTCCCCTTCGAGGGTCGCTTCCCGATAATCCCCCAGCGCCAGCAAAGATCGCACCCGCCCCAGCTGTTGACGCATCGTTCCCGGACCGCTGTCCTCTCTGCGCTCAGCGCGGTGGGGTCGCCACTGGCGCAGGTGCGGCCCGTCTTCGCACGACCCATAAGGGCCCACGCCGCGTTGCGCCGGACGCGGTGGCGGCCGGGCTCGAGCTCCAGCAGCAGCGCGTCCATCGAGGGGTACCGGTCTGCAGCCAGCGGGGACAACCCACGCACCACCACCCGCAGCAGCCAGCCGGCGCCCACCGCGTCGAGCCAAGGAGGCCCCAGGGCCCTGCTCGCGCGCACCTCGTCAATCGACGAGCCCTTGAACGGCCGATGACCGCACAGCCCTTCGTAGAGGGTGACCGAAAAGCTGTATTGGTCGGCGAGCGCAGAGACGTTGGCCCCCTCGAGACACTCCGGAGCCATGTACGCCGGCGTCCCGTTTCCTGCGGCGCTGTGGCCGGCACAGCGCGGGAGCCCGTTTTAACGGAAAGAGCATCCGCCCAGCGACTTGGGCCTTCAGCGACAACACCGACCAGAACGTCAATGCGCTGTTGGCGCTGCACGCCCGACTGAAAGCTCACCAGCAGCAGGTGAAGACCCTGGCCTTCGCGCACACCGGGCCGATCGACAGCGTCGACGCATTGCTGACAGCTGGAAAGTAACGAGCAGCGAAATCAGAGCCCCGCCGTCCGAGCCAGCGGCGCTACAGCCCCCGGCGAGTTGTTCCAGGCGCGCGCCGGCGTCGGGTGGCACGGTGGTTCCGGCGTCGCGCTCGAGGGGTTCCAGGCCGCCATCTGTTTCGGTGCCGGCGTCGGTGCCTGCCCCGGCGTCGACAAGGATCCCTCCATCTGCAGTGGGGAAAACCAGCTGCGTACCTCCATCGGCGTTCGCGATGATCGAGCCGTGCTCGAAGTCACTTTGCTGAAGCCCGGCCACCAGGTGCGGATCCGAAATGGGAAAGCCCAGTCGGCCATTCTCGAAGCTCAATGCGGCCCAGGCAGCGTAGATGCTGCCCGTCACGGCGTGCGCCCCGGTAAGCAAAGAGAAGTAGATCGCCCCGCGTTGAAACCTGCTGTACCGACCTTCTCGGGGAACCGTGGGTTGCTCATTCGCGACCGGGTACCCGAGCGCGCCGCGTTCCCAGCCGAGCAAGGCCCAGTGGGAATGAATCGGTCCGTGGACCTCGTGGGCTCCGGTAAGCAGCGTCCAGTAGATCGAACCCGACTGAAAGTGATTGAAGCGGCCGACGCCATCGGGGGTCGCCAGCTCGTTCGTCGTCGGCGATCCGAGGAACGAACCGCACCCTCCAAGCTGGACGTAGGCGAGTTCAATCGCACCCTGGGTCGTGACCGCTGTGGTGCACTGGCCCAACCCCGCCTCGGCCAGCTTCACGTCCAGCCACCAGCGATTGACCGGGCGTCCGGCGAAGTCCGCGTAGTCGATGCCGCTGCCGTTGCCCGGGTTGTGGGGGACGGTGTTGATCAATGAGATGTGGGTGCAGAACGTGCCGGTGCACGCCGAGCTGCTCGCGTTGTATTCGAAGGTGCCCCCCTTTGCGGCGAAGGCGGCTCCGAGCGTGATCATCACGCTGTGGTTGTACGAATTTGACCCGGTCACCGGGTTGCGCGCGTTGACGTAGTACGCCTTTCGCAACCGATTTATCCCGTTGGCGCTGACGGTCTTCTGATCTCCATCGAGGTCGAAGTAGACGGTGCGACTGCCGACTGCGTTGGCAGGGTCCGCCCCGCTTTCCAGTTGTTGCAACAGCTCGTCGGCAACGAAGGAACCGCTCGAGTGGCCGGCGATGATCACGAACCCGGTGGCGGCATTCACCTTCTGCTTCAGCACCGCGGCGATCTTCGAATTGCCGATCTCCTGACCGTTGTAGAGCGAATCTGCCGGCCCCTGCACCGCGTAGATTGTTCGCACCCCCAGGTCTCGCAGCCGCGCATCGTAGAGGGCTCCCACCCAACCCTGGGCCTGGGCCTGGTTCACGTTCCAGCCGGCGTAGCCGATGAAAATGTTTTCCCCGAGCACGTTTCCGGTGTCCATCACCGCCACCCCGTTGCCGATCGCAGCCCCGGTTTGCCATTGGCCGGTCAGCTCGAGGCGGGACTGCGCCGTCTCGTCTTCGCGCTCAGGGCCACACCCTGCCAGGCCCAGCGCGAAGACGGTGACGGCGAATGGGAGGCGCACCCATCGATCGGTAGCACGGGCCTCAGTCCGCTGACAAAGGCCGGGGTCTCGACAGAGGCTTTTGCGTTTCGCTCAAAAGGCGCTCGGCACCCGCGGGCTCTACAATCTCGTGCCCCTTCGCGCCAACGGGCACAGCGCCTTCCCGATGTACAAGAGAGATGAAGGGGGTGGTGTCTTTCGCCCCAGCTCGCTGCACGTCGTCGAGTGGGTGGGCGACAAAGTTTCTGAGATCACTGCCTTTCTCGAGCCGAGGCTGTTCGAGAGCTTGGGCCTCGCGCCCGCCCTGACCTGAGCCCGCAACCTCTTCGAGGGTTGGGGGTTAGTGGTGTTTGAACGGAGGTCGTATGAATTTTCTCAAAGCCGCATTGGCCGCTCTTGCCCTGCTCGCCGTTCCCGCTTGTCTGGTGCGCGAGGTCGAAGAGGTTCCGCCCAACGCCGAGATCGTCGAAACCGCCCCGCCCCCGGCCCAGGTCGAAGTGATTCCGCTTGCGCCCGGCCCCGCCAATATCTGGGTCGGAGGCCACTGGGTCTGGAGGCGAGGCTGGATCTGGGCCCCCGGCCGATACGAGCTGCGCCGCGAAGGTTATGCGTGGCGCCACGGACACTGGGCGCGTTACCGCCATGGCTGGGTGTGGATCGAGGGCCGCTGGGGCCGATGACGGGCGCCTACCGTCGCGCCAGCTCGGCCAGAACAGAGCGAGCGAACCGCTGTTGATCTGCCTTGGGCACATCGCGCGGAGTGGCTTGCTCGGTCAAATCAAAGCCGAGCCGGAGTTTGGCGCTCTCGAGTTGGCGGGGGCTCATCGGGGTCCCGAAGTCGGCAACCGTGAGATCGAACACCCGCAGCGCCTTGGGGTTCGCCGGCTTCAGTCCGCGGATGTGACAGCTGCCGCAGTGGGTCGAGAGGATCTCGCGCGCCTGCTCTCGCAGCTCGAGGTACGGCTCAGTGCCCAACAGCAGCGCCAGGACGAGCGCGCGAGTCACGAGAACAGCGGCTTCGTCGGCAGTCGCATCGCGGCGCACCCAACCTCGGAGTCCTCGCACTTGGCGGTGTCCGGACGAACAAGGAGGTTGCCCTGCAGAAAATAAAAACCGAGACAAAACAACGCAATATCATGATGTTGAAATATCGCAATATCCAGCAATTGGTAAATATCGTATTTTACGTTATTTAATCTTCCGTGCTCAGTTACCTCGTGACCTCGACAGCAAGGCGGCGGCTTCTGCTTCTGCTGTGGGCCGAACAAGCGTCCGGTTCCACTCGGGAGCTCGCGGGTCGTGCCGGGGTTTCCCTGGCAAGCGCCAACGTGGAGCTCCGTGCGATGCAACGAGAGCTGCTGTTGGTGTCACGCCGCGAAGGTCGCACCGAAGTGCACTCAGCCAATCTCGATCATCCGGGGGCCAAGACGCTCCAGGCGCTGGTTGCGACCGACTTGAGAAACCACCCGTCAACTTCTGATGCCGATGTGATGCTCAAGCAACACCTTCGGTCATTGGGGGCTCCGCTGAGTGGCGTCATTCCCGCAAGAGTGCCTGCCTCGACCGAACTGGAAACGCTGACGAGAGGAGTGGCGCTCGCTCGCCGCGATCCAGTCGTTGCACGGAGCCTGCCCCTTTGCTTTTGGCGATTGCGAGAGTCGCTCGACGCAAAAGCGCTGGCGCATCACGCGGGCACTGCGGAACTGAAGCACAGCGTGGCCTTTTTTCTCGAGCTCACCGGTGAACTTGGGAATGAGGGCCGACTTCGGGGTCTGGCCGAGACCCTCAGGGACAAGCGATTGACCTCAGCGCGCGAGTTCTTCCAGCCGCCTCCCCGGAGGACCGACAAAAGTCGATGCTTCCCATTGGGACTCAAATGGGGGTTTGAAATGAGCATGGACCTCGCCTCCTTTCGGTCTGTGTTCCAGAAGTTTGCTGCGGGTGTTTAAGCCTTGAGCCCAGCATTTGGCGGGGACGAGATTCGAAGATTTCTCGAGGCGATCGACCGCCGTCTGAGCAAGCCGTCGAGTCTGATCATCATCGGCGGAAGCGCAGCGGCGCTGGCCTTTGGCATCGCGTCGACGACCGATGACATCGACACTGGAAATCAGCTGACGGACGATCTGCTCCAAGCGATCAAACGAGCGGTTGAAGAGACGGGCCTCGCGATTCCGATCGGCCCGACTGGGGTTGCCGAGTTTCCATACGAGTACGAAAGCCGGCTGGAACGGCAGCTTCCTCTTCTCGACAAACTGCAAGTCTGGACACTGGAGCGGCATGACCTTGCACTGAGCAAGGCTGTCCGCGGTGACGAGCACGATTTCCAGCAGATCCGCGAAATCCACAGAAACGCGCCACTCAGTTTCGACACGTGATCCGGGCGGCTTGAAAGTGATCCACCTGGCGGTCTGAAACTGATCCACCTCGCAACTGGGGACAGCTTGCCGGGCACAGCCCGGCGTGCGTTCC
>JAYVCD010000002.1:0-5237 GCA_043750125.1 Archangiaceae bacterium | reverse complement strand
ATGGCCATGAAACGCGAGAGGGATTGGGTCAATGGGGTCCTGGGTTGAGTGTGTTGGTTTTCGATGCCGTTTCAACGGACGCTGACACTGCAAGTTGGGAGCCTTCGGTAACGTTTGAGTGATTGAAGAGCGTTGGGCGCCACTTTGGAAAAGAGAGGGCGTGCTTTGGGGCTCGACGCCCCAACTGGGGTGAAACGCGGCGGCCAACGAGATCGCATTCATTTGAGCTCAAACGAATTTGATTGACCTGTTCCAGAAGTGGCTTCGACGCCTGGTCGACTGCGCAGATCAATTGAAGATCGGGTACTCTGATCATCCGTGCCGTGGATCCGAACGATCAACACCCCCGAAGCTGATCGGCATCGTCTTCGGAGGAATGTCCGCCTCCCTCGCGACCGATACTCTCGAATGGCCGCTGCGTGAATTGGTCAACACCGCCACGTCGTTGGCCAACCAATGTTTGTATTGAACTTCCGCTCACGCAGAGTTTCTGCGTGCCGCCGAAGGAGATGAAGCCAACGCCGCGGCAATACTCCGTGGCGCTGCCCTTCCCCCCAGGCATGCGGCCCTCGGTCATTTCGCCACGCTGCTGGCTGAAACGCCGTGGCGGGTGACAGCGGCCGAGATCCAGAAATTGCGGGCGGTGGATTTTTCGGACGAAGGGATTCTTCACGTCGTCGTCCTCGCGAGTTTCTTCAACTATCTGAATCGCGTCGCCGACGCGGTCGACATCGAGTTCGACTACGAGTCGCCCCTGCCTCGAATGGTCAAGAATTCGCAGCGCGAGCCGACGCCCAGACCCAGCTCGCAAAGCCCGAGAGATTCCACGGCAGCCGTTCCGCTCGCGATGGGTCTGGCAGCTCGTCCACGGACGGCGGCGGCGTTCGGGCGTTGGCGCGAATACGTGTTCGGGAGGGACGCTCCACTCTCGAAGCGCGAACGCCGAGTCGTAGCCCGGGCTGCGGCAGGTCAGTTGGTCGACTTCCGTACGCTGGACCGAATGGGTGATGCTCAACCGCGCAATGAGCACGAAACCATTCTCGCCCAGTACGCCGAGACTTTGACCCTCACTCCCTGGCGGTTGGACGAGAGCGGCATTGATCGGCTGCGAGGGTTGGGCCTCGATGACGCCGGCGTGCTCGATGTGATTTCAGTCGCTGCGTTTCAGAACACCGCGTCTCGGCTGGAGCTCGTTCTCTCCGCGGTCTGAGGCCCTTTCCAATCTGGAATAGGCCGTTGCGCCGTGGCGCATGGAAGCACCGATGCGTCTTCTGTAGACGACCCCCTCGGAAATCTACCGGGGCAATCAAAATGCAGAAGGTGACGTGGTTGATGGCGACGGTTCGAAACTCTCTCCTCGTAGGCCTGGTGTTGTCGTTCGCATCGAGCTGCGGCACTTCCTCCAATTCCCCTTGCCCGATCGAGTGCGGGAACGGAACCGTCTGCGACCCCACCCTCGGGTTATGCGCAAGGGTGGTGGAGCCTGTTGAAACCGACGGCGGATCAGGCGGAGGCGCAGGAGGCGGCTCACCGTCTACCGGCCTGCCGTGCGACGTGGCTGCGGTGGTGCAAGTGCAGTGCGCGAATTGCCACGGACCGGTGATTCGCCGAGGCGCTCCGTTTCCGTTGGTGAAGCGCTCGGACTTTGTTGCTGCCTCGAGCATCGATGCTGCGGCTGCGATTGGACAGCGGTCGGTGCTCCGAATGCGCAGCGCGGTGGGCCAGATGCCTCCCGCCCCTGCTCCTCGGGTGGGGCAGCTGGACATCGACCTCTTCGACGCCTGGGTGAAGCAGGGAATGCCCGCCGGCAGTTGCTCGATCACCGCCAACGGCACGGGCGGAGGAGGAGCCGGTACAGGAGGAGGAGCCGGTACAGGAGGAGGAGCCGGTACAGGAGGAGGAGCCGGTACGGGAGGAGGAGCCGGTACGGGAGGAGGAGCCGGTACGGGAGGAGGAGCCGGTACGGGTGGAGGAGCCGGTACGGGTGGAGGCGTCGGTACGGGTGGAGGCGTCGGTACAGGTGGAGGCGTCGGTACGGGTGGAGGCGGTGGCCCCGGCGGTAACGGTGGCGCGGGGGGTGGGGGTGGCCCGGCTTCAACCTATTGCAACGCGTGTGTCACGAAGCTGGAGTGCGGCGGCACGACGAACTTCTGCACTGGAGCACCAGGCGCAGCCCACTGTGGGTCGGACTGCAGCGCAAATCAGGCCTGCCCCCTGGGTGCGGCCTGCGTTCAAATTGTAAATTCGGCCCAGACAGTAATTGGAAAGAACTGCCTTCCAATCTCCGGAGTCTGCGCCGGTGCAGGCGGCGGTAGCGGCGGTAGCGGTGGTAGCGGTGGTAGCGGCGGTAGCGGCGGTAGCGGCGGTAGCGGCGGTAGCGGCGGTAGCGGCGGTGCAGGCGGAAGTGGAGGCGGAACCGGAAGCGGGGGTGGTGCGGGCGGTGGCGGTGGCGCCACCTGCGTCGACACCTGGAACACCTACGCCAGCACCTTTTTCTCAGGTCACTGCACGGGCTGCCACGCCCAGTATTCCAACTACACTTCAGTGAAGAACAAGGTCGGGCCCATTCGCACGCGCGTGTCCAACGGGACGATGCCGCCGACCGGACTGGGAGCAGCCGAGAAGGCCCGCATCGTCAGTTGGCTCGACTGCGGAAGTAAGCTTTAGCCGGTAGGTATGCCCCCAGCACATCCTCTCGCCATAGCTGGTGCTCTGCGCGCCTGATAAACTTGAGGCAATGTCCGATCTCGAGTTCGGCGGGCTACATGTGACCTGGGAGGCAGTGCAACGCGCTCGGCACCGGCCCCTGGATCCTCTTGGGTCTGGGGGGGGCGATGGTTCTCGAGCGGATGCGACCCGCGCGCCGCTATCCAGAGTACTGGTCCCGTCAGTTCTGGCTCGATTTCGGAGCCTTCGCGGTGATGGTTCTCTGGTCGAAAGTCAGTCAGCCAATGATGAGCTGGCTGGCAGCGAGCTCGGCCCAGCTGCGACTCACGCAATGGGACGGCGTCCTTCCCTGGCCGGCGAAAGTCGTTCTCGTTCTGCTGCTCACCGATTTCCTCAACTACTGGATCCATCGGGGAATGCATTCATACGGCACCGCGGGGAAAATTCTCTGGCGCACCCACCGTTGGCACCACAAAACCACGAGGATGACCGACGGGCACCACCCACTGGCCGTGGACCCGCGCGCTGCTGTTCGGCGGCAACTTCAAGCGGGGCTACGCGTTCGGTGACATGACGCCCGGGCTCGTGGGAGTCCCGGCGGAATTCGTCAGCGGGAAGATCAACACCGCCGCGCCGACGACCACCTGGCTCAACGTGGTGGCCACGGTGCTGAAAGCCAATGGAGTTCTCCCCTCGGGCTACGACACCGCCCAGGCGATTGACGCGGTGCTGTCATGAGATTGAATGCCCTGCTGGTCGCGCTCGCTGTTGCGCCTGCGTTTGCTGCATGAGCTCGGCGCGGGGGCTGTACCGGCGCGTCTGGGAAGGCCGTTTCGAGCGTCAGTGGACAGGCATCGCGCTGACGGCCGCGTCGATTCCTCCCGGGCCGATCGACACCAGCCGCGATGGGCTGGCCAACAACCCCGCCTGCGCCAACTGCCATGTGAACCCGGTCTACGGAATCGACGCGCTGGCGAAGTTCGCCGACTGCTGGAAGGCCGACGGAACGTTCGACGGCGCCTGCACCCTTCCCGATGCGATGTTCCTCACCCAGGCGGGGAAGGGACTGCCTGCGCTGGGGCAGCTGATGGTCGGGACGAAGGAATGGAAGGCGCAGGTCGTGAGCTTCTACTTCCGGATGTTCTTCGGTCGCGGGCTGGCCACTTCTGAAGCCAACTACTACCTCGATGCCGCCAAGACTTTCGAGACCAGCGGGTTCCGCGCCAAGGCGCTGATTCTGGATCCGGGGCGCCCCACCGGAAGCTTAGGCGAGACCGGAACGCTCCCTCCCGAAGAAGGGGGGCCGAGCGTGCCGCCGGGAGAGATCAGCGGGCTGTATCAGCAGATGTTTCTCGAGGCACCCAGCGCGACCGAGACGACGCGTGCTTCTGGTTTGCTCGCGGCGGCTTTCGCGGACGGGGCGGACCCGAAAGAGGCGTGGCGGGCGCTCTGTGTGTGGGCTACCTCGCGTCGATGAAGTTCTTGAGCTATTGAAGGTTCGCTGAGGCGGACCGGAGGTCAGGAAGCGCGGACGTCACGGCGCAGCTGCTCGACTACGTCCTCGACGAACCGGTGCACGGCGGCCTCGGCAATCCGGTGCAACAGCAGAGCGTCGAGGGCCTGACCGACTGCGCCCAGCGGCGGCGTGTAGGTGCCTTCGATCTCGATCTGGGTCTCGGTCGCCGACAGCGGCCAGGCCGAAAGCGTCCCTTCGAGCTGGGGGAACAGCGAGGTGTTTCGAACCGCCTGCCAGCCGAGCTTCAGCCGGGTCACCGGTGAGTTGAGCGTCACGGCCTGCTCGTCGTGAGCCTCGTCGACCCGGATCTTCACGTCGACACCCACGTCGAAGCCCTTCGCCACGAAGTGGAGCGTCGACCCGATGTCGTCCGCCCGCGCGCTCGCGGCGCGGGTCGCGGTCTGAATCAGCAAGGAGCCCTTCTGGTGAAAGGCCGCGCGCACGCGATCGTAGGGGCGGGCGATGTACTGGTAGCTGCGGACTTTGGCGGGAGCGGTCATGCCGTCTGGCTAAGCACCGCGGGTGCCACGCCCGGCTCGACCGTGCGGCGGCCGGCCCAGCACTGCAGCGCCTGCACCGGCATTGGAAGGGTGCAGCTTCTGCACACGTTCCCTCGCAGCGGAGAGTCAGGTCTTGGCGGGCAAAGGGAAGCGCTCGCGGAGCCACTCGAGGATCTGATCAATCTCTGCAGGGGTCAGCACGTCTTTGTACGGCGGCATCCAGCCGACCCCGGTGTTGATGACGTCGTGCAGCTGCTCGTTCGACATGTCGTGAATCGGACCTTCGAGTCCCGGCGCGCGCCAGTGACCCTTTGCGGTGCCTCCGTGGCATGAGAAGCAGAGGACGTCCGGTTTCCGGTAGCCGCTGTAGAGCTCGCCGCCTGCCGAACCGTTGAGCTGATCCTTCACGAGAGGAACGCCCTTGCAGCCGAGGAGCAACAAGACGAGGCAGGCTGCGCGCATAGGTGGATGGGGGCGCCGGTTTCGCTCACGCGATCCGGTTTCCCCCACCTCCATTCAAACCGTGCGTGCGGATTTCCCGCACACGGCTTTCG
>JAYVCD010000001.1:0-22700 GCA_043750125.1 Archangiaceae bacterium | reverse complement strand
ACGGGCCCGACAAGGGCGACCGAGAGCATCGAAGGCTCATATGGGTCGGCAGGGGTGATTCGCAATCAGGGACATCGGAAGTGCGAGGCGGCGCTACTCTGCGCGCCCTCATGACCGCTCACTTCGACGAGCCTCATTCCTTTGCTTTCGATTCTGCCACCGACCACTACGCCGCCGACCGACCGGTTCGCCCCGAGCACCTGAAGCTCGAAGTCACGCTCGACTTCGAGCGCTCCTCGATTCGCGGCATCTGTACCACCCGGGTGATCGCCGTCCGCAAGGTCCACGCCATCACCTTCGACGCGGTCGACTTGCAAATCGAGAAGGCCGAAGTCGATGGCCGCGCGGCCGAGTTCGACGCCGACGGAAAACAGCTGCACGTTCGACTTTCGCTTCCCCTCGAGTCCGGCGCGAGCGCCACGGTGCGAATCACCTACCGCGGCCAGCCTCGGCGCGGGCTCTACTTCATTCGCCCCGACAAGCAGTACCCCCGGCGCCCGACCCAGGCGTGGACCCAGGGACAAGACGAGGATTCCCGGCAATGGTTTCCCTGCCTCGATGCCCCGGCTCAAAAAGCGACCTCGGAAGTCATCGCGACCTTTCCGTCGAAGATGACCGCGCTCAGCAATGGGAAGGTCGTCTCGAACGAGGTGAAGGGCAATCTGCGCACGGTCCACCACCGGCTCGATGCGGCGCATTCTCCGTACCTCGTCACCCTCGTGGTGGGCGAATTCGAAGAGCACCTCGCGCCCGTTCCGCATTCGAAGAGCAAGGTCCGCACACTGTTTCCGAAAGGACAAAAAGCGAACGCCCTGCGCTGCGCGGCCCGGACTCCTCAAATGGTGGCCTTCTTCGAGAAGCTCACCGCTCAGCCCTTCCCCTGGGGGGACTACGCGCAGATCTTCGTTGCCGAGTTCATCTTTGGCGGCATGGAAAACACCGGCGCCACCACGCTGACCGACGCGGTGCTGCACGATGCCCGCGCGCACCTCGACTACAGCGCCGAGCCGCTGATTGCCCACGAGCTGGCGCACCAGTGGTTCGGCGATCTGTTGACCTGCCGCGACTGGCCCCACGGCTGGCTCAACGAAGGTTTCGCCACGTATTCGGAAACCTTGTGGATGGAAGAGGCCGACTCGGACGACGAGGCAGATCAGCAGCGCAAGGTGAACCTCGAGGCCTACCTCTCGGAAGCCAACGAGCAGTACATGCGGCCGATCGTGGCGCGTCGTTTTGATGAGCCGCTCGAGCTGTTCGATCATCACCTCTATGAAAAGGGAGCCCTGGTGCTGCACGAGCTGCGCACCCGTCTGGGCGACGACGATTTTTACGCGGTGTTGCGGGCCTACGTGGCGCGGCACAAAGGCAAGTCGGTCGAAACGGTGGATCTCTCGCGCGCCGTCGAGGACACCACCGGGAAAAATTACGATCGCTTCTTCGACGAGTACGTCTATCGCGCCGGCCACCCCGCGCTGAAGGTCGACCTCTCGTGGGACAGCGAAAGAAACCGGCTGAAGGTGGGGGTGAAACAGACCCAGGGCGGCGAGGCGCTGTGGCGGCTGACGCTTCCCATTCATGTGCAGGGGAAAGGCGCGCTGCACAAAGCATCCTTCGAGATCGTCGCCCGAGACCACGTCTTCTACCTTCCTCTCGAGCGCGAGCCGCAGATGGCCATGGTCGACCCGCGCCGAGATCTGCTCGCCACCCTCGAAGTCGAAAAGCCGACCGCCTGGCGGCGGCGCGAGCTGGCCCAGGCCCCGGTCGCTCGCGCCCGCACCGATGCGGCGGCGGCCCTCGGAAAAGAAGGTTCGGCCGAATCGGTCGAGGCGTTGATTGCAGCGCTGAACGACGAAAAAGCGTTCTGGGCCACCCGGTCGGCCTGCGCCCGCGCGCTGGGAATCATCCGCACCCCCAGCGCCCGCGACGGGCTGATTGCGGCGCTGAAGGTCAAGCATCCCAAGGCCCGCCGCGGAGTGGTCGCCGCGCTCGGTCAGTTTCGCGAAGACCCGCTGGCCGGCAAGGCCCTCACCGCGCTGGCCCGCAAGGGCGACCCGAGCTTCTTCGTCGAAGCCGAGGCCGCCCGCGCGCTGGGCCGGCTGCGTGCAGTCGAAGCCCTCGCCACCCTCACCTCGATGCTCAAGCGCCAGGGCTTCCTCGATGCGGTCATCTCGGGCGCGCTCGATGGGCTGGCCGAGCTGCAGGACCCCGCCGCCTGGAAACAGGTGGTCGAGCTGACCCGCTACGGCGCTCCCGCTCATGCCCGGCGCAGCGCGCTGATGGCGGTGGCGCGGCTTGCCGAAGTGGCCGACAAGAAGACTCTGGCGGTGGATCTCATTTCCCAGGCCCTGCGCGACCTTCAGTTCCGCACCCTGATGACCGCCTTCGATGCCGCCACCGCGCTGGGAGACAAGCGGTTGATCGGGCCGCTGCAATCGACTCCCTTCCTCGACGGGCGGGCGCGACGGTCCGCCCGGGAAGCGGTCCGGGCGCTGCGCGGAACTCAAGGGCCGGCCAAAGAGCTCGCGTCCCTGCGCACCGAGCTCGAGAAGCTCAAAGGCGAGAGTCGCACTCTCAAAGAGCGCGTCGATACGCTCAGCGTTAAGAGCAGGCCCCCCACCCGAAAACATTGAGCTCTTCTCTTCAGCTTCAGGTCTTCAACGGCATCGCCCAGGTTCCGCGCGAGGCGTGGAACGCGCTGCTGGGGCCGCTCGACCCTCCGGTGCTGCGGTGGGAATGGCTCGAGGCCCTCGAGTCTTCGGGCAGCGCGACGAAACGACGGGGGTGGGAAGCCTGTCACTTCACGCTCTGGAAAGACCAGAAGCTGATCGGCGCCGCTCCCGCCTGGCTCAAGCACCACAGCATGGGCGAGTACGTCTACGACTTCGCCTGGGCCAATGCGGCGCAGTCTTTCGGCATCGACTACTACCCCAAGCTGCTGGTCGGAGTGCCGCTCTCGCCGCTGACCGCCCGGCGGTTTCTTTGCGCCCCGGGGGAAGACGAGCAGGTGGTGCGCAAAGCCCTGCTCGACGGAGTGCTCGAGCTGGGCCGCAAGGAAAAGCTGTCTTCGGTGCACGTCATTTTCCCTCCGCTGGCCGAGGCCGAAGCGCTGCAGCAGCTGGGCTTGTTCCGCCGGGTGGGAATGCAGTACCACTGGGTGAACCCCGGCTACCGCAGCTACGACGACTACCTGTCGCGCTTCGATTCCAAGCGGCGCCACCAGCTGAAGCACGAGCGCGGCGCGGCGGCGAAACAACAGATTCACCTGCGCACCATTCGAGGCGACGAAGTCGGGCCCGAGCACGCGTCGATTGCCTACCGGTTCTACGAAGCGACGGTCTCGAAGAACGGCTGGGGCCAGGTGCAGCTGAACCAGGAGTTCTTCCTGCGCGCCTTCGCCGCCTTGAAAGGAAGCGTCGAGCTGGTCGTCGCCGAGCACGGGGGAAAGATGATCGCCGGCGCCTTCAACCTCTCGACTTCCGAACGACTCTACGGCCGCTATTGGGGCTGCTTCGAAGAGCACCCCTTTCTTCACTTTCACGTCTGCCTCTACCACTCGATCGACGACTGCATCGGGCGGGGGCTGAAGGTCTTCGAGCCCGGCGCCGGCGGAGAACACAAGATATCTCGCGGGTTTGTCCCGACCGCCATTCACAGCGCCCATCGGGTGTACCAGCCGAAGTTCCAGGCGGCGGTGGAGAGCTTCTGCGCCCGCGAGCGGACCCAGGTCGAAGAGGTGCTGCGGGACGGCGAGAGCCTGTCCGGGCTCAAACCGTGGTCCAAAACGTAGACTGACTGGGCAGTGTGGACTGGCAGGCCACAGGCGCCGACCCGCTTGGCTTCCGGGTCCACAAACCCCCGAAAAGATCGCCTCCCACCCTCCTGTTTCGGTCAACCTGCGCGGCAACACCACCGTGCCGGGGCGCGAGAATCCTTTCACACACCGCACTCCTTCTTGAGGGGAAAACACAAATGGCCATCCCGAAACTGACGCTGCCCACGCTGAACCCGACCGCCGCCAAACTGCTCGGAGGCCTCTTTGCCCCCAAGGACGCAGGCGCCACCGCGGCAATGAAGGATCTCGCGAAGAACAACACCAAGCCCGGGTCGATCTCGGGTCAGGAAATGGCGGACGCGATCCTCAAGGGCACCGAAGACAAGGACAACCAGGCGGCGGGGAAGGAATACGCAGTCATCAAGAAGTTCGTCGACGGCAACGGCCCGAAGCTCTCGCCGGAAGCGAAGAAGGTCTTTGATGTCTACAAGAAGCAGGTCGAGCTCGCGAAGGCCAACGGCCAGACCGGAATCGACACCCGCGCCTACGCGAAGATGACCCAGGCGATGAACGTGGCTGCCAAGCCCGCCGCCAGCGACGTGAGCGCGGGCGAGGCGATGAAAGAGCTGCTGAAGAACAACCCGAAAGACGGTTCGATCTCGGGGAAGGAAATGACCGACGCGATCATCAAGGGCACCGCGGACAAGGACAACCAGGCGGCGGGGAAGGAATACAAAGACATCGCGAAGTTCGTCCGCGAGAACGAGACCAAGCTCTCTCCGGAAGCGAAGAAGGCGTTTGGGGTCTACGAGAAAGCAGCGAAAGCAGCGCAGGCCAAGGGCCAGACCGGCATCGACCAGAGCTCCTACAACCGAATGGTGCGCGACATGGCGAAAGCCGGCGCCCCGGTCTTTGCGGACCAGAGCATGGGTGATTCGCTGAAGGACCTGGCCTCGAAGAACACCAAGCCCGGCTCGATCTCGGCCAAGGAGCTCGCTGAGGCCGTCAGCAAGGGGGCTCGCGATCTCGACGGGCAATCGGCCGGGAAGGAATTCAAGGACCTCCAGAAGTTCGTCAAAGAGAACAACCAGCTGTTGTCGCCCGACGCGCAGAAGGCGTACGCGATGTACGAGAAGGCAGCTCTCGCGGCCAACAAGAGCGGCTCGACCTCGGTGGGAACGCTCGCCCAGTTCGACAAGCTCGTCAAAGACATGGGCAACGTCGGGGTGAAGCCCCCGGTCGTAGGTCCCGCAGCTCCGCAAACGGACGTGAGCGCCGCGAAGGCGATGCAGGAGCTCGGCGCTGCGAACCCGGGCCCGGGCTCGATTTCCGGAAAGGAAATGGCGGCCGCGATCAAGGCCGGCACCGAGGACCTCGATGGTCAGGCCGCCGGGCAGGAGTTCAAGCAGATCGCCGACTTCGTGAAGAAGAACGAGGGCAAGCTTTCTCCTGAGGCGAAGGCGGCCTTCGCGGTCTACGAGAAGGCGGCCAAGGCCGCGCGCGCCGCGGGCGAGACGGGGATCCCGACTCCGGTTTTCAACAAGATGGTGAAGGAAATGGAAGCCGCGGGCCTGCCGAAATACCAGGACGCAGGCATGGGTGATGAGCTCAACAAGCTCGCCGCCGCCAACACCAGCCCCAACTCGATCACCGCCAAGCAGCTGGCGGAAGCAGTCAGCAAGGGCGCGCGGGATCTCGATGGCAACTCGGCCGGCAAAGAGTTCGAGGACCTCGCCAAGTTCGTCGCCGAGAACCAGCAACTGCTGACGCCGGACGCCAAGGCGGCGTTCGCGATGTACGAGAAGGCGGCGCTGGCGGCCCGCGCGAAGGGGTCGGACTCGGTCGGCACCCTCGCGCAGTTCGACAAGCTGGTGACGGACATGTCGAACATCGGCTCGACGCCCAACGCGACCATTGATCAGCCGGCGTTGCCGGGTGGTTTGACTCCGCCGGCTTTCCCCGGAATGGACGCCACCCAGGCTGAACTGACCAAGTTCCTGGCCGCGCTGCAGAAGTTCTTCGATGCGCTGAAGGCCCAGATTCCTGGAACGCAGGCCGGCAGCTCAGGTCCCGCGACCTCCACCCCGGCTCCTCCGAGCGGAACCGCGACGCCCCCCAGCGGCAACACGACGCCCGCCCCGACCACCAGCCCCCAGATTCAGGCGACGGGCACCATCGAGGACAAGGCCGCCGCCGCCCTCGGCGCGCTGGAAGAGCCGCCCTTCCCCGGGAAGAACGCGAGCGAAGCGGAAATCGCCGAGTTCCAGAAGAACCTCGGCAAGTACAACCGGATGTACGAAATGATGAGCAAGGTCATGGCGAACGCGCATGAAATGAAGAAGTCGCTGATCAGCAACCTCCCGCGCTAAGCGATTTGTAGAAATTCGAAAACAGGAATTCGGGCGTCTTCCCCCACGGAAGGCGCCCGTTTTTCTGTTTGCTCAGCCCCCGCGGGACAACACGTACAGCCCCATGCGCTGGGCGAACGCGGCGCCCACCACCCCGTGACGCACCGGATGATCGTCGGGCAGCGCGCTTTCCCGGGTGAAGACGTCGAAGGCGTCGGCTGGCGGCACCCGGACCAGAACGCTCACTTTGGCTTTGTCACCCGCGCGCAGTTAACCCTGAAGTTAACCATCCGCCAGGCTTCACCCGAGAGGCCCGATCACCTGCTCAGCGCCGGAACAGAAAGCAGCAACCGGGACAGCCGTTGGATGTCGACCGGCTTGACCAGATGTTCGTCAAAGCCTGCCTCCTTCGCGCGCGCCCGGTCCCGCGCAGCGCCATACCCAGAGAGGGCGATGATTCGCAGCGGGTCCGCGGGGTAGCGGGACCGCAGCAGTTGCGCGAGCTCATACCCGTCCATTCCGGGCAGCCCGATGTCGAGCACGGCCACGTCAGGCACGAACGTCTTGCGAGCCACCAGCGCGGTCGGGCCGTCATGGGCCACCACGACCGTGTGCCCCTCGAATTCCAGCACCTCGGCCAGCAGCATCGCGGCGTCCTGGTTGTCGTCGACCACCAGCACCCGCAAGCCCGGAGCCTTGGCGGAAAGGCCACCCGGCGCGCCCGGGGGCAGCCCGGCCGTCGGCGCGAAGCCGTCGCTCGAGATCGGGATCCGGACCACGAATTCCGAGCCCTTTCCAAGACCCGCGCTGTGCGCTTCGACTTGGCCTCCATGGAGCAGGACCAGGCTCTTCACGATCGTCAGCCCCAGGCCAAGCCCCCCCATCGTTCGATCTGACGCTTGAGCGGCCTGGGCAAAGGCGTCGAATACCCGAGGCAGCAGGGCAGGGTCGATGCCGATTCCGGGATCTTTGACCCGAAAGACCACGCTCTGGGCTTCGAGCTGGGCCGAGAGGGTGAGGGTCCCCCCCGGGTTGGTAAACTTCGCCGCGTTGCCCAGAAGGTTCGAGAGGACCTGGGCGAGCCGAACCCCATCGGCCACCACCGGCATTCCGATTGAACCCACTTTGAGCACCAGTTGGTGTTGGCGCTGCTCGAGAAGCGGGCTGGCCAGCTCGACCGCTGCAGCGACGACTGCCGAGACTTCGACCGACTTCTTTTCGAGGTGGAGCTTGCCGCTGCTGATGCGTGACAGGTCGAGCAGGTCGTCCACCAATCGGACCAGGTGTTTCGCCTGCCGCTCGATGATCGCCCGTTCCCGAGGCGAGCCTGGGTCGCCTCGCAACTTCATCAGTTGCAGCGCGGTCAAAATCGGCGCGAGCGGATTGCGAAGCTCGTGGCTCAGGACCGCGAGAAACTCGTCCTTGGCGCGATTGGACGATTCGGCGATTTGTCGGCGCTGCTCTTCGGCCACGCGGGCGCTTTCTTCGGCGCGGACGCGTTGGTGAGAGCGTGCGATTTCCAGCTGGACTCTGACGCGCGCAATCAGCTCGCGAGCGGAGAAAGGCTTGACGATGTAATCGTTGGCTCCAGCGGCGAGACCTTCAGACGAGGCCTCTTCGCCCGTTCGTGCCGAGAGCAGGATGATCGGCAGGCCTCCGGCGGCCGGGTCGGTGCGCAGCTGGCGGGTCAGCCCCAGTCCATCGAGGCCGGGCATCATCACGTCGGCCACCAACAGGTCCGGGCGCTGCCGGCGAATGGCCTCGAGGGCCTGAAGGCCGTCTCCCACGGCTTCCACTGTCCAATGGGCAGACAGCAGGCGCCGCAGGTACTCGCGCATGTCCGCGTTGTCGTCCGCCAACACCAGCCGGGCCGACGCTTCACCCGCGACGGGAACGGGCTCCCCTTCGGACGAAGAGATCGCCAGCCCGTCTCGGGACGAGTCATCGGACGGAAGCCAGGAAAGCGCATCATCGACGTACGCCGCCGCACCGGCGGCGGTCGAGGTCAACGCCTTGGCCGCTTCGATGCGGTCTGCGGGCAGGTGGGCTGAGCCGATGGGAATCGAAACCGTCAGAGAGGTGCCTTTGCCCACCTGGCTGCGGGCCTCGATTCGGCCCCCGTGCAGCTTGACCAGGTCTCTGACCAACGCCAGCCCGATGCCCGTCCCCTCGTGGCTGCGGGAAGTCGATCCTCGAACGCGATGGAACCGTTCGAAGATTCGCGGCAGCTCGTCCTCGGGGATTCCAGTTCCCGTGTCGCGCACCGTGAGCTCGATGAACTTTCCCGCGGTCGCAAGTCGAACCGACACTTCGCCTTCGAAGGTGTGCTTGAACGCATTCGACAGCAGGTTGAGGACGATTTTCTCCCACATCTCGCGATCGACGAAAGCCGGCACCGACAGCGCCGGAGCCTCGACGACCAATCGCAAGCCGGCCTTTTCCATCGCCGCGCGGAACTGGCTGGCGAGATCGATGGTCAATCGCGCGAGATCGGTCGCCTGGAAGGACGCCTCGACCCGGCCCGCTTCCATCCTCGAGAAATCGAGCAACGAGTTGACCAGCTTCAGCAGTCGCAGCGCGTTTCGGTGGGCCATTTCCAGCGACTCACCGCCGAGGACGCGATTCGGAGCCGCCAGCGCGTCTTCAATCGGGCCGATCATCAGCGCCAGCGGAGTCCGAAATTCGTGGCTGACGTTGGAAAAGAACGCAGTCTTCGCGTGGTCGAGCTGAATCAGCGCCTCGGCCCGTTTGCGCTCATCTTCGTGCGCGCGGGCGTTGCGGATTGCAGTGACCACCTGCGCCGCGGCCAGCTCGAGAAAGCTGCGGTAGCTCTCGTCCAGCCGGCGGTGGGGACTGAGCCCCACGATCATCACCCCGTAAGGACGTTTCTGGTCGGGAGCAGCGAGAGGAAGAATCAGAGCCGAGCGTGGAGGCTCTGCCCAGGAACCGGTGGGCAGCGAACCGAACCGCGAATCCAACTTTTCGACCTCTTCGCTTTTGCGCTGGGCCACGCAGGTCGCCAGCGGCCACAGCGGCAAGGGGTCGCGGCTTTCGTAATCAATCGTCGCTGGGCGCGCGGACGCAGGGTCTGCGCCAAACCCCGAAGAGGCCGCCAGCCGCGCCTGGGGGCCTTCGCCGAGCAGATAGAAGAGCGAAAAGGGAACGTCGGCCGGGTTGCCGAGCATGACCGCCGCGGCGTTTTCACAAGCCCCCCGTTCCGAGGTAGCGCCGGGCGCTTGAACCGCCAGCTCTCGCAACGTCTTCAGCTGTCGTTCGGCCTGGACCTGAAGGGTGGTCTCAGAGACGGTCGCGAGGACTCCTCCGATGCCGGTTCCGGCCACCGTCTGGTCAGGAACCGGGCTGTAGGCGACCCGGAAGTGGGTCTCTTCGAAGAAGCCGCTGCGGTGAATCAAAAGCGAGAGGTCTTCACTGCCGGTGGCCGGTCCGCCGGCGAACGGGCCTTCGATCATCGGGCCGATGATGTGCCAGATCTCAGCCCAGCATTCCCTGCCAGACTGGCCGCTGGCGGTCGGGTGTTTGGCACCCAGAGTGGGGACGAAGGGGTCGTTGTAGAATTGAACCAATTCCGGCCCCCACCAGAGGCTGAGCGGGAAGCGGTTGCGAAGCACCAACCCGACCATCGTGCGGAACGGTTGGGACCAGCCGGACACCGGGCCCACGGGCGTGCGCGACCAGTCCGTCTGGCGCATCATTTCGCCCATCTCGCCGCCGCCGGCCAGGCAGTCCATCGGATCCGCGGGCGAATGAGTCTGGGTCAAGCGCAGGTCTTCTTTCGGGCTCACGTCTGGCTCTCAGCGCCCGGGCCCAGGCGCAAAAAATGATCTGCGACTCGTTGCACAGCGCACCCACTTTGCAAAGCATTCTGCGGCAACTGTGTGCAATAGAAACCGCACATGGCCCCCTCGACGATGGTTCGAAATGTGCTGACGCTGGTGAGTGTTGGGCTGCTCTGCGGTGCGCCACGGGGGGCGAGCGCGCGACCGGCCGAGGCGTCGGTAAAACGACCGACCGAGGCCGCGGTCGAGTTCGTCCACGAATTCAACCAGCAGCTCGGACTGACCGCCGCCGACGCGCAGCTGAAGCTCGAGCACATGGCCTCCAATCCGGCGCACTTCTTCACCGCGATGCCCGCCAACTTCTATCGAGACGTGCGCGGCCCGTACGCCGCCTCCGTCCAGACGCGGCCGACGGCTGCGCCTCGGGGCCTGCTCGTGGGCGACGCGCACTACGGAAACCTGATGACGCATACCGGCCCCAACGGGCAGACGGTGTGGGGGTGGGGAGACTGCGACAAGTCCGGCACCGGCCCGCTGGACTGGGACCTGGCAAGATTGGCGGCTCACACCGCTGTCGTGGCGGGGCGACACTCGTCCCCGGTGGACCCCACCCCTCTGATCGCCGCTCTCGCGAAGGGTTACTTCGAACAGATGCGTGCTTTCGCGAGCAGCGGAAAGCGACCGCCCGGATTCCTGAAGGCAGACCAGCTCGAAGGAGCGCTCGCCGACTTCGTGAAGAAGAAGAGCAGCCAGTCGCAAAAGGCCTTCATCGAAGAGCTGGCTCCCCACAATGCCTTCCACCACAAGAAGAAGCCGACCGCCGAGGAAGCCGAGGCGATCAAAGCCGCGGTCCAGGACTACGCCAGTCGGCTGCCGGCCGACGCTCCGGTCGCAAAGCCGGTTCAGGTGCTGGCGGTGGGCGTCGATCACCCGGGCGCGGGCGGCAGCAACGCAGGGCTGAAGAAGTACCTGGCCCTGCTGGCTCCAGCGAAACCCGAAGATCCTCCGGTGGCGCTGAAGTTCAAGCAGGTCCTGCCTTCGCCCTCCGAGATCGGCACCGGCAGCCTCGCCCAGTCCGACGCTTCGAAGGTGGTCGAACGGGCTGCGCTGCTCGAAGGGTACCGAAATCCGCTGCTCGGCTATGCGGCGGTGAACGCGGTCAGCTGCCTGGTCGAGCCGATGGAAGCCAACAACGACACGGTGGACCCCAGCCGGTTCAGCAAGAAGGACTTCGAGCAGGTGGCGTTCAGTGCGGGCCGGGCCCTGGCCCAGAGCCAGCTGCAGGATCCGGCCGTGACCCAGCCGCAGGTCAAGCAGTGGCTGGGCGAACCCTCTTCCGACCTCGAGGCCACCCAGCGGCTCCAACGGTTCGCCGCCGAATATGCCGACCAGACTGTGGCCGACACCCGGGCGCTGAAAAAGAAGCACTGAGCCGCCCGAGGCCGGGGTTCGTGTGAGACGAACAACAACGTACCGATAAGGGAAACGCGAGGCCGCCGGGGGGCGTCGACGCGCTTGCGCCCCAGCCGTCCGGCAGAACCTCTTTGCGCAGATGCCGCTGACCGAATTCATCGCGTTCGTCTACCTGGCCGAGCGCCGCGGGGAGCTGCAGTTTCGTGCCCTGCAGGCCCACTTTCGCGGGCAGCCCAACGGCGCGTCTGACGGAGGGCCGATTCAGAAGAGGGGACGCAGGGCGCCCTCAAATTCATCTCGGCCTGGGCTGTGGGGTTCCGCGGTAGAAGTTCCGTTCGGCCTCGTTGCCCTGCTGCTGCTGGCGAAGAAGCGCTGTAGCCGCAGGCCCCACACACTCTGAGTCAGGACGAAGGGCGGTTTTTTCGGAATCCCACCCCCAGTTTTTGGGCGGCGTTTTCTGGATCTTTCGTGCATGGTTCGCCACCCCCTGTTCGACCCCAGTTCAAGGGCCTCATCACGAATCGTCGGACCGTCCACGAATGAACGTCGAAGTCATCGCGTTGTCCGCACTTTTTGGCGTGGGGATTCTCGCGATGCTGTGGCTGTCGCGCGCGCGATCGCAACGTGAGGCCAGCGACGCGCAGACGCTCGCCCTGTCGAGGGCCGAAGGTCGCAACCAGCCAGCCACCCTGCACCCGGTGGTCAACCTCGACACCTGCATGGGCAGCCTCTCGTGTCTGAAGGTCTGCCCGGAAGGCGACATTCTGGGCGTGATCGATGGCAAGGCCGCGCTGATCGACGCTGCGGCCTGCATTGGTCACGGGAAATGCGCCAACGAATGTCCGGTAGACGCGATCAGCCTGGTGTTCGGCACCAGCGAGCGGGGCATCGATCTTCCGGAAGTCGACGAGTTCTTCCAGACCAATCGGCCCGGGCTCCACATCGTCGGCGAGCTGGGCGGAATGGGGTTGATCAAAAATGCGATCACCCAGGGCTTGCAGGTCGCGACCCACCTCAAGCTGACGATGCCGCCCTCGCGGAAGCTCAAAGACCAGGTCGACGTGGCCATCGTCGGCGCCGGGCCCGCCGGCCTGGCCACCGCGTTGGGGTTGCGGAAAGAAGGCCTGACGTTCCGGATGCTCGAGCAGGATTCCATCGGCGGCACCATCGCCCACTACCCGCGCCAGAAAATCGTGATGAGCGAGCGGGTCGAGCTGCCCTTCGTCGGCAAGTTCGGCGGAGCGTTGATCTCGAAAGAGCAGCTGCTGGCCGGGTGGAAGCATGCGATTGCGAAGGGCAACCTGAAAGTCGAAGAGGGCGTTCGGGTCACCGGCGTCTCGGGCGGGGACGGGGCTTTTCTGATCGCCACCAGCAAGGGCATCGTCAGCGCGCGGAAAGTCGTGCTCGCCATCGGCCGGCGCGGCACCCCTCGCAAGCTGGGAGTGCCGGGCGAAGATCTTCCCAACGTCACCTACCGGTTGATCGACGCCGAGCAGTACGAGGGCTCGAAGGTGTTGGTCGTCGGAGGCAGTGATTCGGCGCTCGAAGCGGCGATTCAAATTGCCGAAGAGACCGAAGCGAAGGTCACGCTCAGCTACCGGCAGGCGGTGTTCGGGCGCGGGCGCGAAGCAAACCGAAAGAAGTTTCAAGAGCTGGTCACCGCGGGGCGAATTCGGGCGCTGATGCCGTCGACGGTGAAAGAAGTCAACCCGGCCTGGGTGCGGCTCGAGTACGGCGGCCGGGTCGGAAAGATGTCGAATGACTTCGTGATCGCCTGTCTGGGGGGCGAGCTGCCCACCGAGTTCTTGACCAACAGCGGAGTCACGCTGCGGCGGCTCCACGGCGAGGCGCTCGCGACGAAGGCCAAACGCGGCAGCGCCAAACTGGCCGAGGTCGAACGGTCCCAACGTCGCTTTGCCCTCGGCTTGTTCGTCCTCGGGGCGGCGATCGTCGCGCTGCTCACGCTCAAGGGCCTCTCCTACTATCCGCTCTCGGGCTCCGAGCGGGTGAAGAGCGCGGCGCACGCGGCGCTGAAGCCTTCGGGCCCGTGGGGCCACGGGGTGGGCATCGTGGCCACGCTGTTCATGATGTCGAACTTCATCTACGCGCTGCGCAAACGATGGAGCGTGCTGAAGGGCAAAGGCTCGATTCGAGGCTGGCTGACCTTCCACCAGTTCGTCGGGTTCATGAGCCCGCTGGTGATCGCCTTCCACGCCACCTTCCGCTCGAACAACGTCCTCGCCACGTCGACCAGCGTGTCCCTGGCCATCGTGGTGGCGACAGGAGTCGTCGGCCGCTTCATCCTCAAGCTGGTCCCGTCGACCGAGGGGAAAACCCAGAGTCTGGGCGAAGTGACGACCCGCCTGGAAAAAGTAAAAGCCCGAATGAGCGCGCGACTCGATTCGGTCACCGAGGTGACCGACATTCGAAAGGTGAAGGCCGTTCTGGCGCGTGCCGACGCTGCCTCGAAGTCGGGCTCGCTGCTGAGCTTCCTCATCAACCGCCCGATCCTTGGAGCCCGGGACCAGGTGGCACTGGGGGCGGTCGCAGGTGAGTTCCCCACCGGAGCGCACTACCGCGAGTTTCGCCACTCGTTCGCAGAGCTTCGCAAGCTGCAAACGCAGGTGACCTTCTACGCCAGCATTCGCCGGATGTTGTCGGTGTGGCGGGTGTTCCACGTCGTGCTGGCGGTGCTGCTGGTGGTGATGATCACCGCGCACATCGCCGTCTCGCTCTACCTTGGCTATTCCTGGATTTTTCGTTGAGAGGAATTGCGCCGGGCCTGGTTGCGGCGCTTTGGGCCGCAGTTGCCTTCGCCGACATCTTCTCGCCGGGAGACCTGGCGAAACCGCACGCCCGGCTGGAAGGAATTTCGCAATGCACCCAGTGCCACCCGGCGGGAGGGCAGCTGTCGCAAGAGTCTTGTCTGAGCTGCCACACCGAGCTCAAGCCCGGGGTCGAGAAGGGCCTGGGTCTTCACGGGCGAATGGCGTCCGACAAGCGCAACTGCGAGTCGTGTCACGCCGACCACCGCGGAGCCGCGTTCGAGATGATCGACTGGGGCGCCGGCGGGCAAAAGGGCTTCGACCACCACCGCAGCGGCTGGCCGCTTGAGGGAAAGCACCTCGAGGTCGCGTGCAAGACCTGTCACGAGCGCAAGCGGATCTTCAACCCCACGATTCTCAAGCTGCTCGACAAGAGCCCCGAACGAAAGACGATGCTCGGGCTGCCGCGCGAGTGCCGCTCGTGTCACTTCGATGATCACCGCGGCCAGGTCGGGGACGACTGCGGCGCGTGCCACGACGTCAAAGCGTGGAATCCCGCTCCGGACTTCAACCACGCCGAGACCAGGTATCCGCTCAAGGGCAAGCACCTGAAGGTGAAGTGCGAAGCTTGTCACCCTTCGGTCCGCGACGAGACCACCCCGAAGAGCGCTTTTCCTCCGCCGGTCTCTGAGACCTTTCTGAAGCTCGCGCCGATCGAAAACCGATCTTGCACCGACTGCCACAAAGACCCCCACGAGGGAAAGTTGGGGCAGCGGTGTCAGAGCTGTCACGTCGTCGAGGGCTGGAAGCTGCTGCGCAACGCCAATCTCGAGCGCGCGTTTCACGACAAGACGCGGTACCCGCTCAAAGGGGAACACCTCGACGTGGCGTGCGTCAGTTGCCATGGGCCTTCTGCCGGAAAGCCGGCGAAGTTCAAGGGTCTGCCCTTCGCTCAGTGCGCCAACTGCCACGCCGACGCGCACCTGGGCCAGATGAAGGGCGCGGCCGGAAAAAAGCGCGAGGACTGCGGCAGCTGTCACACCGTCGACGGCTTCATGCCACCGCGCTTCACCCTCGACCAGCACCAGGACACCTCGTATCCCCTCGAGGGCGCGCACCAGGTGGTGGCCTGCAACGCCTGCCACCTGAAGACCCCCGCGCTCGCGGCGTTGATTTCCAGGTCGCTGCACATCGAGCTCAAGCGCAAGAAGCGGCCCGAGCTGTTCAGCCTCGCCAGCTTCGAGTGGACCCGTCCGGTCGAGAAGTGTGACAGCTGCCACAAGGACGCGCATCGCGGCCAGCTCGACGCCCACCCCTGCGCCAGCTGTCATCAGCTGTCGTCGTTCAAGAAGGTGAAGCTCAACCATGATCGCGATACCCGCTATGCGCTTACCGGCAAGCACAGCTCGACGCCCTGCGAGAAATGTCATGGAGCGCCTTCGCCCAACAGCCCGGTGCAATATCGGCCGCTGCCGATGACCTGCGCCGGTTGTCACGCCGACATTCACGCGGGCCAGTTTGCCCAGTCGCCCCGGGCCCCCACCGAGTGCGAGCGTTGCCACGAAACGAAGTCGTGGACCGAGACGAAGTTTCTCCACCAGCCGCCGTTCACGAGCTACCTGCTGGAAGGCAAGCACTCGGCGGTGAAGTGCGAGGGCTGTCATCGCCCGGTAGTGCTGGCGAAGGGTCTGTCGGCCGTCCGATACCGCCCGCTCGGGCAGGAATGCGAGAGCTGCCATTCGGACTTTCATCAGGGCGGCCTGAAGGGGTTCGAGCCATGAGGGCCTTCGCGCTGTTGGTATTCCTGCTCGCCGCCCCGCCTGCGCAGAAAGCCAAACCCCGGGCTGCGAGCTCGGCGAAGAGCGTCGATGCTCCGCTCAACCTGCCGCTGGCGCCCCAAAGCATGGGGCAGGGTCACGCCGCGTCAGGGGAAACTGCCTGCGCGCGCTGCCACGTCACGACCTCGTGGACCGAAGTGCGCTTCAACCACGATCGCACCGGTTTTCCGCTGACCGGCGGCCATTCGAGCGTCTCGTGCAGCGGCTGCCACGCCCAGGACTTCAAGCGTCCGGTCCCGACTACCTGCAGCGGCTGCCACACCGACGTGCACGCTGCAGATCTCGGGACGCGATGCGAGGGCTGTCACGACACCGCCTCGTGGGCTTCCCGCTTCGAAGCCGACGCTCACCGCCGCACCGACTTTCCGTTGGTGGGCGCCCACGCCGTCATCCCCTGCCTCGAGTGCCACTCGGAAGCGACCTCGGGGCGACGCTTTGCCCGCGCGGCGGTCGAGTGCGCCGCCTGTCATCAGGCCGACCTCGCGCGCACCCAGGGCACGCCGCTCGACCACGCGGCGCTCGGCTTCACCGGCACGTGTCGCTCTTGTCACAATGCGTTTCGGTTCAAGCCCGCCCGCTTCCCGGACCATGATCGCTGCTACCCGATTTCGACCGGCGCCCATTCCAACATCGCTTGTCTGGGCTGCCACACCTCGCTGTCCGCGACGGCCGGGGGACGCGCGTGCAACACCGGCACCGCCGCGTGCACCCAATGTCACGAGCACCTGTGCTCGGCCCCGGGCGGCACGCTGCGCACCGACCAGATCCACGCCAAGGTACCTGGGTACCAGTGCGGAGACCGCCGCTGTTACGAGTGTCACCAGCAGGTCATCAAGTGAAGTCCGGCGCCTTGCTCGTGCTGCTGCTGTGCGCCAGCGCGGCCGCCGCTCCCAGGAAGCGGCCCGCGGCCAAGCGTCGCGCCCCGGTTCAATCGGTTTCACCGAGCCCTTCCAGTCAGGGGTCGGGCCAGGTGACCTTCCTCACTGCCAGCGCCGCCTACCTCGATCGGGGCAGCGCCGACGGCCTGACTTCGGGCGCCGGAATGACGGTGACCCGCTCGGGCCGTTCGGTGGGCCGCTGCACCATTTCGGCATTGGCCGAGCGGTTTGCCACCTGCACCGGGCAAGGGCTGAAAGTCGGCGATCGAATCTCGGTGGCGCGCGCCGAGCCCCCGCTTCCCCCCAGCGCGCCGCCGCCCCTGCCCGACGAGGCCGAGCTCGAAGAACGAAACAAGATTCTTTCGTCCCAGCCGCTGCCCCAGGTCGACTTCGTGTCCTCCGCGGGACTGTTGAACAGCGGCACCCGGTTGGCTTCGGTCGCCCTCTCGCAGACCAGCTGGGTCAACGCCGCTTCGACCCAGGGCCCGTACCAGGTCCAGCGAATCGACGTCGGGGTTTACGACGTACACCTCTGGCGTGGGCTGCACGCGTCGGTTGATTTGAGCGTGCTCAACTTCAGTCGGCGCCCGCCAAATTTCCGATCGCCGCTGACCGGGACTCCGGTGCTGCAAGTGCGCCAGCTCGAGCTGTCCTGGCGTCCCACCACAATTCCCATCGTCGCGCAGCTGGGCCGCACCTGGACCCGCTTCACCCCCGGCCTGCTGATCGTCGATGGAGCCCAGGCGGGTTGGCGTTCGGCCGACGACACCGTTCAGCTGGGGGCCTATGGAGGGTTGTTGCCGGACCCCGTCTCGCTGGGGCTTTCGCTGAACCGATGGACGGTGGGCGCGTACGCGATGGCCCGCTTCGAATCGGGAAAAGGCGCGCTCGGCTCACTGCTGCAGGTCGAGGCCCATCTGGGTTACGCGGTGCGCGCGCTCGTCCCCGGACGGCTGGAACTGGGGGCGGCGCTGCATGCCTGGCTCAGCCGGACCTTCGATGTCCACCTGCAGCTGCTGCTCGCCGCGGCGCCCGGTTTCGTCGACGGGGTTCGACTCGACCTGGGCTGGCGGCCGGCCCCGACGGTGCGAATCTTCGCCGGCGGGCGCTACCAGGGAACGGTGGCGGCAGAGCCCATTCCCCTCGGGGTCACCCTTCCCGGGCAGCGCGCCCTTCATGCCGACGCGGGAGCGGTGGTCGAGCTGCTGCCCTGGCTCTGGCTCGGGGCCACCGCTGGGCTGGCGCATGATCTGACCAGCGTCCTGACCCAGGCGCGCTTTGGACCCGAGCTGACGTTGCCCCGGTTGTTTGGCGGCGCGGCCTCCCTCACCGTTGGCTACCAGGAAGAGTTGGGCTGGCTTCGCGGTCGCACCGCCTGGTTGCAGCTGACGGTGGTGCCGATCAGCCGGCTGCGGATCCTCACCCGGGGCAGCTGGTTTCATCAGCAGCTCGACGCGGGGTCCGCCGGGCTGGCGGGACAAGAGGTGGGTGCGTCGCTGGTGGCGGACGTGGCGATCACGTCCTGGCTGTGGCTTCGGGGCACGGCGATGGGGCGACTGCAGCCCACTCCCACCGACGCCGACCTACAGGCGCCCCTGGGTGGAAGCGGAATGATTCAAATCGGAGGACAACTTTAAGATGAAGGCTGCCTGTTCTTGAACGGCTCAGGCGACTCCCTTCACAGGCCCCCATGACCCTTCGCGATCATTTCCGATGGTTGTTCGTCGTTTCGGTCATTGCTGCCGTGGCCAGCTGTTCGCCCAAACCCGGAGGGATCAAACCCCCGACCACCGGGATCACCGGCGATAACCACACCTTCTTTCCCATCACCGCGGGCACGGCCCACGCGTTGGGCCGCACCGTCGTTCCGTCCGATGGCCCGCTTTCCTGTGAGTCGTGCCACCTCGCGACCAGCAGCAGCTTCACCGAGGTCACCTGCACCAGCTGCCACACCCACGACAAGTCGATTTCGGATCTGCTCCACAGCAGCGTCGTCGAGTATGGCGCGGACGCCGGGTTTTCGAGTCAGTCGTGCCTGGGCTGTCACCCGGCTGGAGCGAAGGTCCCCTACGACCACGCGAACATCGCCGGCAGCTGCGCCACCTGCCACGACATCTCGACACCGTGGGCCAGGCTGCCCAAGGCCGGGTTCACCCACCCCGAGAAAGGAAATTCCGACTGCGGCGCCTGCCACGTGACGACCACCTGGCTCGACGCCGGAAGTGCCCCGTCGAACGTCTCGGATCCCGCCAACGACATCACCGTCAATGCGCTGATTCCCTTTTACGCCGGCACCTCGATTTCGCGGCTGACGCCCCAGGTGCAGAGCCTGTCGATGCCGATGAACCACGCGACCACCGAGGTCACGCCGGCCGCGCTGACCGCCTGCGCCAACTGCCACGAAGGAGCCTCGTCTGGTTCCTTCTTCCCCGGAAACCTGCACTCGTCTCTGGCCAACCACGCGCTGGCGTCTCCGGCCACCTGCTCGGGCTGCCACGCTCCTTCCGCGCCGACCGGGTTCGTCGGCCCGACCGCCACCAACCCGGTGCGAAATCCCGCGTCGGGTGAGATGAAGCACGACGCGGTCGCCTGGCTCAACGGCGCCCCGGGGACGACGCGCGCCGTTCCGTTCGACTGCAGCGTCTGCCATTCGGCGCCGACGCCCGCGCTCGCTTCGAGCTGGGGGACGGGCAAGACCGACGCCGGCCCGACGCTGTTCCACCTGCCGCTGAAGAACGCCAACAAGCCGCTGGTCGCCTCGTGTGTCGACTGTCACGCCAATTCCAGGCCGAACAGCGTTCTGACTTCGGCCAATGGGCTTCCCGCCAACCTTCAATTTGATCACCGCGTGGGTGATGCGCTGGGCGACTGCGCCGGCTGCCACCTCAAGAGCGCGACGACCTGGGCCGCCTGGTCCGGTGGAACGGTGCACGCGCCTGGCGTTCCGGTACCCGCCACCTGTGGAAGCTGCCACGCCTCAGAGCGACCTACGAGCCTCGCCGGTTGGGTCGACCCCGCGTTTCGCAATTCGCCGTTCGACTACGTGACCAACAGCTCGGGCATCACCCACGGCGCCGGGCAGGACTGCGCGGGCTGTCACACCAACACTTCGAACTGGTCCGGGGGCAAGTTCGTTCACGGTCCGGCGAGCTTGTCGGCCACCACCTGTATTTCCTGTCACCTCAGTCAGCGGCCCGACCTGCAGGCGGGCACCACTCCGGCGGCGATGGCCACCCTGTTGGGTTTTGACCATTCGGTCAACGGAACCGGCGACTGCTTCGGCTGTCACCAGGCCACCGCCACCGCCAACACCTACGTGAACTACAACAACCCGGGAACCGGCGCGCTGCCCAACGGAGACTGGAAGGGGGGGCAGCCTTACCCGGGCTCGACGTTGATCAGCTCACCGACCCAGTTCATCTCGATCCCCCAGCTCACCTTGAATCGTTCAGGGGCCAACAACCTCGTCACCAGCACGAGCTCAGCCACCGCCACGCTCTACAACGCGATGCTGCATATTTCGCCCGCCGTGCCCGCCGCGCTGAATGCCGGGCCGACCAACGCCCCAGACAACAGCAAGTGTTGGCACTGCCACACCAACACCAATGGAACGGTCACCGCCTTCGCCAACGGCAAATACCACGCCTCGCTGACGAACTACCGCGCGACGCCCGGTGGAGCGGTGGCTCCCATCGCCCAGCCGACGACTCTGTGCACCAGCTGTCATTCGCAGATGAGACCGAACGGAATCGTCGAGAAGGCCGCTTCGATTCTGCAGCCGATGGATCACAGCGCCCTCTTCACCGCGCCGGTGACGATCAACGGCCAAACGGTCAACGGGGTGGGCCCGCTCGACTGCTCGACCTGCCACACCAGCCCCGGCGGTGTCTGGTCCGATGGTCGGCTCCACGCGCGAATCAACACGGCAGTTCCCACCGACTGCACGGTCTGCCACTACCCGGGCATGGCAGACGCGGTCAGCGCAGACGTGACCCTCGGCACCACGTTCAGCATGCGTCACCGCTCAGCGCAGATCACTTTCCAGAACTGCAAGACTTGCCACCTGGGCGCGCTGGCCAAGGGCGCATCGACTCCCATCGCTTCGACCCTGTGGCAGCCCGGCCTGCTGCACCCGAGCGTCACTGCGCAGCCGACGACCTGCCTGGAATGCCACGCCAGCTCTGACCCGCTGCCCAACGCTTCGACCCAAAGCAGCGTGATCTACGCGATGCCCCTCGGAGCGACCGCGACCAACAAGCCCCAGTTCATGAACCATGGCTCGGCCCTGGTGACTGGAAAAGATTGTGTGGTCTGTCACGCCGCCGATGCGAAGAAGACCGGCAGCGCCTGGAACAAGGCGACGGCCTTCCATCCTTTGTCTCCCAACCCGGCGACTTGCAAAGAGTGTCACGGCCTGACCAATGGCGGTGGCGCGGTCAGTGGGACGAACAACAACCTGCCGCTGGGTCTGACCAATTCGACCCGGGTGACGACGGCCAGCGCCAGCACCGGAGTCCCCGCGGGGACTCTCTCGCAGATCAACCACGCCGACAGCAACGTCACGAGCCGGGACTGCAAGTTCTGTCACACCCAGGCCGGGGCTTCGAGCGTGGCGGGGGTGCAGGGGAAAGAATGGGCGGTGGCCACCTTCCACCTGAACTTCAATGCGGCCAACCCGCTGGTGATGAACGGCACCACCGGCCGCTGCAGCAGCTGCCACCTGAATGTGAAGCCCGGCCCCGGCTACACCGGCCAGAGTCACACTGCCTTTACCGCCGCGTCGGGCAGCACCGACTGCAGCGCATGTCACTCGTTTCCAGGCTCGGGCAGCGCTGCGGCCCCCAACTGGCTCGGAGCTGCGGGCGGCGTTCCGACGTTCATTCCCGTCGGAGGTTTCACGATTCCCCAGCCCCCTGCGACCGGCGCTTCGACCCAGCTTGGAATCAACAATCTTCCTCACCCCACCGTTCTGGCCGGGGTGGCGTGCACCACCTGCCATGCGTTGGCTTCGGGGGGGAAACAGGCGAAGGGCTACGATCACAAGGCCACCGCGCTGATCAACCCCAACTGCGCGGCCTGCCACGAAGCGGGCAGCAACCTGGTCGCCACGCCGTGGAACAACGCCCCCACCACCGCGAGCGGAGCCGGTGATACCCGCCCCTTCACCCTCGCCAGCGTGGTGCCTTCTTTCAAGGGCAACAGCCGGGCAATTTCCTACCCCAAACATTTTTATCCCATCGGCTGCTACCAGTGTCACCGCGAGCCCGGCGGCACGGCGACCACCACCACCGGCGCCGCGTTCAAGACCGCCTGGAGGTTTGCCCACTCGACCGGTGCGCCGATGACCAACCCGGCGACTTGCAACATCTGCCACCAGAACGGCGGCATCCCCAACTAGCTGCGTGGTAAACGTTCCTCTTCGAGGATTCCTCGAAGATGGGTGCCCCTGTTGCATTGCTGCTGGTGGTCGGCCTGAGCGGCGGAGAAGTTCGCTCGGGGCAACTGCGGGCAACGCTCAACGCCCAGCTCGACGCAGAGCAGGTTTCGATCGAAGTGCGCCGGGCCGACGGAGTCCGTAACCTCGACAAGATGCTCGATGCCGCTTCCAGCAAGGGTCCGGTCGCGGTGGTGACGAATCCCGCTCGAGGCAAGCTGTTGCTGCGCGTCGCGCTCAAGCCCGGTACGTGGGTGCGTCGGACTTTCACTTTCGATCGCCGCGACCCGCTGCGCGAACGCAACCGAACTGTCGCGCTCGCAATTGCAGCGATGACTCCCCAGTGGCGATTGCCGGTGCCGCTGCCCGAGCCGGAACGCGAGAGCGTCACGTCCGTGCCCAAGCTGGACGAGCAGATTCTTCCCGCCGCCGATGCGGGCCTCGAGGTGAGCCCG